>CAZVPE010000028.1:0-36009 GCA_964628155.1 uncultured Polyangiaceae bacterium | reverse complement strand
ATACAGAGGAGCAGCATGACGGGTGGGGGGGTCGGGGGGAGAAGAATAGCGCGGAGACGGCCCCCGCCTACCTCGCCGCTTCGTCGATTCCGGCGCGGAGTGCACGCACGAGGTGCTCGACCGCCTCTTTTCGCAGCTCGGCCGTCTTCCCGTTCTCGATGGCGCGCACGATGGCCGAGCCGACCACAACGCCGTCGGTCCCCGCCGCTGCAGCTCGGGCTTTGTCTTGCGTATCGATCCCGAACCCCACGACGACGGGGAGGCCGAGCTCTTCGCGGAGCCTCGCCGCTTGAGCCCCGGCGCCGCGCGCGTCGATCGCACCGGTCCCGGTGACCCCCGTGACGCTCACGTAGTAGACGAACGGGACGGTTCCGCCCGCGGCTGCATCTTTGACAGCGGCGCTGCTCTCCGCGCAGCTCGTCGGCGCGAGCAGCGGGACGACACCCAGTCCGTGGCTCTTGCAGGCCCGTCGCAGAGGCGCGCTCTCGTCGACGGGAAGGTCGACCACGAGCAGCGCATCGACGCCGGCGTCCGAGGCTTCGCTCGCGGCGCGGGCCTCACCGCGGACGAAGATCGGATTGTAATAGCCGAAAACGACGATCCCGACGTGGGGCTCGACCGCGCGCAAAGCGCGTGCTGCCCGCAGCGTCGCGCCGAACCCGCCGCCGGCGGCCAGCGCGCGCTGGCTCGCCCGTTGGATCGCCGGCCCGTCGGCGGTGGGGTCGCTGAAGGGGACACCCAACTCGAGAACGTCGGCGCCCGCTCGAACGCACGCGCGCGCGAGATCGATGCTCTCTTCGACGCTGGGGTCTCCGACGCACAAATAGGCGACGAGAGCTTTGCGCCTGCCGCGCGCGAAGGTCGCTCCGATGCGATTCATCGTTTGTCGTCGCCCTCGGGGGGCACGAGCCTAGCCAAGAGCGTCGAAAGGTCTTTGTCGCCGCGTCCGGAGAGGCAAACGGCTACCGACACCGGCCGACCTCGCTCGCGGGTGAGGTCCCGCGCGATGTCGCCCACGCGCGCGAAGGCGTGAGCGGATTCGAGTGCGGGAACAATCCCTTCGCTTCGGGCGACGAGGAGCACCGCGGCCAGAGCCTCATCGTCGGTGGCCGACACGTACCGGGCTCGCCCGCTCTCTTTCAGCCACGCGTGCTGAGGACCGACCCCGGGATAGTCGAGCCCTGCGCTGATCGAGTGCGCTTCCAAAATCTGGCCGCTGTCGTCGCAAAGCACGTAGCTCTTCGAGCCGTGGAGCACGCCCACGCGGCCCGCGCCGAGGGTCGCGGCGTGTCGCCCGGTGGAGACGCCTTCGCCTGCAGCTTCGACGCCGAAGAGTGCGACGCCCGGGTCCTTCAGGAAGGCGCCGAACATTCCGATCGCGTTCGACCCGCCGCCGATGCAGGCGATTGCGGCGTCGGGAAGCTCGCCGGCGGCTCGGAGAAGCTGCGCGCGCGCCTCGTCGCCGATGACGCTTTGCAAAAGGGCGACGAGCTCGGGATACGGATCCGGGCCTGCGGCGGTCCCCAGGCAATAATACGTCGTGCGGACGTTGGTGACCCAGTCGCGCATCGCTTCGTTGAGCGCGTCTTTGAGGGTGCGCGATCCACTTTCGACGGGGAGAACGTTCGCTCCGAGGAGGCGCATGCGGCCGACGTTCGGGGCTTGCCGGGCGACGTCTTCGGAGCCCATGTAGACGTCGCACGGAAGGCCGAAAAGCGCACACGCGGTCGCCGTGGCGACTCCGTGCTGGCCGGCGCCCGTTTCGGCGATGACGCGGGTTTTGCCCATCTTCTTCGCGAGGAGCACCTGCCCGAGGGCGTTGTTGATCTTGTGAGCGCCGGTGTGGCACAGGTCTTCGCGTTTGAGCCACAGACGGCTGATGAGTCGCCCGTCGGGGTCGATGGCGCGCGCGAGGCGCTTGGCTTCGCCGAGCGGGGTAGGGCGGCCAACGTAGTCCGCGAGCAGTGTGCGCCATTCACGCTGGAAGGGCTCGGCGCGAACGACCGTGTCGAGCGCGTGCCTCAGCTCGTCCAGCGCGGGGACGAGCGTCTCGGCGACGAAGCGACCGCCGAAGGGGCCGAAATAGCCCTGCCGATGGGGCTGCGGTGCAGGTACGGAGGTCATCGAGGCGCTCGGCGGGGGGTTGTAGCACCTTGGCGCCGTGCTCGCGGCTGCGCTGCGGAAAAAGGGGGTTGCTCGCGGATGGGCATCGAATCCGCGTCCAGCCGGGAGGCTGTAACGGCTCTCACGGAGCGGGGGGATGGGGCGGCGAGGGCTCGGGAGTGAAGCCCTTTCGACGAAGCGCATAGACCACCGGACCGAGGCCCATGAGAAACGCTCCGAACGCCAAGGACGGAACCGGGCCCAGTTTCTCGTCTCGGCAGCTCCAGAGGGCGAGGCCCAAGAGCCATATGGGCGCGACGGCCAGCGCTCCGGCGGAGACGACGCCCCCTGGAATGCGAAAGGGACGAGCAAGCTCCGGCTCGCGGACGCGCAGCGTCACGAGCGCGCCGAATTCGAGCGTCAGGCTCGCGCCGTAGAGCAAGACGTCGAGCTCGACGAGTCGAATGAATCCGATCCCGACGCAGGCCGCGTACGCGACTGAGCAGGCCACGATGGATGCCCAAGGCGCGTCGTTCTTCGGATTGCGGCGCGCGAGCCACCTCGGGAGATACCCGTCCTCCGCGAGGACCACGGGGAGCCGCGAGTACGAAAGCAAGAGCGCGTTGAACATTCCGGCTCCGCAGACCATGCCGCCCGCGATCACGGCAAGCCCCAGTCCGGGGCCGCCCACTTCGTGCGCGGCGGTCACCCACGACCCGGTCGTCCACCCGGTCGGATCGAGCCCCGCCGCCTTCGCTGCCAAGACCGGGAAAAGGTAGGTCAATACAACCAGGCCGAGGGCCGCGAACACGGCGCGCGGGTAGGTGCTCGCGGGCCGATCGACCTCCGCGGCGATGGTCGACGCGTTGTCCCAACCCATGTAATTCCACATCGCGACAAGAAGACCGGCGAGGAGCGCGGGCGGCGAATGCGGAGGCGACCGGATGGCGATCGCAGCCGGCGCGTGAGCGAGGGCGCAGATCCCGAAGGCGACGAACGGAACGAGAAGCGCCACGCCGAGGGCAACTGATCCGACGCCCACCGCCGCGGCGCCACGCATGTTCCAAGCGGCGCAGGCCGCAATCACGAGGGCGCCCGCGAACACCGCGCCGGCGCCCGAAGCCACGGACGGGAGGAGATAGCCCAGATAGAGGGTGAAGAGCGTCGGATAAATCGCCATGTCGAAGAAGCTCGCCACCAGCGAAAGCCACGCCTCCTGAAACCCCCAAAAAGGTCCGAGAGCGCGCTGGACCCAGGCGTAGTAGCCCCCCTCCTTGGGCAAGGCGCTGGCGAGCTCGCCGACCATGAGCACCGTCGGCACGCTCCAGAGCAGCGGAACGAGCAAGAGCGCGCAGAACGCCACGAAGTAGCCGCATGCGACCAGGTCTTCGAGACCGTAGGCGCCGCCCGAGACCATGAAGAACGTCGAGGCGACGAGCGGCAAGAGCCCTAGCTTCTTCGGCCGCGCCATCGCTACGTGTCGAATAAACGTCTACGGCGGGAGTTCGCAAGCTCGTTGATGGACTCATGGGAGCGTCGCCTCGAGGCCTCGGGACGTGGAATGCCGCGGCGGTTCGCGCGCCCGCTCCGTAGACCTCGTCCACCGTTGCTCATCCTGGTCCGGGGATCCCCGCTCGCCTCCGAGCGACCGCCGGTGCCCACTCGCGAATCCGAGAGAGGCGGCGTTCTTCGTCGAGTGTCGTACGTTTTCGATTCTTGCGCCGAGCGAGATAGCGCTCGGCGTGCGCGATGATTGCACCCGCGACGTCGACGCCGCTCGCGCGCTCGATACCCTCGAGGCCGGGCGAACTGTTGATCTCGAGGATCTTGGGCCCCTCGCGCGTTTCGAGCATATCGACTCCGGCCACCTCCAGGCCCATCACGCGGGTCGCTGCGATAGCCACGCGCCGATACCGTTCTTCGAGCGGCGCCGCGACGCCCCGTCCTCCGCGGTGGAGATTGGATCGGAACTCGCCTGCCTTCGCCTGGCGCCGCATCGCCGCGACGACGCGGCCGCCGACCACGATGACTCGCAAATCGCGTCCGGTCGCTTCGGCGATGTACTGCTGCAAGATGATGTCTTGCCCCATCGCCCAGAGCGTCTCGAGGAGCGAGGTCACCGCCTGCGGCGTCTCGGCGATCATCGTCCCAATCCCCTGCGCTCCCTGCTGGAGCTTGACGATGCAAGGCGCTCCGCCGACCTGCGCGAGCGCTTGGTCGATCGCCTCCGGAGTGCGCGCGTACACGGTCACGGGGACATCGATGTTTTTTTTCGTGAGGAGCTGCATGGCGCGCAGCTTGTCGCGCGACCGCGCGATGGCGAGCGCCGTGTTGACGACCGGCACGCCCATGAGATCGAACTGGCGCACGACGGCGAGGCCGTAGTTCGTGATCGAAGCGCCGATGCGCGGTAGAACGAGATCGGTGTGCGGGGCGGCGTCTGCGCCGAGGTAGAGGGAGGGACGACCTCGCGAGATGACCACGCGCAAATCCAGCGGATCGATGACCGACACCTCGTGCCCGCGGGCGCGGGCGGCAAGGACGAGTCGGCTGGTGGAGTAGAGAGTTGCGTTTCGGGAGAGGAGCAGCAAGCGCATGCGCTGCGGAAGCCTAGTGCTTTTCGTCGATACCTGCGCGCTGACGCTGGCGGGATTCGTCGCCGTACTGGTGTACGGCTCCTCACCACCGCCAGCGTCAGCGCTTGGTCTCGACGAAAATCACTAGGCTTCCGCGGCCGTAGTTGGCTTGCGCTTGGTCTCGCTGAAGCCGCTGAGCCTCCGAAAGCCCTGGTTGCTGGTACGCGCTTGGTCTCGCGAAACCGATGGGCTTGCGCGGCCGTCTTTGCTGGCGCGCGCTAACGTAGGTTGGTGGTGGCGGCCGCTAGCCTCGCGCGGGGGACGGGGCTGCTGGACAGGACCCGCGGGCCGAACTCGAGGGCGAGGATGATCACCACCCCAAGAATCCGAAGCCACAAATGCGTCTTCTGTGTCATCGCCGGCTCGCCCTGCGTCAAGCATAAGCACAAGGCGTGCCGCCGATGGATCGCCGTGGCAAGTCGACGCAAACCGCGTTCTCCCCCTGACGCCGGCGTCGTACTTTTCACAGGGCGTCGCAACTCTGACATGCTGGAGGCGCGCGGGTCGTGGGGTCCGGCGGTCCGTCGAGCGCGCTGCAGGCAGCGGTCCGCCGGGGTTCTCGCCTCAGCGCGTGCCGACCACGGCGCAGCGATAGCTTCGGCCGGCGGCGGCCCGTGCCCGAGCCGGTGGGAAGCTGGAACGAGAGCAGGTCGGGATTGAGAGCCCGATTGGCGGGCCGTTACGGTGTCTTCGTTCCCGGCGATTTACAAGGAGGGAGCCGGAGCCGCTAATTGCTGGCTGCTTTGCGGATCAGGTCGTCGAGCGAGTCGTGCGTCTTGGGCCCGAGCCCCTTCGTCGTCGGAGCGCCGCTCATCGCTGTGGAGTTCGCGCTCGGCTTGGGAGCCACTTTTGTCTCGGCGTGATGATTCGGTCGTGGTGCGCGAAACGTTGCGACTGGGGCGCAGACTTCGAGCACGCTCGCGGCCGGGGAAACGACGGCCGAGTTTGGCGCGGGGGCCGGTGGCATCCCGGAGGAAACGGGCCCAGGCGGTGGGGTGCCGGCCGGACCCGAGATGACAATGGTGTCGGGGGTGAGCGGTGCGTTCGCCGATCCCGCGCCCGTCTGGGACGAGAGCGACTTACCCAGGGCAAGACCGCCGACCATTGCAGCGACGATCCCTGCGCCCAGCAACACGCCGGCGCGAAGTCGAAGGCTCTCTTTTGCCGCCGAGAACGCGGAGTCGAACGTCGACGCTATCGACCGAGCGGGAGGCGGACCCGAGACGGAAAACGCCCTCGGGGGGCGCGGAAACACGGGTGGCGGAGGTACCGAAGCGACCGTGGGAGGAACCGTGATGCGCGAGGCGCCGGGAGCTCGGCTCGGCCGATCGGAGGACGAGGACGACTCCCTCGGCATGGCTGCCGCGAGCCTTGCCAATTCCTTGAGGTCACGCCTCGTCTGCTCTCGCGTCGACATGACACCCACTCCACTACGCATGTTGCCTTACTCTGCCGGATGTGCGCGGCACAGGCGCGTCTCCGATGCATTTCGGTACTACCGTGTGTGCAGCGCAAGCTGCCTTAGCACAATCCCAATTTCTGCCCAGCCTCCCCATGCGTCTTTCTCGCACGCTCGCCACGTCCTCGCGTTGCGGCGCAGTGGCGGCGGGCTGGCTCGGGCGTGTCTTCGCAGTTTGACAACCACGCGCCGACCAGTAGTGACTGGCCTAGGACTCGCGAGCGGGACCCGCACGGGAATGACCAAAGAGGACATTCGAGAGGAGGACGAGCTCGAGGAGCTGCCACCCCTCGACGGAGACTCGCGCGATCAGCCGGAGGCCGACGAAGACTACGGCGATCTCGTGGACGGGGCGGAAGACGACGCCACGCTCGACGACGCGACCGGGGAGGACGACCCGCTCGATACGGATGACCTCGAATTGGACGACGCCGAGGGTGGTTGGCTCGGCGAGGCCGGCGAAGCCGAGGATGCCGATACCGGAGACGCGTCGGTCGCCGACCTCGGCGACGAAGATCCGGCGCTGGACGAGCCCGCGGAGGGCACGCGAGAAGTCGACGACGATCCTCGTCTCGGTGACGAGGAGGACCTCGGCTTCGGAGATGCTCCCGAGCACGGAGGACTGGACGCAGGGGACGAAGGACCGGTCGACTCGGACGAGGAGCTGCGCGAGTCGGACTTGCCGGCGCTCGACGCGGACGATGAAGGCGAGCTCGAGGACTCCGCGCTCATCGACGGGACTTTCGGGTCGGAGGAGCCGCTCGGTCTCCCGTGGGCTGCGCAGCCCTGGCCGCGCGTGGGTGCGCCCGTTGCGCTTGTGGCGGCTACGGCTGTAGCTTGCGCCGGCCGGGGCGCCCTGGTTGTCGGGCGCTCCGACGCTGGGGTGGCCGAGCTCGTGCGCGTCGATCTCGAGGGGTCCTGCGAGCGACTGGCCGCCGAGGGACTCGCCGCCTCCGAGGTGTGCGCGCTCGCGGTCGACAAGCAGGTCGTGGCGGCGATTTTGCGGGGGGGCGGATTCGTGACGTCGACCGACGCGGGGAAGTCTTTTGCGGCGATCGCCGGACCGCTGAGTGAGGGGGTCGCCGCGAGCGACGCGGTCTTCGCTTCCGGCCGACTCTGGGTCCGGACGCGCGCCGGAGGGCTCCTCACGCTTGGCCTTCACGCCCAGGGCAAGGGCGCCCGGCCGTGTCTCGAGCGGTGCCCCCTCCCGGGAATTGCCGCGGCGATCGCATGCGACACGGCCGACGGCGTGCCGGTCGCGGCTGTCCTCGTGGTCGACGACGCGGCGAGGCCGACCGCCGTCATTCACCTGCCGGGAGGAAAGCCCATCCGACGGGACGCGATCGATATGCCGGAGGCCGAGTCTCCGGCCCTGTTTGCCGTGCACGGGCCGCACCTCGCGTACGCCGCCCGGCAAGGGGGCGTCGTCCGGCGGACGACCGGCGATGCCTCGAAGCTCTTCGCGTGGGAAGGGCGGATCACGGCGCTGTCCTTCGTCGATACCGCCGGAACCCTCGTCGTCAGTACGTATTCGGACTCCGACGACACGACTACGCTGGTTCGCCTCGACGCGTCGGGCGGCGCGTTCGTCGTTGCTCGCATCGGTGCGGCCCAATCCGATCCCGAGTCGGACGGCCGGATCGTGGCCATCGCGCGCGACGAGGCACGCGGCGTGATGTGGGTGGTCGGCGGCTTCGGCGTCGCCGCCTTCTCGACAAGCTGAAGACCGTCGCCTACCCACCCCGCCGTGCGATTGCGGCCAGCGCGTGTCGCGTCGCACCCGCGGGTTCCAAGGGCGACGAGGCCGGGTCGGCGCCGTCCACGAGAATCACGAGGGCGCGCACCATCCGCCCGGCGACGAGTTCCGATGGCCCGTCGGAGCGCTCCACGGCGAGAGCGCGCAGTCGCCGCCAGACGGCGAGCGCGGCAGGGGCCCGTCCGTCGGCGGCGTACCATTCCGCGAGCTCGAGGAGCGCGGGGACGCTCGCCTGCGCCGTCCGCATCGTCGCAAGGGCGCAAAGGTCGGCCTCCGCGGCGTCGTGTCGGCCCATGGCCCACCGCGCGCGGGCTCGACCCTCGAGGGCGGCTTGGAGCGAAGGGACGCGATCGAGAGCCGACGAGTACACGCGCTCCGCTTCGGCGGCTTCTCCGATCTTCATCCGCAATGCCCCGAGACCCAGCCACGCCGCTGCGTTTCCAGGCTCGATCGCGAGTGCTTCCATGTAGCGGCGAACGGCGACGTCGTCGTCGTGCTCGGCCTCGTGCGCTCGCGCCTGCCGCACGAGTTCGTCGGCTGAAGAGGACGCGATAGCGATCGGCGTTACGAGGGACGCGGCCAGCGCCGTGGCGGCCGACGCACGCGCGACCGACGAGCGACGCCGCGGCCCGCACTCACGCCGAGTCACCGACCTCCTGCGCATCTTCGATCGCCTCGGTTCGCCGGGGACGCTTGTTGATCTCGAGGATCGCCTTTCTCACGCGAACGGCGTCCGGCGTCACTTCGACCAACTCGTCGACGTCGATCCACTCCATCGCCGTCTCGATGGTGAGCACGCGCGGCGGGGCGAGCGCTACGTTCTCGTCTTTGCCGTGGTTGCGCATGTTCGAGAGCTTCTTCTCTTTGATGACGTTCACGTCCGTGTCGCTCGGACGGTTGTGCTCTCCGGCGATCATGCCTTCGTAGACGACGCTTCCCGGCGCGATGAAGAAGCTGCCGCGCGCTTGGAGATGATTGAGGGCGTAGGGCGTCGCCACACCCGCTCGGTCGGAGACGATGGCGCCCGTCGCCCGCTTCATCATGGGTCCGCCCCAGGGCTCCCAGCCATCGAACATCGAGTTGAGAAGTGCCGTGCCGCGCGTCGCGGTGAGAATCTCCCCTCGAAACCCGATCATGCCCCGGCTGGGAACACGGTACTCGAGACGCGCCCGCCCGAAGCCGTGATTGGCCATCTTCATCATTCGGCCGCGTCGTTCGCCGAGGCGCTCGGTGACGATTCCGATGAATTGCTCGGGGACGTCCACCATCACGAGCTCCATGGGCTCGCAAATCGCGCCGTCCACCGTTTTCGTTACGACTTCCGGGTTGCCGAGCTGTAGCTCGTAGCCTTCGCGTCGCATCGTCTCGACGAGAATCGCGAGCTGCAGCTCGCCGCGGCCGAGCACGATGAACGTGTCGGGGGAGTCGCTGTCTTCCACGCGGATGGCGAGGTTTTTGGTGGTCTCGCGCTGGAGCCGCTCGCGCAGGTGGCGACTGGTCAAGAACTTCGTGGACTTCGATTTTCCGGCGAGCGGGGAGGTGTTCACGCCGACGCGCATCTTGAGCGTCGGTTGTTCGACGTGGATACGCGGCAGCGCTCGAGACTCCCAACCCGGGTCCTGGTCGACGATCGTGTCGCCGACGTCGACCTCTTCGATGCCCGCAATCGCCACGATCTCTCCGGCGGCTGCCTCGGGTGCAGGGGTGCGCTTCAGTCCCTCGAAGGTCGAGAGCGCCTTGACGCTGCTCTTGATGCGACGCCCGTCTTTGAGGATGCCGATGGGCTGATTGTGGCGCACGGTGCCGGACACGATGCGGCCGATTGCGAGCCGTCCGACGTAGTCGTCGTACTCGATGTTGCTGACCAGGATCTGAAGCGGTGCGCTCGCGTCGCCGGGGGCCGGTTGAATCTTGGCGAGGATCGTCTCGAAGAGGGGCGCGAGGGTGGTGGATGGGTCGTCCAGCGTTCGCTTCGCGATCCCGTCGCGTCCGATCGCGTAGAGGACCGGAAAGTCGAGCTGGGCGTCGGACGCGTCGAGGTCGCAGAAGAGATCGAATATCTCCTCGTGTACCTCCTCGGGTCGGGCGTCCGAGCGGTCGATCTTGTTGATGACGACGATGACCGGATAGCCGAGCTCGAGGCACTTGCGCAGCACGAAGCGGGTCTGCGGCAGCGGCCCCTCGGCCGCGTCGACGAGCAGCAAGGCGCCGTCTGCCATCAGCATGATGCGCTCGACCTCACCCCCGAAGTCGGCGTGGCCGGGTGTGTCGATGACGTTGATCTTCGTGATCGTCCCGTCGGCGGTGCGCCACCGGACGCTGGTGTTCTTCGCAAGAATCGTGATCCCGCGCTCTCGCTCGAGATCATTGGAGTCCATCACTCGCTCTTGGAGGACCTCGTTGAGGCGGAACGTGCCGGCCTGCCGGAGCATGTGGTCGACCAACGTGGTCTTTCCGTGGTCGACGTGGGCCACGATAGCGACGTTGCGAAGGTGGCGGGCGGGGGGCGGCGAGATGGCACTGCTCATGCGGGAAGTGCGGACACTTAGCTTTCGGCGGCCCTCCCCGCAAGCTCGCCCTCCGCGCCAACACGCAAATCTCCCGTGACGCTCCGGTCACACTGCCCATTCGAGAACCGCGATTCAGCCGTCTGCGCCGATTCGTGTGCGCGCCTCCGCGAACGCGTCGGTGACCGCGAACGCGATGAGGTCGCGCGCTTCCGGAGTGCGAGCGATCCACGCAGCCCGCTCTTTCGGTTCGAGCGGAGTCTCTCCTCCGCCGCCCGCGGCGGCGATCGCGTCCAGCGCCACATTCGGGTCGCCGAGGAAAAGCAGGGCGACGCGGTCGGCCCACGCAGCCGCGAGCGCGCCGAGCGCCCCTGCCTGGGTCCCGATCGCCGCCGCCGCTTCCAGCGCCAACGGGGCGAGGTCTCGATCGAGGTTCCGTGCCAGCGCTGCCTGGAGACGCCCGCCGACCGCGTTGACGAGGGCAAGGTTGACCCCTTGCGGCTGCCAGGTCGGATTGAAGCACTTGAGCCAAGCCGACACGAGAACAGCGAGGTCGGCCGGAGTGGCACGGGCGAGAACCGAGGCTTTCGCTTGCACGAGCTTGATCGCGCGAACGACGAGAAAGGGTCCCAAGCGTTCGTCGCCGACCAGAGATTCTCCGACGACGAGGACCGGTGGCGACGATCCTACGGGGATACACACCGAGCCCAGCTTCGGCGATACGAGCAATTGGATCGCGCCCAGGCCGATGGCGAATCCGATCCCGGACGCAAACTGCGCCAGAGGCGCTTCGGCCGGCAAGGCACTCGCCTTCAGCGCCCGCAAGTCGACCTGGGTGACATGGTCGAGGGCGTCGCCGGTCCTTGCGAGGAGCGTGCGCAGTGAAGTCGGCAGCCCCTCCGGAGCGAGCCACTCGTCGAGCGCAGCCTCGAACGCCCGGTGTCCACCGCCCGCGATCTTGGCCGGCTGGCCGTCGAGGCTGGCCAGCATGGCTCGAGTGACGCTCGCCGCGCCCTTCTTGTCGCGGAGCTCGAAGACAGCGGCGAGAATATCGAAGAGCGCTGGCGACACGCGGCCAGCCGCCAGCGCGCGCCGTGCGTCGCCGCCGGCGCGATCGAGCAAAATGTTGAACGCGGGAGCCTGGTGGTGGCGAACGTAAAACTCGGCGAGCGCGCGCAATACGCGGACGTCTTGAGGGAACTCGCGGCGCGCGGCCTCCAGCGTTTGCTCCGTGCGTCGATTGTCGTGGGCCGTGTACTCGTGAATCGTCGCGAGTTCGAGAAAGCGTTTGCGCTTTTCCTCTTGGGATCGCGCCCGATCGATGAGTTCCTGCTGAAGTTCGGTGGCGCGCGCGGCGTCGTTCTGGCGCTTGTAGACCTCGACGAGCTTCTCCGTCGTCTCCACATCGTCGGGTGCTCGCTTCAACACTTCCTTCAACGCCAGCTCGGCGCGCGAAAGATTGAGCAAGTGGTGGGTGTAGAGGTCACCCAATCGGGTATAGACGGCGCGCTGCTCATCCGGCGACCCCAGCAGGCGAGCCAGGTGGACCAACGCGCGGTCGGCGGCCTCCCAGTCCTCCAGCGAGAGGCACAGGTCGGCCAGCGCCGAGAGGGCAACGGGGTCTTCGGGCCGCTCGTGGAGGGCCGATTCGAAGGCCTGCCGCGCACGGGGCAGGTCGCCGGCGTCGAGGAGGACTCGACCGCGCCGCACCTGCATCGCCGAGCGCTGTTCGGCGTCGTCGACGACGCTCACGCGCCGCTCGAGCAGGCTCGCCAGCTCGCCATGTTTCTTGCGGGAGGCGTAGAGAAGAGAGAGGCGATCGAAGACGTCTTGATAGGTGATGTCGATCGCCGCGGCCGCCTCGAACGCGATGATCGCGCGCTCTTGGTCCGCGTCGTCGCCGAGCTCCTCCCAAATGTGGGCGGCTTCGCCCCAAGCCTGGAGCTGATGGCCGCGGTCCGGCGCGCAGCGCGCCACCGCCTCGCTCGCCTCCGCGGCGCCCCGGGCGTCGCCCGCTCGCCGGCAGACGTCGGCCATCAGCGCCCACGCGACGGCATCGCCGGGGTCTTCGTGGCTCGCTCGACGGAAAAACGAACGCGCCTCGTCGAGTCGTCCGAGCCGAGCTGCCGCCTGCCCACTCAGGACGAGAAGCGTTGCGACCTCGGCGGGCCGCGATGTGCGATCGAGCAACCGCTGGGTGGCGGAGAGAAACGACCCGTCGTCCGCGCGAGCGCGCGAATGGGCCTGAAGCATCCGCAGGGACCACAGCGATGGCTCGGCCTCGCCAGCAGCGAGCTCCACCATGTCGTACGTCTCGCTCCACTTTGCTTCGGGCTGCCGTAGCTGCAACCGCACCGCCAGCTCGGCATGCGCCGTGCACTCGCCCGATCCGGTCGCGCGCAGCACCCTGGCGATTGCCGAAGCGATCGGCTCGAGCTCGTCGTTCCGGCCTTCGCCGATCAAGTAATGTTCGACGTGCCGAAGGCTCGGCTCGTGCGTGGGATAGTCGTCGAGAATGGCGCGATGCCAGAGAAGCGCGCTCGCGGGGTCTTGCCGCGCCGTTTCGTCCAGGGACGCGAGCCGCTCGTACGCCTCTCGACGCGAGCGAGGTCCCGAGGTCCCCTTGGCGGTCGAAAGGAGCTCCTCGGCGAGGCGGGCGACGCGACGTGCTCGGAGCTCGGCTCGCTCTCGGGCGATGCGGCCGAGAGGCGCGTCATCGGCGCCGGCTGCTTCTGCGCAGCGCAGCGCGGACTCTTCGTCTCCCGCCGACTCGTACTCGCGCGCGGCTTCCAGGAGCAGCAGCGTCCGCGCGTTTCCCGTGGCCATGCCGGCCCGCTGTTCTCGCCACGACGCGCACGCCTGCGGCGATTCGGCCCCCATTCGTTCGTAAAGATCTCGCAGGGCGACGTCGTTCGGACGGGCTCGATGGGCCTCCTGAAGTCTCTCGCTGGCAAGCAGCGGATCTCGATCGGCGATGAGCAGGGCCTCGCGCACTGCGTCGAGCGCGGCTTCCACGGGATCGTTCGCGGTGGCCCGACGCTCGCGCACCCAGCGCAAGACTTCGTCGATGTCGCCGGCTCGCCGCGCGATCCGCTCCGCCAGAAACGACGCGATCGGCAGGGTTGGGGCCGCTCGATGCGCCTGCTCGAGCAAATGGGCGCGCGTGGGCTCCGGCAGGATGCCCTCGCCGCGCGCGACGGCCTCGAGCCGGGCGACGGCGCCGCGCGGGCCATCGCCCAAATCGTCGGCGAGGCCGTTCATCTCCGCTACGAGATCGATGGGTTCGAGAGAGGCGATCGCGCGCAGCGCCGCCTCGCTTCCCGGATCCGCGATGCGTGCTGCCTTGAAGCATTCGAGAGCACGGGCGCGATCGCCCGCTCGCTCGGCGACGAGAGCGGCGGCGAGCGCACCGATGGCGCCGTCTTCCCGCGAACCCCAGCCGCCTCCCCACGCTTCGAGCGCGCCCCCGACTACGGAGGTGCGCCCGGCGCGCATGGCGATCTCCAGTCCCACCGCACGCAGTTCGGCTCGGTGGGCCTCCCCGGCGCGAACCTCGCCGGGCGCGCGCGGCGGTTCGGATCCCAAAAGGTTGGCGCCTCCCAAGGTCACCGCGCGGCCGACACCGACGTCCGCCAGCGCGGCCTCGATGTCGGTGACCGGAGCCGACGCGGCGAGGAGCCGCCCGAGCCGGATGAGAGCGCGCGCGCCCCGGGAACCCGACGTGCGCGTCGTGCGAGCCCGGACCTCCGCCTCGCGATCGTCCCCGGAGGGCATCGCGATGGAGGTGATTGCTGCGGCAAGCGCTTCCATTCCGGGCGTCGACGCGGCCGAATCGAGATGGTGGTCCGTCGCGGACAGGGGCAGGCCGCCCAGCGCAGCGATGGTCAATCGCTCGGCCGACGTCAGCGGACCGTTGCTCCCGAGGGCTTCAGTCAGCCGCTCGGGGTCTTGGAGCTCCAGGGCGCGGGCCAGGAGCGCCCGGCGCGCTTCCTGGTCGCCGCCTTCGGCTAGCTCGCGCAGCCATTGCGCCGCTTCGGGGCGCCGTATGGCCGTGGTCGCCCCGAGCGACGCGGCCAGCCAACGCGCAGCGTCTGCGAGCTCCGGTAGCGAGGCCAGCTCGGCGACGAGGGGCGCGGCTTCGGCGAGGTCGCCCTTGTCGAGGGCTTGTCGCACCCGGTGGAGCACCTCGGTCGGCGACTGTCCCCGCGACACACGTTCGAGGACATCGGGGTGCTCACGGGCGGACGTATCGAGCGCGCCGTCTGCGGCGCGGATCCCGCGGAGGCGCACGCAAGCCGCGACCGCCTCCGCGACCGGTGCCAGTTCGAGCGAGCCGCGCAGACGGAGCGCGGCATCGTCGACGGCGTCGGCCGACAGGGCGAGCGCGGCCCGCAAGACCGCGGGCCGAGCGTCCTCAGGACCGATCCGCGCGGCGTTCTCCAGCCGATGGGTCGCCGACTCGTGCTGGCCGGCCGCCCGCAGCGTTTCGGCTGCCAGAAGGGTGGAGTGAATCTGCGCCGCTCCCTCGGGCGACACACGGGCCTCGGCGTCGAGGGCCTCGATGTAGTCTTCACAGGCGGAGAGGGAGAAAGGCATGAGCGCGCGTGCCTGGCGGTGTGCGAGCGCGAGCGACGGGGCAAGGTCGCGCGCTTCCGCCGCCAGAGCTTGCGCCCGTTCGCGATCTCCCGCCGTCGCGAAAATCTCGCTGCACGCAAGCAGTCCGCGGGCTCTCGCCACCTGGTCGACCAGCGCCTGCGCCTCTTGCTCGAGCCAGTTGCCCCGCACCTCGAGCCCCGCCCGTGTGGTGGCCGACAGCCACTCGCTGGCCGGTCTCTCGTCGACCCAGGCGCGCGTGTGCTTTCCGAACAGCTCGTGTTCGGCGGCCAGGGCGGCGTCCGGACCGGGATCGTTCGAGCCCGCCTGATCCGTCAGTCCGGAGAGCTCCGCGAGAATCGCGGAGCGCCGGTTCGCCAGATCCGCCTCCCCGCCGACCACAGTCACCTCGTTCGGATCGAAGTGGCGCAGCTTCGGAACGAGCAGCGCAGGCCCCAACGACCGCTGGGATCCGTGGCTCTCCGGCGTCGTCAGGTCGAACGGTTGGTGGAGATCGTTCGGGGCAGAATCCGCTTCCTCGTCGCCGGCAAGGGTCGGCAAAAGCGGGCGCGCGGGGGGAGGGGGGGGCGGCGGGTGGACGGTCGGGGATTGCGCGCTGTGCGTCGACTCCGTCGATTCGGAATCGTCGTCCATGAGGAGGTCGTCCGGCACCTGCGCGATGCGTGTCTCCTCCATTCCGTCGTCGTCTTCGTCTGGCGCCCACAGCTTCGCGACGGACGGAACAGGCGCCCGCGGCCGAACGGCCGGCGAGACGGTCGGCGGCCGATACAGCGGACGGGAGGCGCCCGCGAGTGCACCCGGCTTCGCGGTCGCCCGGTCTTTGGCCACCTCGGGATCGAACGACGTCTGCTCCCACTCGCTCAGCGCTTCGTCCCAGTCGATGTCGCCCAGGTCGTTCGTGGGCTTCTTGTCGTCGGTCATGGCACGTCCCCCCCGTCGAGGCCGAGCGCGCGGCGCAGTTCCAGGAACTGCGGGGACAGCACGAACCGAAGAAGCTCCTCTGCCCGCGGATTGCCGTTCACGGCCGGGGCGAGATTGCCGTCGGAAATGCCAAATAGGTCCGCCAGCACGACGCTCGGGTCACCGCTGGCGAGAACGCCCACGCGATCCTGCGATGCAAGCGCTCGCTTTGCCCAGGAACGGGCGTCGGCACTTCGTGACACGATCGCTTCGCACAGTGGAGGCAGGAGCTTGCGCGTCCGCCGAGCGATGGCCTTGCCGAGGAGCCTCTCGACCTCGGCGAGCACGGCGTAGGACGGGTGCCGGATGGGAACCTGTCCAATCTTGCAAGCGGCCACGACGATTGCAGCCACGGTGGTGTCGTCGCGCAGCCGGACGACGGTCGTGCCGCGAACGATTCCGAGCAATTCGCGCGCGACGCGCGCCCGTGCGAGCGGCGCGATGGGGGCGTTGATGGCGGCGCCCACGACCAGCGCTGGCGGATTGCCGGGAATTCCTTGGACGCCGAGCGGGTCGCTACCGCCCACGTAGAGGTCGAACTCCCGCACGCCGAACGCGCCGGCCCACGCGGCGATCTCGTTTCTGAGGGCCAGTCCGCTGCGCGGGTCGACTTTGTCGCGCCGGCCGACGCCTGATCCCTGAAGCGTCGGGCCGAAGGCTTCGACGAGTGTCGGTCCGAGCTGCATGAAGAGGTCGGCGATCGGGCCCTCGTCGCCCGGGGCCAGCAACGCGCGCAAGATCGTGTCGCCGACCGCAATCTGCGGCGGGCGCGACTTCCTGGTGCCGAGATGGACCACCGTCTGTTCGGTGCGAGCATCGGCGGCGCCAAGCGAGACGAGAACGGCGAGCGCCACACGGTGAAGCGGCTCGTCGGAGAGCGCCCGGCCCACTTTCGCCAGCCGCCGCAGCGCGGTGACATCCGTCGGTCGCTTCTGCAGCGCGTCCACGAGCGCGCGCCGTGCGTTGTCCAGGAGCCGATCGCGCACCGTCCACGGGTGCTGGGTCTCCAAGAGCATTTCCAGCGCCTCGCCGTCTGCGGGCGCCTCTTCTAGGAGCTTCACGATCGCCGCGGCGGCGCCCTGGGGACGCATCAGCCTATCGCGGTGGATGGTCATTGCCAGGCGCGCGGCCTCGATGCGGCCGTCGGCGTCCGGGCGCTCGTTCATCAGCTCCTCGAGCATCGACGTCGCCTCGTTCCAAGCGCCGGTCCGGGCCGCAGCTCGGGCCAGTCGCTCGCGCACGGGAAGGGTCGAGAGCCGGGCCTGGTGCAGGGAAAGGAGGACTTCGAGCGCCTTGTCGTAGCGATCCAGCTTCTTCTCGTAGAGATCGACCGCGGCAACTCCGGCAGTGACGCGGTTTTTCGCGGGCGCCCCATCGAGCATCGCGAGTCGGGCGAGGGAAGTGGCGGCCTCGTCGAAGTGGCCGCGGCGAATGTTGATCTCGCCCAGGAGCGCGAGTGCGCCGACGTGATCGGGGTCGAGCATCGTGACGTGTTCGAGGGAGCGAAGGGCCGCGTCTTGCTCACCCTTCTCACGCAACACGCGCGCCTGTTCCCAGAAGAGTTTTTGGATCTCCTGCTGCTCGTCGGCCACCTCGAGGCGGCGCTCGATGAGTGCGAGGAGCTTGTCGTTGTCCTTCCGCGCGCGCACCCGGCGGAACAGCTTGTCGAAGGCCACGCCGCGCGTCGCATCCCGTTCGAAACTCGCCTCGAGGGCGCGGTCCGCATGGTCGTCGTCGCCGAGCTCGAGCCACAAGAGCGCGGCCTCCTCCCAGAATGCGGCGCCCCGGGGCGCGCTGTTGCACCGGACGCCAAGCTCCGCCGCGGCTCGCGCGCGCACCGGCTTGTTCCCCGTCAATTCGGCGCAGAGCCTCAAGCCCTCCCATGAAGAAAGTTCGCCGGGTCGGGCGATCGAAGCTTTGGAAAAGTGGCTGCAAGCCCCTTCGAAGTCGTGCGCGGCCACGGCCGACCACCCGGCGAGGGAGGCGGCGTCGGCGCCCGATTCTTCGCCGAGCGCCCCGTCGAGCTCCTCGAGCGCCGCGGCCCGCCTCCGGGGATCGCACCCAGGCGGCGAGACCTCGAGATTGGCGATTCGGGCCGCCGCGGATTCGCCGATGACGAAGGGCGCCGGGGCCTCGCGATCGACGAGCGATCGGATGAGCGAGGCGCTGGCGAGCATCTGCTCGCGAGCGGCACCGGAAAGACCCGCCGCGACCGCCAGTCGCGGCTGGACCTCCTCGCGCGGCGACCCCAGGGCCATCGCGGCGGCGAGCCACTCGATGGCCGCCGGGGGGCCGCCCCCGACTTCGAACCACCGACGCGTCGTGGCCGCCCGCTCGTCGCGATCGCCTCCCTCGCGAGCGATGCGCACTTCCTCCGCGGTCGCCAGGGTCCGCGCCCCCGGTCCGCGTTTCGCGACGCGAGCCGCCGCATCGCGCGCAGCCGGCCGGTCTGCCGATCCCAGCGACCAGGAAAGACGAGCGAGTGCGGCCGCGACTCCGAAGGTCCCTTCGGGTGTCCGATCGATCGCCGCGATCGCGGCCGCTGCCGCGTCCGGGTCGCCGCCCCCCACCTCCGTCGCGAAGCGCTCGAGCGCGAGCACCCGCACGTCAGCCGCGCCGGCCGCCGCCGCGAGCTGGGTTGCCGCCCGGCGCGCGTCGATCGAATCGACGTCGACGCCGCGCGCGGCCCAGCCCAGCGTCATTCGGGCGGCTTCGGGGGCGCCTGCGATCGCGCCCTCGAACTCTTCGAGGGCTTGCCGGCGATCTCCCGCGCGCCATCGTTCGAAAGCGCCTTCGAGCTGGAGCGAGGTCGCAAGCTCGGGATCGCCGCCGGCCGCCGCCGCCGCCGCAGCGGCGGCATTCTGCGCGGCTCCCGCGTGGTCTCCGGCCGCCCGGACGATGTCGCCCAGCATCGACGTCACGAGCACGTCGGAGGGGTCGATCTGGGCAAGCCTGCGGAGCTTGTCGCGCGCTCCCGAGGAGTCGCCGGCGGCGAGCGCTCGGATCGCCGCGATCAGCGAGAGCCCGCGCGCGAGCTCGGGATCTCGCTCGAGCTCTGCGAGCTCCTCGACGGCGGCGCGCCCGCGGCCGCCGTCCGAGGCGGACTCCGCGCCGGAACGGGGTAGGAATGCCTCGAGGGCGCGCGCGATCCAGGCTCCTTTCGGGGCGCCTGCCATCTCGCGGAGCGTCTTGGCCTCTCCTTCGGCATCGCCGCGCGCGTGTCGAAGACGCACGAGCTCCAGGTAGAGCGAGACGAGCTCGTGGTCGTCGCTCCCGGCCGCGATGAGCCGCTTGGTCGACTCTTCGTACCAGCCGGCGTCGTCCGAGATGCTCGCGAGTGCCCTCGCAATGCGCGCCGCGATCGCGGGCGCGACGCCGTACATCGCCGACTGGCTGAGCGCTGCCTTCGCCCCGGCGACGTCCTTTGCGTGAATCGCCCAGAAATACGCCGCGAGGAGGAAGGCGCGTCCGCGCGCCTCGTCGGTGGCCAGATGGTCTGCGAACGCTTCGATCTGGGCGGCGAACGCAGCGGGGTCGGGTCCATCCGCCAGCATGTCGAGCTGAAGCGCTCGCGCGGGCAAACAACGCGGGTCGCTCGCGACGGCTCGCGAGAGCGCTTCGAACGCCCGGGGCGCATCGCCCTGCGAAGCGGCTTGCTCGGCGACACGCATCGCCAGCGCGGCGGCCAGCGCACCGTCCTTTTCCGACGCCAGCCGTTTGCCGGCCAGCGTCGCTGCGAGCGCGGTATCGCCGGTCTGCTCCGCGAGGCGAATTCGCGCGTTGAGGACCGCCGCCTCCGCGAGGCGCGCTTCGTCGCCCTCGACACCGCCGGCGAACGCGATCGCGCGGTCGAGGATCCCGGCCGCACGATCGCGCTGGCCGAGCTGGCGGCGCGCTTCTGCGGCGCGCAGCCAGGTGTCCATCAGCCGAGACGGCTCGAGCGCCCACCCCGGCACGCCGAGCGCGTCGCCACGGGTCGGGTCGGCCAGCGCTCGTTCGACGAGCGACGCCAGGGCATCGAGCGCATCCGCATGGTTCTCGGCCCGAGCGCGCGCCGCGTTCCCGGCGGGCGCGCTCGAGGCGTCGCGCGTGAAGTCCTCGAGCAGCGACGTCGCCGCCCACGTCGCGGAGGACTCGAGAGAACGCGCCTCTTCCAGTAGCGAGACTGCTTCTTCGATGCGGGCCGAAGCGGCCGCCATGCGCGCCCGGTCCACGAGCAGCAGGGCGCGCCAGGTGGGCTGCGACGCGAACCTCGCGCGCTCGCCCAAGGCCGCTTCGCGCGTGGGTAGGTCTCCCGTTCGCCCCGCGAAGACCTCCAGGGCAAGCCATGCGCTCGCTTGCTCCGCTGGAGACGCCCCTTCGACGGTGGTCGCTTCGCGCGCTCCGCTCTTGGCCGCCTCGATGTCGTCCGCCACGTCCGCCTGGTACGCGGCGCGCATCAAGAGCGCGCGCACCCTTTCGTCTGGCGAGACGGCCACTCGGACCAGGGCATCCACCAGCTTGCCCAGGTTCTTCAGACTCCGTCGTTTTTCGAGTAGGCGCACGAGGCCTTCGAGCGGCTCGCGAAACGATTGGTCCGCGTTGTACGAAGCGAGGTAGTCCCGGGCGGCGACCGGCTCGTCGCCGGACAGCTCCTCGAGATTGGCCACCTCCATGAGCAGGCGCGCTTGCCGCGGTCGCTCGCTCGTCGCCGCAAGGTCCGCCCGCAAGCGTTGTATCGCCTCCTGGACGGCGAACGGCGCGACGGGGGTCTCACCGAGCGGGTGCTCAGAAGAAGAAGCCGTCAGCGGCTCCGGCGGCTGGCTGAACGTGGACGTGGGCGTGTGGGACATGCGCGGAGCCGACGCGGACGACCGCTTTTGCCTTCACCCAAGAGCGTAACGCAGTCGGCGCGACGGCGGCATGACAAATTGTACTTGGCTTACGCCGGAGCGTCTGGACGACGTTAGAGCACTTGTCCGAGCTTCTCCTGCACCTTCGATTCGACGGTCCCTTTCATCACACGAAGGAGCAAGGGAAGGTCGATCTGCACGCGCACTTCTCGGTCGCTGACCTCCACGGACCCTTTGGTCCCCTTCGCCGCGCCGCGTGGGGCTTCGAAGACGATGCGGTCTCCATCCCAGCGCCAGTCGAGATCGAATCGAGTTTGCATGGACGCGGCGAGTGCTTCTGCGCGCTTTCTCGCCTCTTCTTTCGAGAGGGTGTGGTTTCGTCGGACGTCGATGGTGGCCATGCCTTCCCTTTACTCGAGCCTCTTGACGATCCAATAGCCCCTTGGAGTATCGATGGGTCCGCCGACGGCGTTGACCGGCGACGTGAAGAGCACGTACTCCGCCGCCGGCTCGAGGATGCCGACCTTGACTTGACCGACGTCGTCCGCCGAGCCGACGTCGCCTTGCTGAACGGCGGCGTGGAAGTCCTGCTGTGCGGTCGCCAACAGCCGGTCGGACAAAACCCGCGCGTCCCCCTTCGATCGCGCGGATACCGGCCCACCCCCCGGGCTCGGCTGCGCGCCGGCATAAGAAACGAGGACCACCCCGAAGCGAATCTGGCGGGGCACCGCCATCGGCAGGGGCGGCACGGGCGTGCCGTCGGGCATCGCGGATCCGAGTCCGCCGTCCGTGCGGGGGGTAGGGGCCGGCAAGTCGCCCGAAACCGATGGCCCCACGTCCGCGTTTCCGGAGGCGGCATCGGGGAACGTCGAAGTGTCGGCGTCACCGGCGTCATACAGAGCCGCGGCGCGCCCGACCGCTTCCGGGGGGTGAAAGTTCCGCGCTACCACCCAAAAAGTGAGCCCGGCGACCGCGAGGCCGGCGAGCACGGTCACCCAGCGCTGCATGGCGGGAAGCTACTTTGCGTCCCGGGGTTTCGAGTCGGCGACTGGGGGGCGATCGGCCGCGCTGTCCGGGCCCTGGGGAACTTCGTCTTCGGGGGGAGGCGGGGGAGGGCCGAACTCCTCGTAGAGTCGCGTGGTCGCGGGGGGCGGGTCGCCGTAGAGCTCGAGCTGTGCAGCGAGCCAGTTCTCGCGCGCGATGAGTACCTCACGCTGCGCTCTCGCCTCGGCCAGCGGGGACTCGGCTCCCTTGGCGCCGGCCTCAACGACGGGGACGCTCGTGAGTTTGCCGAGCTGTTCTTCCACGGTTGCGAGATCCCTTCGGAGAATGACCGGATCCAGATCCTCTCGGACGGCATACTCGTCGGTCAGCATGACCAGCCGGTCGGGCCCCGCCTCCGCGAAGCCTCCGCCGACGGCGCAGCGTTTGGTCTCCGCACCTTGCCGGTACGTGACGATGCCCGTGCGGAGCGCGGCTAGGAGAGGGAGGTGTCCGGGCAGGACCCCGAACTCGCCGGCCACGCTCGGCGCGGTCACCTCGTCGACCATCGCGGAGAGCGCCCGCCCGCGCGGCGTCACGATCTCGAGCTTGATCTTGTCGGCCATCGGTTTCTCGAGCGCCCCAAGGGAGGGCGCTAGTTCTTGCCCGTGAGCTTCTGGGCCTTTTCCTTCGCTTCGTCGATGTTTCCCACCATGTAAAAGGCCTGTTCGGGCAGTGCATCGAGTTTGCCGCTCGTGATCTGCTCGAACCCTTCGATCGTCTCCTTCAAAGGAACGTACTTGCCGGGCGCACCAGTGAACTGCGAGGCGACGAAGAACGGCTGCGACAGAAAGCGCTGAATCTTGCGCGCGCGCGCGACCACGAGCTTGTCCTCTTCGCTCAGCTCGTCCATGCCCAAAATCGCGATGATGTCCTGCAGGTCCTTGTACTTCTGGAGGATGGCCTGCACCCGGCGCGCGACGTCGTAGTGGCGCTGACCGATGACGCCTGGATCGAGCAATGTCGACGTCGAATCGAGCGGGTCGACCGCAGGATAGATTCCGATCTCGGTAAGCGCGCGGTTCAGGTTCGTCGTCGCATCGAGGTGCGCAAACGTCGTCGCGGGCGCCGGGTCGGTGAGGTCGTCGGCGGGGACGTAAATGGCCTGAATGCTCGTGATCGAGCCCTTGTTGGTGGATGTGATGCGCTCTTGGAGCGCCCCCATTTCGGTAGACAACGTGGGCTGGTAGCCGACCGCGCTCGGAATGCGCCCGAGGAGCGCCGAAACCTCGGAGCCCGCCTGCGTGAAGCGGAAGATGTTGTCGACGAAGAGAAGGACGTCCTGCTTTTCTTCGTCGCGGAAGTACTCGGCGACCGTCAGCGCACTGAGCGCAACGCGCGCGCGCGCGCCCGGCGGCTCGTTCATTTGGCCGAAGATGAGGGCGGTCTTGCTGATGACCGGTTCACCGGTCTGCAGCTTGGTCTCGGTCATCTCGGTGTAGAGGTCGTTGCCTTCGCGGGTGCGCTCGCCCACTCCGGCGAAGCAGCTCACCCCACCGTGCGCCTTGGCCACGTTGTTGATGAGCTCCTGAATGAGCACCGTCTTTCCGACGCCCGCGCCGCCGAAGAGACCGATCTTGCCCCCTTTGCGGTACGGCGCGAGAAGGTCGATGACTTTGATGCCCGTCTCGAAGACCTCGATCTTCGTCGATTGCTCGACGAAGAGCGGCGGCGGCCTGTGAATCGGCATGCGCGACCGCGCGCGAACCGGCGGGCCGTCGTCGACGGGATCGCCGATGACGTTCAAGATCCGCCCGAGGCACTCGGGTCCGACGGGCATCGAGATCGGGCCCCCGGTGTCGCGAACGACCATGCCCCGTACCAGCCCGTCGGTCGTATCCATCGCGATCGCGCGCACCGTGTTCTCGCCGAGGTGCTGGGCGACTTCGAGCGTCAGATTGTCCTTGGTGTTCGAAATTCCGGGGTTGCTGAGCTTCAGCGCGCTCAGAATCTTCGGGAGCTTGCCCTCCGGGAATTCGACGTCGACGACGGGGCCGATGACTTGGACCACTTTGCCGCCCCCGGCCGGGGAGCCGTTCGAGCCGAGGGAGGGCTGGGACGCGGGAGGGATTTGTGACTGGGACATGGGGGTCTCGAGCGGGGGTGGGTCTGCGGCTGATTGCGCCGCCATGGCTTGCTCTACAAGCGGTGCCGCGTGTACCACGCAGTGAACGGCAGTTCAATGTCGCGCATGTGTCGCCATCGCGCGCGAGCCGGTTGTTCGGGTCCGCGCTATGGGTGGCTCGCCGGTGATGCGCCGCCCCGTTTCATCCCATGCCTTCCGCGCGTGACGTTCTCGGGCCCGGCTCCCCGCTCTCCCGGGCTCTCTCGGGGTGGGAGCTGCGCGAAGGCCAGCTCGCGATGGCCGAGGCGGTCGAACGAGCGCTCGAAGAGGAGCGCCACTTGTTCGTCGAAGCGGGCACCGGAACGGGAAAGACGCTCGCGTACCTCGTGCCGGCCATCCTGAGCGGCCGCAAGGTCATCGTCTCGACGGCGACCCGAGCTCTCCAAGAGCAGATCTTCGTCAGCGACCTGCCGCTCGTCGCGGAGGCGCTCGGTGCGCACGGCGTGCGCTTTCGCGCTTCGCTGATGAAGGGGCTGAACAACTACGTATGTCTGCGGCGCTTCGAAGAGGCGCGCGCGAGCGGCTCGACCCAGCGCGCGGGCGATCCGGACTTCTCGCGCATCGTCGCATGGTTGGACCGCACCGAGACCGGCGACCGCGCGGAGCTCGCCGACCTCGCGGACGACGCGTCGGCTTGGCGCGAGGTCGCGTCGTCGAGCGAGACGAGGATCGGTGCCGGCTGCGACCATTTCGAACGGTGCTTCGTGACCCGGATGCGACGCGAAGCGGAAGGTGCTCAGGTCATCGTCGTCAACCATCACCTGTTTCTCGCGGACCTCGCCCTGCGGACCGGGCCGCGCGGCGCCCACGCGAGCGTCCTTCCGGCGTACGACGCCGTCGTGTTCGACGAAGCGCATCAGATCGAAGACGTGGCCACCGACTTCTTCGGCGTCCGGATTTCGAGTGCACGGGTCGAGTCTCTGGCCCGCGACGCGGAGCGGGCGCTCGCCAAGGTCAACGCGCTCGAGGCGCTCGTGAACGGCCCGGTGCGCGGGACGCTGGAAGGGACGCGCGAGTCGGCGCGCGCGTTCTTCGAGTCCCTGGCGCACGGAGCGCTCCCCGGAGACGCGCGCAGGGTCCTCTCGCAGGTCTCCGAAGCGCAGCGCGCGGCGCACGACGCGCTGGATTTGAGGCTCGAAGCGCTCGAGGCGATCACGCGCGCGCGCCGCGAAGAGGCGCTCCAGCTCATCGCCCGCCGCACGGCCGATCTGCGTGACGATCTCCGGAGCGTACTGGCCGGTGTCCACGCCACGGCCGACGGTGAACTCTCGGACGTCGTCCGATGGATCGACGTGCGGTCTCGCAGCGTCTCGCTCGGGGCGAGTCCGGTGGACGTCGGAGCGACGTTGCGCGCGCGCCTGTTCGATCGCGTCCCCACCGTGATTTCGACCAGCGCGACGCTGGCCACGGCCAACAGCTTCCATTTCGCCAAGGCGCGCCTGGGCGCGCCGCCCGACGTCGAGGAGCTCGTCGTCGCCTCTCCCTTCGACTTCGCGTCTCGCGCTGCGCTCTACGTCGCGGCCGACCTGCCCGATCCCGGCGACCGGGCGTTCGACGATGCGGCGGCGGATCGGATCGGCGAGCTCCTGAAAATCACGGGCGGAGGAGCATTCATCCTCTGCACGTCGAACCGCGCGATGAGATCGATCCACGGTCGTCTGGCGGGCCGTATCGATCTCCCCCTCCTCATGCAGGGCGAGCGACCCAAGCACGTCCTTCTCTCGCGTTTCCGCTCGATTGGTCACGCGGTCCTCGTGGCGACGATGAGTTTTTGGGAAGGGGTCGACGTCCCCGGTTGGGCCCTCCGACTCGTGGTCCTCGACAAGATTCCCTTCGCGCCGCCGAACGATCCCGTCGTGGCCGCGCGCTGCGCGCGCATCGATCGAGATGGCGGCAGCGGCTTCGCGCAATACTCCGTCCCGAGCGCAGCGATGACCCTCAAACAAGGCTTCGGACGCCTGATTCGCTCGCAGCGCGACGCCGGCATCGTCGCGATTCTGGACTCGCGAATCGCGCGTCGGGGCTACGGGCGGATGCTTCTCGCGAGCCTTCCTCCCGCGCTCCGCGTACGGGATCTGGGTGAGCTCGAGGCGTTCTGGCGCGGCTTCGCCGCCGAGATGGCGCCGGGGGCTTCTTCTCGGAGAAACCCCGAGGTTCGACACCTCCCTTGAGGCGTGGTAAACGCCGGCCGCCATGACCGAAATCAATGCCGTCTTCGCTCGCGCGATCCTCGATTCGCGCGGCAACCCCACCGTCGAAGTTGAAGTTCAAACGGACTCCGGACACGGCCGCGCCGCTGTCCCCAGCGGAGCGTCCACGGGCGAGCACGAGGCCCTCGAACTTCGGGACGGCGACAAGAAGCGGTGGATGGGCAAGGGCGTCGACAAAGCGGTCGACAACGTCAACACGACGCTAGGCCCGTCCATTCTGGGCCTCGACTCGCTCGATCAGACCGCCGTCGATCGCGTCCTTCTCGAGGCAGACGGGACGCCGAACAAGGGCAAGATGGGGGCGAACGCGATTTTGGGGGTTTCGATGGCCGTCGCGCGCGCCGCGGCCGATTCGGTCGACCTACCGCTCTGGCGCTATCTCGGCGGCGTCCAGGCGCGTGTGCTTCCGACGCCCCTCATGAACATCGTGAACGGCGGCGTGCACGCCGACAGCGGCCTCGAAATTCAGGAGTTCATGGTGGTCCCAGCGGGGATGGGCTCGTTCGGCGACGCGCTTCGCGCCGGTACGGAGATCTTCCACACGCTGAAGAAGCTCCTCAAGGAAAAGGGATACACGGTGTCCGTGGGCGACGAAGGCGGGTTCGCGCCCAAGCTCGCGACGAACGAAGAAGCCATCCAGTTCGTAGTCCGCGCCATCGAAGAGGCGGGCTACAAGCCCGGCAAGGACGTTTTCGTCGCGCTCGACTGCGCCGCCAGCGAGTTCTTCGATAAGAAGACATCGAAGTACACGTTCGACAAGAAGAGCGTCACGCGTGAAGAGCTCGTCGGGATCTACGAGCAGCTCTCCGCCAAGTACCCGATCATCTCGATCGAGGACGGCTGCGCCGAGGACGACTGGGACGGGTGGAAGCTCCTGACCCAGCGCGTGGGCAGCCGGATCCAGCTCGTGGGCGACGACCTCTTCGTCACCAACGTCGAGCGGCTACGCCGCGGCATCGAGGGCGGAACAGCGAACGCGATTCTCATCAAACTGAACCAAATCGGGTCGCTCACCGAAACGCTGGAATGCATCCGCGTGGCGAGCGAGAATGGCTACCGCTCGATCATCAGCCACCGATCGGGCGAGACGGAAGACTCGTTCATCGCCGATTTGGCGGTCGCCACGAACGCCGGGCAGATCAAGACCGGGAGCCTTTCTCGGTCGGACCGCGTCGCCAAGTACAACCAGCTCTTGCGCATCGGCTCCGAGCTCGGCGGCGGGGCGCTCTACGCTGGCAAGAGCCCGTTTGCACGACGGTAGTTGTTGGTGCACGCTCCGGAGCTCTCCTTGGATCGAGGTGCGGGCCCATGGCGAAATCAAAGGTAGCGGTACTGAAATGCAAGCCGGAGACGGTTCTCGGCGACGTCGAGAGGCTGTGTGACCTCGCTGGGATGAAGCAGGCGCTCTCCCCGGGCCGCACGACGATCCTCAAAGACAACATTTCTTGGCACTATCCCTTCCCGAGCGCGAACACGACGCCCTGGCAAATGGAAGGTGCGATCCAAGCGCTACGTGGCGCCGGATACGTGGACGTCACTTGCGTCCAGAACAAGACGGTCGTGACCAACGCGTTCAAGGGCGAAGACCTGAACCACTACTTGCCGCTCTTCAAGAAGTACGGCGTTCCAGTCCTCTACAACTTCAAAGACGCAGACATGAAGTGGGCGGTGTACCGCCCCAAAGCGCGGATGCACGTGCTCGATCGCGTGTTTCCCGACGGGATCCAGGTACCCGACTACTTCTTCGGCAAGAACATCGTCCACCTGCCGACGATGAAATGCCATATCTACACGACCACGACGGGCGCGATGAAGAACGCCTTCGGCGGGCTTTTGGCGACCAAGCGGCATTACACGCATACGTGGATTCACCGCACGCTGGTCGACCTTCTGGCCATTCAGAAGGAGATCCATTCCGGTCTGTTCGCGATCATGGACGGAACGACGGCGGGAAATGGACCGGGTCCGCGAACGATGATCCCCGTCGTGAAAGATTACATGCTGGCCGGTGCGGACCAGGTCGCGATCGATGCGGTCGCGGCGAAGATGATGGGGTTCGACCCGATGACCATCGAGTACATCAAAGTTGCCCACGACGACGGCCTCGGCGTCGGCGATCCGCGCGACATCGAGATCGTCGGCGACGACATCGGCGGGGAGAACTGGGGTTTCTACGTCGGCGACAACCTCGCGAGCCACGCGGGGGACATGCTCTGGTTCGGGCCGCTGAAGAGCATACAAAAGGTGCTCTTCCATACCCCGCTCGTGAATGCGTTCATCTTGGCGAGCGAGGTCTATCACGACTACTACCGCTGGCCGCTGAAGGACCGACACACCTTCGAGACCTGGAAAAAGGAAACGGCGTGGGGCCGGCTCTTCGAGGCGTACGGACGCGGGGAGAGCGAGCGCATCGTCCGTCCGCGCGCCGCTGGGACGAACGGCGCACGAGTCCAACCCCAGGCGTAAGCCTCTTCCCACGGGGACGCATTCAGCCCCCGCGGCCGCAATTGTGTGGTGCGACGGCAGGGTATCACTGTCTTGCGAGGAGCGCCGTGCAGGCTTCGATTCCGGGGCCGCTGAGGTCGACGACCTCGTGCTCGGCTTTTCGACGTCAGGCGCCGAAAGTTCCAATCCGACTGCTCAGTCTGGAAAAGGGAAGAAGCTCTCTCTTCTTGCCATTGACCGCGCACGCGAACTTGGGAAATCGCGGCGTCGGTCGCTTGCCGCGCGTGTCTTGGCAAGGGCAGCTGTCGGTTCCTGTGGTTCCGCAAGGGAGTGAACCGCTGCGTCGTTTCTGATACGAATACGATTGTGAAACGCGCTCTGGTTACCGGCGTGACGGGTCAAGACGGGTCGTACCTCTGCGAGCTCTTGCTTGCCAAGGGCTACGAAGTGCACGGCATCGTTCGTCGGGCCAGCACCTTCAACACGGAGCGAATCGACCACCTGTACCGCGATCCCCACGACGCGGAGGTTCGGCTCTTTCTCCACCACGGCGACCTTGCCGACGGCACCAGTCTGCGTCGAATCCTCGAAAAGGTTCGACCCGACGAAGTATACAATCTCGGCGCGCAATCGCACGTGCGCGTCTCCTTCGATCAGCCGGAGTACACGGCGGACGCGGTCGCCACGGGGACGCTCCGGCTCCTAGAGGCCGTCCGTGACTATACGGCGCATTCGAGCCACACCGTGCGTTTCTACCAGGCCAGTTCGTCCGAAATGTTCGGGGCCGCGCCGCCCCCCCAACGGGAGAGCACGCCTTTTCATCCGCGCAGCCCGTACGCAGTCAGCAAGGTCGCCGCGCATTGGTACGCTCTGAACTATCGAGAGGCCTACGGGACATTCATCGCGAGCGGAATTCTCTTCAATCACGAGTCGCCGCGCCGTGGGGAAACATTCGTTTCGCGCAAAGTCACGCGCGCGGTCGCTCGTATCAAGCTCGGGCTGCAGAAGCAGCTGTTCTTGGGCAACCTCGATGCGCGGCGCGACTGGGGATTTGCAGGTGACTATGTCGAAGCCATGTGGCTGATGCTCCAGCAAGAGCGGCCCGACGACTACGTGATCGCCACCGGGGAGTCGCACTCGGTCCGCGAGCTTGCAGAGGCTGCCTTCGGCCACGTGGGGCTCGACTGGAAGCGCTATGTGCAGGTCGACCCGCGCTACTTCCGGCCCTCGGAAGTGGACCACTTGTGCGGGGACGCGAGCAAGGCTCGAGCGCAGCTCGGGTGGTCCCCGCGCGTCAACTTCGTCGGCCTGGTCCGGATGATGGTCGATCACGACCTCGAGCTTGCCCGCCAAGAGGAGACGTTGCGAGCCGCAGGTCACGTGCCGATGTCGCGACAGGGCGGTGAATGAACAAGGGGGACCGCATTTTCGTCGCCGGGCACCGCGGGTTGGTGGGGTCGGCGATTGTGCGCAGGCTTCGTGCAGACGGTTACGAGAATCTCATCCTGACCGGGCATGAACGCGTCGACCTCCGGCGCCAAGAAGCCGTCGAGCGATTCTTCGCCGCAGAGCGCCCCGACCATGTGCTCATGGCTGCGGCCCGTGTGGGCGGGATCCTCGCGAACGACAGGTATCGAGCCGAATTCATACGCGACAATCTTCTGATCCAGACCAACGTCATCGACGCCGCGTACCGGAACGGAACGAAAAAGCTCCTGTTCCTGGGATCTTCGTGCATTTACCCAAAGTTCGCGCCCCAGCCGATCAAAGAAGAATATCTGCTCTCGGGTCCACTCGAGCCCACCAACCAGCCCTACGCGATTGCGAAGATAGCCGGTGTCGAGATGGTCAACGCCTACCGCGATCAGTACGGCTTCCACGGCATCAACTTGATGCCCACGAACCTCTACGGACCGAACGACAACTTCGACTTCCAGACTTCGCACGCGCTCGCCGCCCTGATTCGCCGATTCTGGGAGGCCCATCGGACGCAGGCGTCCGAAGTCGTCGTATGGGGAACGGGCGCTACGAGGCGTGAATTTCTCCACGTGGACGATATGGCCGAGGCGTGCTTGTTCGCCATGCGCGAATACGACGAACGCGAGCCGCTGAACGTCGGAGTCGGCGAGGACATCACGATTCGGGAGCTCGCCGAACTCGTTGGTGAGGTCGCCGGATTTCGAGGCACCCTCCGCTTCGACCTCACCAAGCCCGATGGAACCCCGCGCAAACTACTCGACGTATCGCGCATCCACGCCCTCGGGTGGCGCGCGCGTATCCCCCTTCGGGCCGGCATCGCGGAAACGTACCGCTGGTACGCGGCAAACGCGCCCGCCTGAGCGGTTGGCCGTCTGCCACGCGGGCGATTCGAGCCGCATCACTCCGTGTTCGTTCGTTCCGCAGGCGTTTCTAGCGCGTCGAGGAGGGGGTTCACGTAGTCCTCCGCCCGCGCGACGACTCCCGCGAACCCCTTGCCACCCGTGCGCGAGCGCTTGACGTCCGCGAAGGCTCCGCGTCCGATCGCTTCCCAGATCGACTCGCGCCGGACTTCTTCGAGCAGCGAAAGAGCCTCGTCCAGAACGAGGGTGGCCCGCCGCGCCACGATCCCGTCCCGCTTGAATTCGATTTCGTCGCCGAGGTGCTTGCACGCGCCGAAGACGTATCGAGTCGCTTTGAGCGAAAGGTAGCGATCCATGAGGAGCGGATTGTGGATGGCTTCGCTGAACATCCCGAGCAGCTCGATCGTCTGTTTGGTGGTGATTCCAACGAGGTCGAACATGGCGTCGTGCACGTGGGCGAAGAAGATGTCGCCCGTTTTGTGCTTCGTCGGCGGCATCCATTTGATGGGATGGCGATCGAAGATCTGCCTCACGAGCTGCGCTTGGGCGATCTCGAGCAAGAAGGAGTCCTCGAGCCACGGATCGATCTCGTAGGCGTGACCGAGCCCCATTTGCCATTCGTGCAACCCCGCTCGCCGCGCGAAGGCTTCGTTGATGAATTGGCTTGCGAGAACGGTGTGTGCCTTCTCGACCGCGTCGGCGGTCGTGAGGTAGTTGTCCTCGCCGGTGTTGATGACGATCCCCGCGCGGGCAATGAAGCGCCGCGAAACGTATTGGTCCACGAAGGTACGGCACATGTTGATGTCGCGGAAGAGGATGCCGTACATGGCGTCGTTGAGGAGCATGTCGAGGCGCTCCACGGCGGCCATCCAGGCGATTTCTGCCATGCAGAGGCCCGACGAGTAATTCGTTTGCTGGATGTAGCGCCCGTGCTCGGCCGTCGCCTCGTCGAGCGCGCGGCGGATGATGCGGAAGTTTTCTTGGGTCGCGAACGTCCCGCCGTACCCTTCGGTGGTCGCTCCGTGCGGCACATAATCGAGAAGCGACTGTGCCGTCGCACGAATGACCGCCACGATATCCGCGCCGGCGTACGCGACCGCTTTGGCTTGTACGGCGTCGTCGTGAATGTTGCCGGTGGCCACGATGACGTATTTGTGCGGCGTGGGCCCCGCGGCGATGCGGCTTCGGAGCGCCTCGCGCTCCGCCCTGGCACGATCGATTCGAGCGAGGGCCGCGTCGGTGTGGACGAGAAGCTGCGCGCGGACGGCGTCGGCGCCCGGCCCGCCCGCACCGCGGTCGAGATCCGGGGCGAACGCGAGGCGCTCGGCCGCGTCCTGGACGCTCGCCGCGCCGGAGCGAAGCGCTCGCCCGAGAAAGAACGCAATCCCCTTCCCGAGAAGTCCGGCCTCCCGGTAGCGGTCCACCGCCACGTTGACGAGAGGAACGCCCTGGTCGTCGATGCCGTCAGCGCCGTACGCGCGCAAGATCGTACGCTCGACGCCGACGGTCGTGTGCGCGTCGATGTAACGCTGCACGTCGGTGCCGATCTCTGCCGCGAGCTCGCGGCAGCGCGCGACCTTGCGGACGTCCATCGGAACAGTGGCCATCGCCGCGCAATCTAGTGCAGCGCCGTGGAGACGGCATCAATCATTGGACGGCGGCGCCCGCCTGTCTTGCACCCCGGGAGTCGCGGGGGCCCTGGCTATCGAGAGCGGGATAGGCGCGCCGCGGTCGATGTGAGCTTGCCGCGTGCTTGATGAATCCTCGCCCAGACCGTGTTGACGGGAACGCGCTGAATGCGCGCGATCTCCTCGCCGCTATATCCCTCGATTTCGAAGAGAATGAAGGCGACGCGCTGGGCCTCGGGCAGCTTGGACATGAGACGCGAGAGCATCTCACCGCTCTGCTTTTCTCCCAGGTTGGCGTCGGGCCCGGCCGACGGACTGGCAATCGAGTCTTCGACGGGCGATTTGGCGAGAAACAAGCGAAACCATCGAAGTCGCCGGAAATCGCGGACTCGATGACGGGTGATTTGGAAGAGCCATCCCGCGAGGTTCTGCCCGTCGAACTCGGGCAGCCGCCGATGAACGATGAGAAAGACGTCCTGAAGCAAGTCCTCCCGCTCGGCCTCGGGTCCGCCCAGCGCTCGAATCCAGCGGCCTACTTCGCCGAAAAAGCGGCGATACACGTCGTCGAAGTTCGGCGGTTCGCGCGGAACCGAAGGATTCGTGCCTTCCCAATCTTGGGCCGCGGTGGGCCCGTCTGCTCGCGAAACGGGCCCCCTGCCGAGACTCTTGCCAGGAGGGCGCGCCTGCACACCGGCAATGTAGATCGGTGAACCTAAAAGAGACCACCAAGAACATAGCTGGGTTCATCTTCGAGCAACACGCCAAAAGTTTATTGCTCGAAAGAGGGAATCGTTCCTCCCAAGAAAGTTCCAACCGAAGGTCGGGGACGTCCGTCGTAAGAGTCGAATTTCACAACCGGACTTCGACTTCGCCAGGGTATCCAGCGCTGCGGCGGAGGGATGAGACCGGCGCGCAGGGACCCGCGAGGATGCGCCGGCCTCGTGTCAAGACACGACGGAATTTTGCGTCAGGACGTGAACCAAAGCCGGTTCAGTCTGATTTTTTGAGCCTCTTTTGGCGCCGCCGTCGGATCCAAACAAGTTCCGATCGGCGGGCCCCCTTCCTCTAGCAGAGCAGTCCCGTCCCAAAACGACGTGACTCTCCTCGGAGGATCCGATGGCGAGCTCAGACTGGTCGAGACGACGATTCATCAAGACGGCTGGCGTGTCGGTGACGCTGCCGCTCCTCCCTTCGCTCGTTTGGTCGAAGAGGGCGGGAGCGCAGACCTGCGCCCCGGTGCAGAGATTAATCACCTACATGTTCCCGAATGGCCACCACCTGGTCGAGCACGTCCCGACGACGGTTGGCAGCGGAACGGCCTGGACCCTTCCGACCATGCTTGTCCCGATGCAAGCCAACAAGCCCGATTTGCTGTTCGTCAGCGGCCTCGAGAACCAGCAGAGACGGCGCACGCTGGGCGACCACTCCATCGGCTCTGGGTCCCTCTTCACGGCCCGGTTCCCGACCCTGCAGCAACAAGTCACGAGCTCGTCGGTCGACCAAATCGTCGCCGACCACATCGGCAACTGCACGCCGCTCCCCTCGATGCAGCTCGGGACGCACAATATCGGCGGTGCGGACCAGTACGGAACTTACTACACGCGCAACATTTCCTGGCGCGGTCTGTCGACGAAGAACGCCGACGGAACGATGTCCTTCCCGCAGGGTCCCGCCACGCCCCTTGGAAAGACAATCGACCCGCTGTTGGCGTTCAACTCCATGTTCCAGGGGACCAACACGGGAGCCAGTACGGCGGGCGCCGCCACGCGCCTTGCGCTGAAGAAGAGCGTGCTCGACGCGGTCGTGCCGCACGGGACGGCGCTCCGTGCGCAGTTGAATGCTGCCGACCAGGTGAAACTGGACGAGCTCCTCACGGGCATTCGCTCGCTCGAGACGCAGCTTCAGAACCAGGCCGCCCACCCCGTGTCGTGCACGCCGCCCGCCACGCCGGGGACCACCCTCGGAACCGACAACACCCAATTCCCGACGTTCCTCACGTACATGCACACGCTGATGACCATCGCGCTCCAGTGCGACGTCACGCGGGTCATCTCGTTCATGATGGGCGACGCGCAGAATCAACGGGACCTCTCGTTCATTCCGAGCATCGCGGCCCTGGGCGCCGAGATGACCGATCATACGATCTCGCACAACATGAACGCGGGCGAGCGCCTCGTTAAATACCGGCTGGCCGTGCTCTGGAAGATGACCCAAATCGGCGCCTTCCTCACGATGCTGAAGACGACGACCGATGTGAACGGCGAGCCGCTCTTGGCCAACACGCTGGTCCTCATCAGCAGCGACCTTTCCGACGGGAACGCCCACAACCACGACGACTATCCGATGCTCGTCGCGGGACAGCTCGGCGGGCTGGTTTCGACCGACAGGCACATCCGGTACACCCCCGACCCCAACAATATCTATACGAACGACAAGACGTTCGGCGACTTCTACATCACGCTGCTGGGCTTGTACGGCGTGAACGTGACCACCTTCGGCAACGACGGCGTGAATGCAATCACGTGGAATCGAGCCACATGAAAACCAATCAAAGCCTGACGGCGACGGCACTCGGTAACGACGGCGGGAGAGGAGGCGGTCCAATGAAATCGCTGAAGACTATGAAGGCGGCCGCAAGCGTAACCTTGCTCGTCGCTCTGTCCGGATGTTCCGCGAAGGTCGGTGAACCCAGCAAGAATTTGACTGGGACAGCGGCAGGAGGCGCGGCGGGAGCCGCGAACAATCCGCAGGCGGGCGGAGCAAACGGCGGCGGAGGTGCGGGCGGGGGTGCGGGTGCGGGCACCGCCTCGGGCGGCGCGGCCGCGCCGAGCTCGGGCCTCGGCGTCGGGCAGCCGCCTTCCCAAGCGCCGGCGAACCCGGGGACGGTGGTCCTTCGGCGACTGGACGCAGACGAATACGACAACACCGTGCGCGATCTTCTCGGTACGACGCTCACGCCGGGCCAAAACTTTCCGGGCGACGACCTCGGAGCGCAGTTCACCACCGTCGGCTCGGCGCTCAGCCTCTCGCCGACCTATGTCCAGGCGTACGCGGACGCCGCCTCGACGTTGATCGAAGAGCTATTCGCAGCTCCGGCCGCCCGTCAGGCCACGATCCTCACGTGCAATGTGACCACCGGCGGCGACGCCTGCGCGCGCCAGATCGTAACGGCGTTTGCGAGCAGCGCGTTTCGCAGGCCGGCCACTTCTACCGAAGTGGACGCACTCATGACGCCGGTGGCAACCGCAAAGACGCTTTCGGGGGCGACGGCGACTGACGGTTTGAAGGCCGCGCTCGAGTCGGTGTTGGTGTCCCCGTACTTCATCTTCAAGCCGGAGATAGACCCGGCGACGC
>CAZVPE010000027.1:0-36491 GCA_964628155.1 uncultured Polyangiaceae bacterium | reverse complement strand
TTCACCGCGCTGCCGCTCGTGAGCATCATGTGCAGTGTCGGCAAGTCGTTCGGACACGGCACGATCGAGTACTTGTCGGCAAGCCCCCACGAACGCCCTCTCATCGAGTCGCGCCTATTCCTGGACGACGCGGACCGCGCCCGTGCCGTCGAAGGGTTGAAGCTTGCCGTCGAGCTGACGCGAACGCCGGCGATGCGCAATCACGCTCGGTTCTTCTGGCCTCCGGAAGGTGTCTTGGCGCGCCCCCACCTCCTCGAGACTTGGATCGGTCGAATCTGCGACTCGAGCTATCACCCGTGCGGAACGGTTCCAATGGGGGCGGACGACGCGAGCCTCGAAGTGGCCGCGTGCGACGGAAGAGGACGAGTTCGCGGCGTCACGGGCCTTTGGGTCGCCGACGCCAGCGCAATGCCGACGATCCCGAGCGCGCACCTTAACCTCACCGCCCTGATGATGGGCGAACGCTTCGGCGAGTGGGCCCGCGACGGGTTGCTTTAGCCTTCGATACGTTCGTGACGGCCTTCAGAGCACGGGCCAGCTCGTGTGACGATGGCGACGCTGCGCGACCAGCATCTCCCACTCGCCGATCAGTTCGCGCGCTTCGCTGAGCCGGACGCCCACAGTCACCTCGACGACGTGGAGCCGCAGGCGCGCGATGCCCCCGCCGGTCACATGGGGGTTCGGATCGGGGCATCCGATCACCACGCGCGCTACTTGTGCCGCCAAAATGGCGTCTACGCACGGCGGGGTCCTCCCGTGGTGATTGCAGGGCTCGAGCGTCACGTAGAGCGTGCTCCCGCGCGCCTCCGCTTGCGCCGCCGCCAATGCTTTGACCTCCGCGTGAGCGTCTCCTGCCCGCTCGTGCCAGCCGAGGGATACGAAGCAGCCCTCCTTCACCACGACGGCCCCGACGCGCGGATTGGGAGCTGGGGCCGCCCGGCGGGCGACCGTGAGCGCGAGCGCCATCCAGCGTCGATCGTCGTCCATCGTCGGAGTCTAGAGGGCAGCTCGCGCGGTGTCCGAGATTGCTTGGACGAGCGCACGCGAAGCGTTGCGCAATCGCTGTTCCGCTTCGATGGAAAGCACCCCGGCTGCGGGGCCGAGCTGCACTTCGTCGTCGCGAAGGAAAAGCGTCTCCTGTGCACGAGCCTGGAAGAAGACGAAGAGCGCGCGATAGGCTTGGTCCACGGTGGTCGCGTGCACGGCCTGCTTCGCGGTGGCGATCCCGAGCGCCGGCTTGCCTGCGAGGTTGTCTGGTGGAATGAGGTCGACAATCGCCTTGAGGGCGCCCGTGTACACGGCCTTGTAGACGGGTGTCGCGAGTACGATGCCGGCCGCTTTCTTCGTTGCGTCGATGAACGGCGCGATTCCAGGAGCCGTGCCTCGTCCGAAGAGCACGTCGCTGGGATCGAAGTCGTTCAGCGACCAAAAACTCGGCCGCAGCCCCGCGCGCTCCGCCTCAGCGGCAACGGTTCGTGCAATGAAGGTCGATCGCGATGTGGCAGACGGACTCCCCATCAAAAACACAATGCTCTCACTCATATTGTCCTCCTACCCGGGCCGCCGCCGCGACCGTAGGCCGATGAATGCTTTCCGCGACGAAGCCGCCGAATCGCCTGGCAAAGCGCACGAGGGGGCGCCCGGCGGCCACGAATCCATTGAGCGCTTCTCCGAGCAAGATCGAGTGGTCGCCGGCGTCGTGACGCGCGTATCGGCGGCACTCGAGCTGCACGAGCGCCCCTTCGACGAGCGGAACGCCGCCGGGTAGGAGCGAAACTCCGCGGAAGCGATCGATCCCCGAACGGGCGAACTGCTCGGCCATCCACTCTTGTCCGTCGCTGAGCACGCTCACGCCGAAGCGCTCGGCACCGACGATCCCATCGTGAGCGCTGGCGCTCCTGCCGACGCATACGAGTACGAGCGGTGGTGTGAGGGATGCGGATGTGAATCCCGTGGCCGTGAACCCGACGAGTCCCTCCGCGGTTCGCGCGGCGACGACCGTGACGCCGCTCGCGAAGTGGGCGAGCGCCTCACGAAACTGAGGGCCCGAGATTGGGTTGCCGTCCATGGGGTCTCCTTACAGATGCGCGTTGACCGTCAGATTGAAGCTGCGGTCGACGAGCACAGAACTGGTAGGTGTGTCGTGTTGCCAAAAGACGAGCTCGCCGAGCACCGAGACATTCGAGCTGACCGCGAAGCCAATCGAGGGGACGTGTAGCCACTCCTTGTGGGTTACCGTGCCTCCGGTCGGGAGCGGGATGTTGTTATAGCTCCCCAGGCTTGCGTAGTAGCGCGCCGTCACGGGACCGAGCGTGTATTCGCCGCCGATCTGGGCGTAGTCCACGTTCGCCGACGAGCCAGGGCCCGCCGCACTGCTCGGGAGTGGAAAATCGGTCACGCTGCGTCCGTCTTGATGTTGCAGCTCTCCGAGCACCTTCAACCCTCCGAAGGTGACCGCCGCATCCAGAGCGCCGCGCCAGACATTTTGCGGGCCGATCGACACCGGCGCCACCGGAATATCTGCCTTCAGATATTCACCCGACACCCCGAGGGTGACCGTCGCACCACCAAACGCAAAGCGGGGTTCTACGCGGAGCACCGTCTGGTTGCGTCTCCTGGCGCCAGGAACCGAGATGGTGTCCCGCCCCGGGAGCGATACGTTGGTGCTGCCGTCGACGATGAAATATTGAGCCCAATAGCCCAAGCCGAAGGAATCCTCGTGCTTTCCAAACTCGCCTTCGAGGGAAAGCCCGTAGTCCGGATCCAGCTTCAGACCGTCGTACACCTGAATGTTACCGTAAAATGAGTTGTCCCAAAAATAACCGAGATGACTGTACTCTTTGCCGATCTTCAACTGGGCATTGGCAGGCACGAGGTCGACCGAGGCGTATGCCTCCTGGAGCCAAGCCTGATTGTCCTGCACGTACGTGAGCACGCTGGCCCCACTCGGAAGTGTGGAAGAAGTACTTCGCAGGGGCGTATCGCGAAAGCGAGGTTCGAGGTGGAAGCCGAAGATCCCGCGCTTGCCGTCGACGAGAAGCCTCGCCCAGAAGACGCTCACCTTGTTCTCGACCCCCGCTGCACGCGGCACTATCGGCTGATAGTACCAGAGGAGCACGCCCGCCCCGAAGGTTACGCCGTTCATCCAGTCCGGGAGGAGAGGCTTGGCCTCCGGTGGAGGCGACGCCATGGGCGCCGGCGGCGACTCGAACTCGGCCTGTCGCACCGTAGTCGGGGCGCCCGGAACGGATCCGGTCGCGGCGGCGCTCGGCGGGGCCGGCGTCGCGGCGGGGGGCGCGACGGGAGATGCGCTTGCCGACGGCGGGGGCTGCGGAGCAGGCGGTTCGGAGGTTACGGGCGCCGGATCTTGCAGAGCTGCGGACGCTCCCAGGCTGAAGAAAGACAACCCCCCTACGACCGCGACGGCGGTCGCCTTCATCGACATATTCATATTCCCTCTTCTTTATGTGCGTGAGCTACAAGTCCGAAGTAGATACTGCATTCTCTCTTCTGATTCGAAATCTCGTTCGGCCTCCGGAGCGTCGTCCCAAATACAGTTCCTGGACGTCGTCGCGCCCGCGAATCGCGGCCGCGGTTCCACTGGCTACGACCTGCCCGTTTTCGAGCACGTACGCGCTGTCGGCAACGGCCAGAGCACCCGCGGCGTTCTGCTCCGCCAGGACGAAGCTCACCTGCTCCTTCACGTGCAGCTCCCGCACGAGCGTGAAGATCTCTTCGACGACCTTCGGCGCGAGTCCCATGGAAGGCTCGTCGAGGAGCACAAGCCTCGGACGGCCGACGAGCGCGCGCCCGATGGCGAGCATCTGCTGCTCGCCACCGGATAGGTGACCGGCGGCTACGCGCCGCCGCTCTCTCAACTTCGGGAAGTGGTCATACACGCGCTCGATGCCCTCACGCAGCTCGCTCCGTGAGGGCCTCCGCGGGTAGGCGCCCGTGGCAATATTTTCCTCCACCGTGAGGTGTGCGAAGCAGTGGCGGCCCTCGAGCACCTGAACGAGTCCGTCCTGGACGAGTTGGGCAGGGCTGCGCGCCGACAACGCCTTTCCGCGAAAAGCAATCGTTCCTCGCCTGACCTCGCCTCGCTCGGTCGCGAGCACTCCCGAAGCGGCCTTGAGAGTCGTACTCTTGCCCGCGCCGTTCGGCCCCAGGAGCGCCACCACGCTTCCAGGGGGCACCTCCAGCGTGACGCCTCTCAGGCCGACGATGATTCCGTCGTATACGACCTCGACGCGGTCGAGCGCCAGGAGAGGGGTCTGCAAATCCGTCATGGGGCCACTCCACTCAACGTGTGCACGACGGCGACTAGAGTTGAGCCTCGCCGTCGCAGTCGCGGATCGTAATCCCCTTTTCCTTTGCGTACTTCGTCGAGGATTCCTCGATGATTGGCCGGAGGAGGGGGCGATCGGCTTTGACCCAATCACTGATCCGTTTGAATTGGGTGCCGTCCCATTGAACGAACCGCACCGCACCGCCGCCCTCGTGGTCCGAACACGAGAGCTTGATCGGCTGGAGCAGCCCGGCCGCGCCGAGCTCGTTCAGTCGCTTTTCGTCGATGTTGATGTGTTCGAACCCCCAGCGCACCTGCTCCCCGGTAAGCGGCTTGTTGCCGTACTTCGCTTGCGCGACGCGCACGGCCTCTACGTTCAAGATGCCGTTGTTGATCCCGAGGTTGTAGTAGCCCGTGCCGACGCGCTTCGGGTCGGACATATTGCCTTTTCCGGCACTGAGCACGTATTTGTCGACTTCTTTCAGCACCGGGAAGTCCCGCCCGGACGGGTGCGTCGTGATCGCGACATACCCGATCGCCGCAGGGCCGGCGGGGATGACGTCTTCCTCGGAGTTGCTCCAGATGTTTCCGATGATGTGATCGACCGGAAACCCAATTTTAGCGGCGGTCTTCAGCGCGACCGGGTTCATGATTCCCCAGCCCCGAAGAATGATCCAGTTGGGGGCCAGTCTCTTGATCTGGAGCCACTGCGACTCCTGCTCGGTTCCGGGGTGTGGTACCTCGATGTGGGTCACGATAAAGCCGTACTTGCGGGCCAAGAGCTCGGCGATCGGCTGCGTCTCTTTGCCGTACGGAGAGCCGTGGTAGAGGACGGCGACCTTCTTTCCGCCGAGGTGGTCGAGCCCCCCTTCGCGCTGCCCGATGTAATTGACGATCGCGGAAATCTCGCTGTAGGGGTTCAGGGATATCGGGAAGACATATGGGAATACACGTCCGTCGGTCGAATCCGTACGCCCGTGGTTGATCGTGATCAGCGGTATCTTGTCGGCCGTTTGACGGTCGATGGTCGCGTAGGCGATCCCCACGCTGAGAGGATTCGTCGCGGCGACCGGGGCCCCGTTCAGGCCGCCTTTGAGCCGCTCGTAGCACTCCACCCCGCGCTCGACCACGTACTCCGTCTCGCACTCGGACCATGTCAACTTGACCCCGTTGACGCCGCCGTCGCGGATGTTGACGAGCTGCATGTAATCGATGAATCCCCCGAAGAAGCCGCTGCCGCCTGCGGCGTACGGTCCGACGCGGTAGCTCTGGAGGGGGAAGTATTGCTCGTTGCCGGCTGCCACCGTGGCTGGAGACGCGCCGCCCGCGGCAACCGTACCTCCGCCTACGGGCGAGGCGTCGGTGCGCGATCGGCACGCGGTCGCGAGCAGGGCCGCGCCGAAAACGGAAAAGAACGTGGAGACTCGTGAGCGAGACATGGAGCAACCTCCGAGCGCGCCGCTTTGGCGCGCACGCGAATTCGATAAAATGGGGTGACGAGGAAAGTGCGGAATCAGGCCGGACGAGCGCGCCACCGTCCGATGCGTATCGACGCAATGTAAAAGAGGCGAGCCATGCCGGCTGGTTGTTTGATGAGGAGCAAGATGACGAGCGCGCCGAAGACGATTTTTTCGACGTTTTGCAGCAGGCCTGGGTCGACGGATCCGCCTACGATTGCGGATCCGACTTGGTCGAGCAGAATGGGAAGGAGGATCACGAACGCGGCGCCGATGAACGGTCCGGCGACGCTGCCGAGGCCTCCCAGGATGACGATGAAGAGAACTTGGAACGACCGGTCGAGGTCCAGGCCGTGGGACTCGACCGTGCCAAGGTACGCGAATGCCCAGAGCGCTCCCGCGATGCCGCAGTAGAAGGAGCCGACGCCGAAGGCGAGGAGCTTCGCCCGCCCGGTTCGTACTCCCACCACCGCGGCGGCGGTTTCCATGTCTCGCACGGCCATCCACGCGCGGCCGACCCGACCGCGGACCAGGTTGCGACCGAGGGCGACGAGCGGAGCGACGACCAGCAGCGAGAGCCAGTAGTGACCCCCGGGCGATGAGAGGTCGAACCCAGCGACCGCAAGCGGCGGGGCGGTGATGACGCCCGATGGGCTGTAGTCCGAGAACCAGCCTACCTTCGTGAACAGCCATTCGACGAAGAACTGGGCGGCGAGCGTCGAAACGACGAGATAAAATCCGCGAATGCGGAGGCTCGGCAGACCGAAGAATACGCCGGTCAGCGCGGCCGCGAGCCCGCCGCACACGAAGGCGGCTAGCAGCGGTATCCCCGGAACGTGGAGGTGCGCGTCGTAGGTCGCGAAAGCGCCGACCGACATGAATGCCGCGGATCCGACCGACAGCTGGCCCGCGTATCCGGTGACGAGGTTTTGTCCGGTTCCGGCCAGGGCCAGAGCGAGGACCGGCACCAGGATTGCGCTCAAAACGTAATCGGTGACGAGGAAGGGCAGAGAGACGACCGCGCCGGCGCAGAGGATGAACGCCGCGATCCGAAGAGTTTGACGGAGCGGCCGGGAAGTCGAGGCCGCCGCCTCGTTCACGTCGGAGGAGGAGGGCCACGCGGTTGCGTTGGAACTCATGGGTCAGACCCTCTCCACCAGTCGCTCACCGAAGAGCCCCGTCGGTCGGGCAATCAGGAAGCCGACCGCCAGCACGTAGGGGAACCATGTTTCGATTCCTCCACCGACGTGAGAACCGACGTACACTTCCGCGAGTTTTTCGGAGGCACCGACTATCAGGCCGCCCGCGATGACCCCACCAATCGACGAAAACCCTCCGATGATGAGCACGGGCAGCGCCTTGAGGACCACCAGCGACAGCGAAAACTGCACGCCCACCCGCGCCCCCCACAGGAGTCCGGCAACGAGCGCGACGACGCCCGCGCCGCCCCACGCAATCGCCCACAGCCGTTGCAAGTCGAGCCCGACGGCAACGGCAGCCACCGGATCGTCGGCGACCGCGCGCAAGCCGACGCCGGCACGGGTCGTCTGAAACAGCACTCCGAGAGCGGCAACGAGAGCAGCGGCCACGCCAGCCGCGAAGAGGTCGAGTTTGCTCACTTCGATCGGCAATGACCGGATCGGCGCGTCCGAAATCCCGAGCTCCAGCCCGTGGACCTGGGTGCCGTAAATCAGCTGCGCGAACCCCTCGAGAACGAACGCGAGTCCGAGGGTGGCCAAGAAGAGCGCCATCGGCGCGGCGTTGACCAGGGGACGCAAGACGACGCGCTCGATGGTCACGCCGAGCGCGAGCATCACGGCGACGGACGCGGCCAGGGCCCAAGGGAATGCGAGTCCGTGCTCGGACAGCGTCACGAAGGTCAGCGCCGCGAAGAGGACCATGGCGCCCTGCGCGAAATTGAAAACCCCGGACGCCTTGTAGATGAGGACGAACCCGAGGGCGACCATGGTGTACATGATTCCGGCCAGCAAACCGCCAATCAAGACTTCGAGAAGGAATGCCATTGCGGTTGCCTCAGTCCAAGAAATTGCCGACGTAAGCTTCGATCACGGCCGGATCGTTTCGGACGGCTTCGGCCGTCCCGTCGGCAATCTTCCTTCCGTGGTCCAATACGATCACATGGTCGGAAAGGTCCATCACCACGCCCAAGTCATGCTCGATCAGGACGAGGGTAGTCCCCAACCTCTCGTGCGCGTGGATGATGAACCGGCACATGTCGCGCTTTTCGTCGAACGTCATCCCCGCCATCGGCTCGTCGAGCAATAGCAACTTGGGCCTGGGCGCCAGGGCGCGCCCGAGCTCCACTCGCTTTTGCAAGCCGTAGGGCAAGCGACCGACGATTTCGCTTTTGTGCTTGGCGATTTCGAGAAGCGCCAGGATCTCGCGCGCGTCGTCCCGCGACCGACGCTCTTCGCGCGGCGCTCGGCCGAGGCGGAAGGCCTGCTCGAGAAACGTGGCTCTTCCGCGAAAGTCGCTTCCCAGCTCGATGTTTTCGAGCACGGACATCCCCCGGAAAAGCGCCAGATTCTGGAACGTTCGCGCGATTCCAAGCGCCGAGAGCTCCTTGGCACGCGAGATCTCTCGGCCCTCGAACCGAACCGAACCGGCGCCGGCGCGATAGAGTCCGCTGACGACGTTCAAAAGCGAGCTTTTGCCCGCTCCGTTCGGCCCGATGATCGCGCACACTTCGCCGCCCCTCACGTCGAAGCCGACACGGTCCAACGCGCGAACGCCGTCGAACGACAGCGATACGTCCTGAACCTCGAGGAGCGGCGCTGAATCGTTCATGCCGCGGCCTTGGTCTGCTTCTCGAACTCGCGAACGAGTGGGAGGACCCGCTTGCCGAAGTATTCGACTTCCTCCAGGTAGTGGAGGAAACCGCCGAGAACGAGGTCCACGCCGACGGCCTTGTACTCGACGATACGGCGCGCGATCTGCTCGGGGGTGCCGACGAGGTTCGGGCGAAATCCGTCGTTGTACTGGACCAGGTCCTCGAACGAGGACGTGGCCCAATTTCCCTGTCCCTCCGGCGAAGCCTTTCCGGCCTGCTTGACGGCGTCGCCGAACGCATTCACGGCTTCCGCGTCCGCGTGTTTGATGATGTCGGCGAGCACCTTCTTTGCTTCTTCTTCGGTGTCGCGGGCGATGATGAACGCGTTCATCCCGATCTTCGGTGCTCCGGGGGGCCGGCCCGCCTCCGCCGCCTTCCGCCGGATATCGTCGACTTGGGCTTTGATTCCGTCGATGGTGTTCCCATTGCAGAAGTACCAATCCGAAACCCGGGCGGCCATATCACGCGCGCCGCGCGATGTACCTCCTTGGAATATCTCCGGATGCGGTCTGTGTAGGGGCTTCGGTTTGAGGTTGTAGCCGTGAATCCGGTAGAAGTCCCCGGAGAACGAGAAGTGGTCTTCGGTCCAACTGCCTCTGAGCACCCGGATGAATTCCTCGGAGCGGCGATACCGCTCGTCGTGCTCGAGCCATGGTTCGCCGAGCGCCGTGAATTCTCCTTTGAACCAGCCGCTGACCACGTTCACGGCGCTCCGCCCGTGCGAGAGCAAATCCTGGGTGGCGACGAGCTTCGCGAGCACCCCTGGATGCCAGAGTCCCGGGTGGACCGCCGCGATGACTCTCAGGCGCTGCGTGGCTTGAAGCAAGGCGAAGCTGAACGTCGTGGACTCGTGCTGGAACTCCGCGCCGTAACTCGCCATATAACGGACTTGACTGAGGGCGTATTCGAAGCCCGCGCTTTCGGCGAGACGCGCCAGCTTGACGTTGTAGTCCAAGCTCCAGTCGGTCCGTTGCTCGATTTTGCTGATTACCAGTCCGCCGCTCACGTTGGGGACCCAGTACGCAAACCTGACGTCGGACGTGCTTCTCGTGTCGCTGGTATCGCTGCTCATCTTCGGCTCCTCTTCTCCTCAGCCCTCGTTCGCCACGCTTCTTTTGATTGGGTGTTCTCTCGAGCAGAGTCTTCGTTTCAGAGCAGAGACCGTGCCGGGCCGCGGGCACGGTAGACCGGGGTCTTCAGGCTCGTCCCTGCGTGGGACCGCACACATGCTGCTGATCGACTGTTTCTCCAGCAGCACCCAGCGCCAGTCCGAGGAGGTGCCCGAGCTTAGCTTGCTTGGTGGACAAGTAACCCGCGTTCTCCGGATTCGGGGGTGTGACGAGCGGGACGCGCTCGACGATTCGGAGCGGATATCCCTCCAGCGCGGCGAACTTCGCGGGGTTGTTGCTCATCAATCGGATCGTCGTAAGGCCCAGGCACGTGAGGATTTGCGCGCCGACATCGTAGCGACGTGAATCCACCGGCAGCCCGAGTTCGAGGTTGGCTTCCACGGTGTCGCGCCCCTCGTCCTGCAGCCGATACGCATGAAGCTTGTTGATGAGGCCAATGCCACGTCCTTCGTGCCCGCGGAGGTAGACGACGACGCCTCTCCCGGCATTCGCCACGCGTTCGAGGGCGGCATGGAGCTGCGCGCCGCAGTCGCACCTGCGCGACCCGAACAAGTCGCCGGTGACGCACTCGGAATGGACCCGTACGAGCACGTCGGCGGCGCCGCGGACCTCGCCGCGCACGAGCGCGAGATGCTCGCGCCCGTCGACGAGGTCGCGGAAGACGTGGGCGACGAAAGGACCATGATCGGTCGGGAGCCGCGCCTGCGCGACGGGCTCGACGATCGGTTCGGTGCGACGTCGATACGCGACGAGATCCTCGATGTGAATCACCGCCAGACCATGTGCCCGGCCGAAAGCTTCGAGCGCGGGCAGACGCATCATCGAACCGTCGTCGTGTACGAGCTCGCTGAGAACGCCTACCGGGGAGAGGCCGGCGAGTCGCGACAGGTCCGCGGCCGCCTCGGTGTGGCCACGGCGAACGAGCACTCCGCCGTCGCGCGCGCGCAGCGGAAAGACGTGACCCGGCCGCATGAAGTCCTCGGAGCGCGAAGACTCTTGGGCGAGCGCCCGGATCGTCGTGGCCCTGTCCGTTGCGGAAATGCCGGTGCTCGTTCCTCTGCGAGCGTCCACGGTGACGGTGAAGGCCGTTCCGTGGGCGTCTCGTCCGGCCGGGACCATCAGCGGAAGATTCAGCGCTTCGCAGCGCGCCTCGGGAAGGGCGACGCAGAGGACTCCGCTCGTGTGACGAACCATGAAGGCCATCCTCTCGGGAGTGGCCTTCTCCGCGGCCAGCACCAGATCGCCCTCGTTCTCGCGATCGGCGTCATCGACGACGACGACCATCTCACCTCGAGCAATCCGCTCGATGGCCTCTACGACTCGATTGTACGGCATGATTGCCCTTCGCTGTTTGCTGGGTCACTCCGCGGACGACCTGCCGTCATGAATAAAAGGACGGCTTGGGCCACTCTCCGGTCAGCCAGAAGCGGCCTATGTCCCGGCGCTTGTAGTCGACCGGGTCGTGCAACGTATGGGTACGCAAGTCCCGCCAGAACCGGTCCAACCCGAGGCGCGCGGCTGTCCCACGGGCGCCGGTGGCGTCGAAGATGCGCGTCGAGATTTCCAGGCCGGCACGCGTCGTGATGACCTTCGCTGCCGCGATCGATACCGCGCAGTCGCCCCTCTCCTCGGGCGTCAGCGCGTCGCCTCGAAGCCAGGCGCGATCGAGCGCCGCTGCGGCGGACTCCGTCAAGTGTCGCGCCGCCTCGAGCTGGGCGAAGAGGTCGCCAAACGTGGCGAGGACGTACGGATCGTCCACCGCCCGGTCCACGCCGCTCGCGAACCAAGCGCGCGATCGATCCTGGGTAACGGCCCTGGCCGCCGCGAGCGCTGCCTCGGAGATTCCGAGATAGACGTTGCTGAGCGTGAGCTGGGCGATGAGCGGCCTCAGCGTCGCAAAGGTGCTCCCGAGCGGTCCGGGGTCCGCCAAGATCTCCGTTTCCGAGATGCGAACGTCCTCGAAGAGGACCGTTCCACTGTCGGTCTGCCGTTGGCCCATGTTGTCCCAGTCGTCACGCGCCGTAATCCCCGCGCGATTCGCAGGGATCGCCGCGACAACGAGCTTGCCCGCCGAATCGATTGCCGAGACGACGAGAACGTCCGCGTCGCGCGCGCCGGAGCAAAAGCTCTTTTCGCCCCGAAGCACCCGCCCGTCAGGTCCCGGCGCGATCGTGACACGCGTGTCGAGTGGGTTCAGGGCGTTTCCCCAGAACCAGCGGGCTGCAATCGTCCCGCGGGCGAGGAGCTCGAACTGCTGGCTATTGCCGAAGAGACGGACGGTCGCGAGCAAGAGGTGTTGAAAGCCGAAGACGTGTGCAATCGAACCGTCCGATCGAGCCAAGACCCGCACGGCTTGCAGCGCGGTCGCCCACGATGCGCCCCATCCTCCGAATTGCTTGGGAACGATCAAGGTGAGTAAACCACTCTCGCGAATCGCGTCGCGTTCTTGTTTGGGCGTACCCCCTCTTCGATCGCGCTCCACGGCAGTCGCGGCAAACTCGCTCGAGAGGGCCTCGGCGATGCTCAGGGGATCGGGCGACGCTCTCACGGCGCGCGGGAGATTCAGCGGTGCGGCCATCTTCGAGCGTCTCCTCGTGCACGTCGCACGCCATCGCCGGGTCGGCGCTTTCCTGGCTTCGTTGCTGCTACAGCAACACTTGCTGCGCGCTGGTTGCTCCTCCACACGCAGAGTAGGGCGCGGGTGCTGCCTGCGCGGGGGCTCTCGCTCTGGGCGCGCAAATTGCGGAGGCCGGAGTCGAAGGAGCTCTCGCGCATGGATGTCCTATGGTTCATTCCGACTCACGGCGACGGTCGTTACCTGGGAACCGGGTACGCGGCCCGCGCCGTCGACTTGCCGTATCTCCAGCAGATTGCCTGCGCCGCCGATTCTCTTGGATTCGCCGGAGTGCTCTTGCCGACTGGACGCTCGTGCGAGGACGCCTGGGTCGTGGCCGCGGCGCTGACGCCCCTCACCGAGCGATTGCGTTTTCTCGTCGCCGTGCGTCCGGGAATCGTCGCTCCAACGACCGCGGCCCGCATGACGGCGACGCTGGACCGACTATCGGGGGGCCGGGTGCTGCTCAATATCGTCACCGGAGGTGACCCTGGCGAGTCGGAAGGGGACGGGGTCTTTCTCGATCACGATGCGCGCTACGCGGCCACGGCCGAATTTCTGTCCATTTACAAGCGCGTTCTGGCTGGAGAAACCGTGGACTTTCAAGGCGAATACCTCCGCGTGCGCGCGGCGAAGATCCTCTATCCGCCGGTGCAACGACCGCATCCGCCCGTGTACCTGGGCGGTTCTTCCGAGGCGGCCCACGACGTCGCGTCACGGGACGCGGACGTCTACCTGACGTGGGGCGAACCGCCGAGCGCAGTGGCGGCCAAGATCGCGGACGTCCGCGCGCGCGCCGCGAAGCACGGAAGGACCATTCGCTTCGGGCTTCGCGTCCACGTCATCGTCCGCGAAACGGAGGCGGCCGCGTGGGCCGCGGCCGATGAGCTCATCTCCCGCCTGGACGACGCGTCGATCACGGCCGCTCAGCATGCATTCGCGCAGTTCGAGTCCGAAGGACAACGGCGCATGGCGGCTCTCCACGGAGGGAAGCGGGATCGACTGGAGGTCAGCCCCAACCTCTGGGCCGGCGTGGGTCTGGTGCGCGGCGGCGCGGGAACCGCGCTCGTGGGAGACGCCGAGACTGTGGCCAAACGCCTTTTGGAGTACGCCCAGCTCGGAATCGACACGTTCATCCTATCGGGGTACCCCCACCTCGAAGAGGCATACCGGGTGGCCGAGCTCCTGCTGCCGCGCCTGCCGGTCGTGCGCGAGCAGCGCCCAATCGAGTACAACGCCACGGGCCCCTTCGGCGAGATGATGGCCAACCGGTTTCCTCCCGGCTCGCTCACGCCGAACGGCGCGCGGGGCCCCGCGGCGGAGCCCACACCGCTTCGTTCACGCGTACCGGGCGCGTGATGATCTGCAACCTGTGAAACGTGTCGGCGATGCGCTGCTGGGCGAAGACCGTCTCGGCGTCGAGCGGTCGCGTATCGAAAGGCGTGCGCGCGAGAGCCGCCTCGATTGCGCGCTGCGGAAACCCGACCGCAGATGCCAACATCCCGGCGGCGAGCTGGCGGCTGTCGTTTGCCCATCGCCCGACCGCGCCCACTTGCCCGAGAAAAGCCTCGATGATCTCGGGCTGGGCGTCGGCAAAAGCGCGCCGGCCCACGTAAAATGCGCGATTGCTGGCAAGGCCGCGCGCGTTTCGAAGCACGCGCGTCGGCAGCGAGTGTTCGAGCGAAGCGAGAATCGGGTTCCAAATGGCCCAGGCTTCGACTTCGCCGCGAGCAAAGGAAGCGCGGGCTTCGGCGGGTGTAAGCGACCGCACCTCGACATCGCTCAGGGTGAGGCCCGCCTCTTCCAGCGCGCGCACGACAAAGTAGACCACGTTCGCGCCCCGGCTGACGGCCAGCGATTTGCCGCGAAGCTCCGCCAGCGATCGGATGGGCGATCCCTCCAACACGACGATCGCTTCGCCCTCCGGGGCCGGCGGCTCGGTCGCAAGGTATACGACCGGCGCGCGGGACGCCTGCGCGAATACCGGCGGCGCTTCACCGACGACCCCGATGTCGAGGGCACCGGCGGCGATCGCGTCGATCACCTGCATGCCGGTAGCACAATCGGTCCACTCGACCTCGATGCCGTGAGCGGAGAGCGCGTCCTCGAGAGCCCTCGTTGCCTTGAGCAGCGACAGGACGCCGAACGTTTGATGTCCGACGCGCAGCCGCTCACCGCCGCGCGCGGGCCTGGGCGCCGACAGCGCGACGCCGGTCTCGTAGGGTCGTTTCGTCGGCGCGACGAGCAGCCCGTATTGCTGAAGCCGGGCGCGAACCACGTTGCGACTGATGCCGAGAAGGCGTGCCGTGCGAAGTTGGTTGTGGTCCGCAAAACGGTATGCGGTGCGAAAGACCACCTCTTCGATTTCCCCGTGCAAATCAGGCCGCTCCTCTTCGAAGAGGGCGAGAAGCGCGGACTCGAGCGCACCGCGCGCGTCGCCCCCCTCGGCGCCGGCAGCCTCCAGCGGGGCCACCGTCTTCGGCGCCACTGGCGCAGCGGAGGGCCGAGCTGTCGTTCTCCCGGAAAGCTGCAAGTCTGCGGCGGCCAGGCGGCCTTGGCGGGAGACGAGCAGCGCCCGGTGCACGACATTTTCGAGCTCGCGAATGTTGCCGGGCCAAGAGTGCTCGAGAAGCGCCGCGGCGGCGCTTTCGGTCAGCTCCGCGCCCGGGATCCCGAGACGCGACGAGTACATTCTCAAGAAATGATCGGCGAGCGGCAGAATGTCTTCGCGGCGGTCGCGCAACGATGCAAGCGCCAGGTGAGCCACATGGAGGCGGTAATACAAGTCCTCTCGAAATCGCCCGTCGGCCACCGCCTGTTCCAAGTGCATGTTCGTTGCGGCGATGAGGCGGACGTCGACTTGGACCGCGCGCCTCGCGCCCACGCGGACCACTTCCCGCTCTTGCAACACGCGCAGAAGCTTGACTTGGGCCCCGAGGGGAAGGTCGCCCACTTCGTCAAGAAAGAGCGTTCCCTTGTCTGCGGCTTCGAACCAGCCCTGGCTGCTCGCAAATGCACCCGTGAACGCCCCGCGCTCGTGGCCGAATAGCTCGCTCTCGAGCAGCGACGGCGTGAGTGCGCCACAATTGACGGCGACGAACGAAGCTTTCGCCCGCGCGCTCCGGTCGTGCAAGTGCCGGGCGACGATTTCTTTACCCGTGCCCGTTTCGCCCGTTATGAGGACCGTCGCATCGGTTGGCGCGAGCTGGTCGATGTGCGCCAAGAGCGCTCGGGATGCGGGCGCCTCGAAAACGAGCGCCCTTGCGCGCACGGCAGGCGCGTCGATTCTAGATAACTCGAGTATCGGCATGGGATGGCCCCGGCGCTCATGGGCTCACTTTCTAGCGCGGGGGTGTCCGCGTGTCTACTATATTGGACCGCCATTCGTCCCGATGCGAAGCGCTTTTCTCGTTCCCCCGCACCAAGCAGGCGCAGGGGGAACGCCGTGGTGCGCGCGTCTCAGAAGTAGCCGTTGATCGGCGGCGCCTTGCCGTTCACGTAATAGTCGCCGACCGCTGTGGCCTTTGCGAAGGTCGGGTTGTGGGTCGAGGCGGTGCGCAAGTTTCGCCAGTGGCGGTCGAGATTGTAGATAGCCTGCGTGGCGGACGCCCCGCCGGCGTCGAAGAGGTGGCTTGCGGTTTCGTGTGCAAAGCGGTCGACCGCCACTTTGGCCTGGGCCGCAGCGATCTGCGCGCGCTCGGCGGCTGTCTTGTCGGGCAGACCCTCTTTCACCGATTGAGCGGCTTGCTCGATCACGTCCGCCGCGGCGAGCACGATCGCCTCGGCCGCGAAGGCGTCGGCCGCGATCTCCCCCACAACCTGCAACACCTGCGGGTCGGCGTTGGGCTCCGTCGACTGGCCATGACTGAAGTTGCGCTTGCGGCGACGGACCAGCGCTGCGGCGTCGTTTCTCACCGCGTGCAGCACCCCTGCTGCGACGGCCTGAAGATAGAGCTGCAAGAATGCGTACTGATAGGTCGGCGGCTGCAGGTCGTCCGGATGGGCGTACTCCTCGTACTCTTCGTCGGCCACGAAAACGTCGTCGAGGAGCGTCGAACCGGTCCCCGTCAGCCGCTGACCGAAGCCGTCCCAGTCGTCCTCGAGCTTCAGGCCCTTGCGGTCGACGGGAACGACGGCGGCCGCGACCTTGCCTTGAGGCGTCGACGCAAAAATGGCCGTGTAGGTCGAAAAGAGACTTCCGGTCGAGTAGTACTTCTTGCCATTCACGCGATAGCCCTTGCCGGAAGGATCGGGCGCGATGATGGTGTCGAAGTAGAGACCCACGGCGCGCTGGCTCTGCTCGGAGAAGGCGTTGCCGAAGATGTGACCTTGGTTGACGAGCGCGATGTTGCGCGCACGGTGCGGGTCCGTCGGGGGACGCTGCAATTGGGCTTCGACGAACCAGTAGTGCACCCGCAGGATGTGAACCAGGTTCGAATCGGCCTCGCCGAGGCGAATCAGGAACTGGAACAGTTCACGGAGCGAGATACCCGCGCCGCCCTCCGCGACCGGGATCCGTAACCGTCCGAGGCCCGCGTCGGCGATCTGACGGATCTGCTTGTGGGGCGCAATGAGCTTTGCGTCGCGCTCGGACGCCCCTGCTGAAAACTCGTCGAGCAGCGCCTTTAGCGCTGGGGAGTTTGGCTTCAAGATCGGGCTCGGGCGGGCGCCATGCGTGGATTCGCCGGCACGTTCTCGGATGATCGCGGCGGACGTGGTCATGAGAGGCTGCTCCTGTTCGTTTTGAAACGGCTTCGAGCGAAGGGCACTTCCCGTGCCAAAAGGGGCAGCCGGGACAAGCTGACTTTGCGAGGAGTTCGACTCGTCTCTTATGGGATCCAGCCGTGGCCAGTGCTGCTCTAGAAGCAGTGCGCCAGCACCCATGGGTGCGGAAACAGCAGTTCGTGTGCCGGCCGGGGAGGCCCGTCGGTCGTGGGTGGTCGGTGGGGTCGTCCGTTCGCGTCAGAAGGGCCGAGGGGGCCAAGCCGCGGACCGCCGCCGCTTGTTCGCGCTCGTTCGCGCGGCTAGGATGGCGCGGTTTGCTCGCCGTGAGGACAAGAGCGGTCCCGGGCGCGCGGACGACGAATACGTGGCAAAGCCCCGGCCCTCCTGTCGCGAATGAGGAACACGCATGAATCGACGCGCCCACACGCACCTTGTCGGGCTCTTGCTCGTTGCCAGTGCTTGGAGCGCCTGTAGCTCCCAACCGGCAAGCCAGTCCTCCAGCCCCGCTGCAGGAGGCGGTTCGTCGTCCGGCAACGACGCCATCCAAACGATAGCCGGCGGCTCGTCCAGCAGTTCGAGCGGTGCGTCGGCCGGCAGCGGACCGGCGACCGGCGGCACGTCCGCACCGAGCGCAGGCGCGGCGCCGACGGGTGGCGGCTCATCGAGCAGCGGGTCGACTCCCTCGGCCGGTGTCGGTGCGGGGAGCGGCGTTGCGGCAACAGGCAGCGGTTCGAGCGGTGGCTCGGGGTCGAGCAGCGGCTCCGGTGCGGGGGCAGGCTCGAGCAGCAGCTCCGGCGGCAATGCCTCCGGCAATCCGGCCGACGCCGGGCACACGTCGAGCACCGGTGCGGGCGGCGACGCCGGCGTGGTGGCACCCCCGGGATGCACCCTACCGGCAACCGTGAGCTTCTCTCAGGACGTGCAACCGTTTCTCGCTGCTTCGTGCGGCAAGGCCAACGGGGGATGCCACGTGCTCGACGCCTCCTCGACTGCGGCCGAGGGAGGCAAAAACCACGCGTACGATTGGATCACAGGTCCCGCACACGCTTCGTCCTGCCCGGAGACGCCGACCCCCTACCGGTTCCAAATCGTGATGGCGGTCATGGCCCAAGCCGATCCCCCTTCTTGCTCGAAGTGCGGAATCATGCCGCCCGCTGGAATCACGCCGTTTACGGCCTGCCAAACTGCGACATTGCAGGCGTGGATCAACGAGCCTTTCGTCACGCAGACGCCCCGCTCCAACGGTATGACGCCAGCCGTGGCGTACGCGATGCCGCCGTTCAATTGAGGTTGCTCAGTTCGGGTGGGGGTGTAGGGCGTACCCATCCACGCGATACGCGTACCCATCCACGCGACTCACGTACCCATCCACGCGACTCGCCCGCAAGCGGAGAGGGGCCCGGGGGTGAGGTTTGATAGTTGCTGCCCCCTTTTTCGAAGCTAAGGCTAGACCATGTCCGATTCGCCGAAACCCGGTGAGGAGACACTCCGACTTCATCAGGCGAACGAGCGCACGATGCTCGCCTGGATTCGCACCGGGATTTCGCTCATGGCGTTCGGCTTCGCGATCGCGCGGTTCGGCGTCTTCCTCCGGCAAGTGGCGAGTCTAGGCCAGAGCGCGGTTCGCGTTCAGCATGGCGTCGGCTCGGCCTGGATAGGCGGAGCGCTCGTTGCGCTCGGGATGATGGCCAATTTGCTCGCGACGGCTCGCTACGCACGGATTCGGCGCGCGATCGAGCGTGGCGAAGTCGGAGCGCCGAGCGCAACGATGGTCTACATTCTGGGCATTGCAGCTACGCTCGTAGGTCTGATGATGACGATCCTTCTGCTCGACACGGTGGGCGAATGAAGCTCGCACCCCTATTTCTCTTGGTCGCCGGTTGCTCACCGCACGCATCCACGGAACCGCCGGCGGCGGCGCCCGGCGCGGCGACGTCCGCCGCACCCGCGACGACGGCGCCATCCGTTCCGGAGACTCCACGAGTCGCGGCGCCGGTCGCGACCCCTCCGTCGATTGCGGTCCCGAGCGGAAGTCGCCTCGTCTTGAAGGCCCTTGCCAAGGGTGTCCAGATTTACGCGTGCAAACCGACCGCGAGCGCTCCGACGGTCTACGAGTGGACGCTCCGGGCACCCGAGGCGGACCTCTTCGACGAGAAGGGCCAGCGGATCGGCCGGCATTACGCGGGCCCGACCTGGCAGTTGGCCGATGGAAGCAAAGTCGTGGGGAAACTCAGGAGCAAAGCGGACTCGCCCGACGCGACGGCGATCCCGTGGCTCCTTCTCGACGCGAAGCCCACCGAGAGCACGGGGGCTCTCCGCGAAGTCACGTATATCCAGCGCGTCGAGACGTCGGGCGGAAAGGCCCCTGCGAGCGGGTGCGATGCAGCTCGTTCGGGCGCCGAGGCGCGCGTCGATTACAGCGCCACTTACTCCATGTTCGTTCCGTAGGGAGCGCCCTCGCGACGTGCGTGCATCGAGGTGCGCGGGGGGTGGCTTCGTCCTGCAATCCGTGCAAATCCAGTGAGGGTCATGCGCTCGGTGCCGTGCCTTCTCCTCTTCGCGTTGGCCACGACTGCGGCGCCCGCAGAAGCAAACGACGTCCAGGTCGCCGTTGCCGCCAATTTCGCCGCGCCATTTCAGCGCATCGCCGCTGACTTCGCGAAGGAGACGAAACACAACGCGATCGTCGTAACCGGGGCGACCGGGGTGCTCTATGCGCAGATCGAGAACGGCGGCCCTTTCGAAGTGCTGCTCGCCGCCGACGCCGCAACGCCGAGCAAGCTCGAGACCGAAGGGCTCGCCGTTCGTGGAAGCCGCTTCACGTATGCGGTCGGCAAGCTCGTGCTGTGGAGCGCCCGACCGGATTTCGTGGATAGCGGAGGAGATGTTCTCGGGCGCGGGCATTTCCAGCACGTCGCAATCGCGAATCCACGGCTCGCACCCTACGGGAGCGCCGCAGTGCAAGCGATCGAGTCGCTCGGCCTTTCAGCGGTCCTGCGACCCAAACTACTGACGGGCGAGAGCATCGCCCAGGTCGCTCAGTTCGTCGCCACCGGCAACGCCGAGCTCGGGTTCGTCGCACTTTCGCAGGTCGCTGCACCCGGCCAGGCGGTCGTCGGTTCGTACTGGGTCGTGCCGGCGCGGCTCTACTCCCCGATCCAGCAAGACGCAGTACTGCTCCAGCGGGGCGCGACCAACCCGGCCGCCCTCGCGCTTTGCCGATACTTGAAGAGCGAGAAAGCTCGCGACCGGATTCGAGCCTATGGGTACGATCTCGAGTAACGAACTCGAGTCGAACTAACGGTTTCGGACCGCGCCCACGAAGCGGCTCGTCGCCTCGAGCAACGACTCCGCGTGCCGCGAGAGTTCCGTCGCCGTGGCCAGAAGGGCGTCGGCGGCGACGCTCGTATCGGACGCCGCACGGCTGACCAGCGCGATGTTCTCGGTCACGTCGCGCGTACCCGCCGACGCCTTTTGGACGCTCGCGCAGATCCCGACCAGCGCTGCGTCTTGCGCCCCGACGCTCTCGGAGATGCCCGCGCCTATCTCGTCGAACTGGAGAATCGTGCGCTCGACGCTCGAGATCGCCGCTACGCCACTCCCGGTCGCAGACACCATCGCGTCGATGTATTTCGTGATGTCGTCCGTCGAACGGGAGGTCTGCTGGGCCAGGCTCTTGACCTCGGAAGCCACGACCGCGAACCCTTTACCGACGTGTCCGGCGCGTGCGGCCTCGATCGTCGCGTTGAGCGCGAGCAGATTGGTCTGCACGGCGATGTCCGAGATGAGCTTCACGACCCTTCCTATCTGGCCCGACGCACGCTGGAGGCTTTGCACGGCGGCGTTGGTGTTCTCCACCTCGGTGACCGCTGCGTGCGAGGCCTTGGTCGAGTCCTTGAGTCGGCGCGCAATCTCTCGCGCGCTCGTCGAAAGCTGATCGGTCGCCGCGGCGACCGCGTCCACGTTCTCCGATGTATTTTCGGCGGCGCTGGCGACCGCCGACACCTGTTCGCTCGTGGCCGCGGCCGTCTCCACCATTCCGCGAGCGGTGGTACGGAGCTCGGTCGCCGAAGCAGCCACGCTGGTCACGACGTCTTTGATCTCGCTCTCGAACGCGCCGGCGAGCTCCACGCGGCGGCGCTCGGCATCGGCGATTTGCCTCGCTTGGAGATCCATCTTGTGCGAGGCCGCGTTGATGAGCTGCGCGCCTTGCCGGAACGTTCCGGGAAGCCCGCGGAGAACGACGCGGCGAAAGAACTTCCCCTGACTGGCGTAGTCGAGCGACGCCTTGGCCTCACGGACGAACGCATCCGTAACGTCGAGCAGATGGTTGATCCCGTTGACCATTCGTGCGATGTCGCCGCCTTCGCGGCAACCGAGTAGCCGCGCTTCCAAGTTGCCGCGCGCGGCTTGCTCGCACACATCCGCGGCTCTCCGCATCCACTCCGTGTCGGACTCGTGGTCGCTCGCGGCGACGTTGTCCTCGTCGGACGGGGTCGACGCCCGAAATGCGATCGCGCCTGCTTCGCTGATCATTTTCGCGCTTCCTTTCTCACCCGGCGGCGGAGCTCGCCAACGAGAACACGAACTCGTCGTAGGCGACCCCCGCTTCGGCGAGCACCCCCGTGAGGAGTGCAGTGGATGCGCCGATCTCCTGCCATTTCGTCGGTTGCCTTTGCTCCTCGGCGAGCAGGCGTTCGTACAGCGGGATCACTTTGTCTACAGTGCCGCTCTCGGGTTTTCGACGACTCGAGTGATATCCAATCGGCTGACCGTCCGCGCCGAACGTCGGGGTGACGTGCGCGAACACCCAATAATGATCGCCGTTTTTCGCGAGATTGAGCACGTACGCGAAGACTTCGCTTCTCGCCTCGAGAAGGTCCCAGAGCATCTTGAAGACGCAGCGGGGCATGGCGGGGTGACGCACGATGCTGTGCGGTTTTCCGACGAGCTCCTCCTCGAGATAGCCGGACACGCGTACGAATACTTCGTTCGCATAGGTGATCTGACCGCGAAGGTCCGTCTTGCTGACGATGATTTCTTCGTCTTCGAAGGTGCGTTCGATTCCGGTGGGATGGGGCCGCATCGCGCTTGTCGAAGAGACGGCACTTTTCCCGCGGCTCTTTAGGCAGCTCAGCGCCGAGCGCAAAAGATGCCGGCGGCCCTCATCCCGGCGCGCCGTAGAGGCCGCGGGAGCGCACGTGCGCGAGGACCGACCTCGGCACGAGCCGCGCGGCCTCGCTCCAAGCCCCACTGCCGATCGCGGCGCGCACTCGGGTGCTCGAGACGTCGGGCAGAAGGGCCGGCCCGGCTCCTGGAGCGTCGAGCCCGGCGCGGCCCAGCACGATCGGCGGAGCAAGCCGCTCGATCGCGTCGAACCCGAACCACCGCGGCGCGTCGGCGAGAATGTCCGCGCCGATGACGAGACGAAGGCTCCACTCCGGGTGGACGCCCGCCAGATGCTGGAGGGTACGGAGGGTCCGACTCTCGCCGCCGAGCTCCTCTTCGACGCGCGAGATCCGAACGCGCGGCATCCAGGCCATCGCCAGTTCGCACATCGCAACCCGATCGTCGAACGGGGCCAGCGGTTTCGCGAACGGATGCTGGTAGGCCGGCACGACGAGCAGAAGATCGACGTCTTCCGTCGACAGGACGAGCGCGCAGGCGAGCACGTGGGCCACGTGGGGAGGATTGAAGCTGCCTCCGAAGACCGCGACGTTCATGAGGACCTATGGCCGCACGCTCAACTTGGGGGACCGCTGAACGCTCAACGTCTCGGCGAGCACAACGCGGCCGTCGGCGTCGTACAGCGTCGCGACGACCTCCTCGCCCGAGTCGTCGAGGACGGCGGCGCCGCCACGGGGCGAGTCGATCGGGCCCGGGGTGAGAAACCAACGCGGGCCGATTTTTCTGACGAGCGGACCGGTGCTCCGGCCATACACGAGGAACGTGGCCGAAAAGATGTCCTCTTCGTCGAGCAGGGCCTTGTCGTGGATGAGCACGGCCACCCGATCGCCGAACATCTCGACCGTCCGCAGCTCGTCGCGAGGCAGGGCCTCGAGAGACTTGAGCCGCAACCTGGCTCGCTCGGCGCGAAGGAACGCGTCGATTTGATCGGGCGAGCCGCTCGCGGCCGCAACGAGCGCCCGTTCCCAGATGCCTTCGTCGCTCGGGTCGGGGCCGACGAGCGATTCCGCCCAAAGCGCCACCGTATCTTCGAGGCCAGCGTCTGCTCCCAGATAGATGGCGCGCGTAACCCTCGCTCCGTTCAGGAGAAACTCCGCGCACCGGGCCAAAGCCGCCAGGTCGCCGTTTGCTGGACCGAGGAGGCCCAATCGCATCGACGCTACTCAACCGCGCTGTCGCGGCGAAGTCAAAGGCTCGGCTCGACCGGAGGCAGGTCCGTGCTTACCTTCTTGTACCGTCGTGCACGTCTCTCCCCCGGCCAAGGCGGCCCCCCCCGGCGGCGCCGCCCATCCGACTTTCATGGATCCGGAGGCCGCAGCCCGCGCCATTCAACCGCGGGTCGACCCCCGGTCGCCTCTCACCGTAGCCGACGCAGCGGCGAAAGCAGGCCTGGCGCTCCGCGACGCAGAAAGCGGTTTGAAGTGGCTTTCGAGCGAATACCGCGGGCAGCTTCGGGTGACGCAGGAGGGGGAGCTCGTCCACGTCTTCCCGACCGGGTTTACCAAACCGTGGGAAACGCGGGACGCGGCTGCGCGCGTAGCGCGGATTGTGGCGCGGGGCCTGGCGAGCACGGTGCGCTTCCTCGTCCGGGCTTGGGTCACCGTCGTGCTCGTTGCCTACGCGGCGATTTTCGTGGGACTGCTGCTCGGCATGACTTTCGCCCGACAGGGGAACGACTCGCGACGAAACGACGAGATGCCTGGCGGCGCCCTCGCCTACGCCTTCCTTCGCGTCGTGGGCGACGCGCTCTTCTGGACGTTCCATCCCTGGTCGCCGTTCTCGGTGTACTACGCCCCTTCGCCGTGGGAGGCGCGGGGCGGATACGGGCGAGCGACCCGCCGCGATTCGCGCGAGCCGAAGGTCCCCTTCTACGAACGCGTGAACCGGTTCTTCTTTGGTCCGACCGAACCGCCCGAAGACCCGCGGGAGACCGAGCGCCTGGTCGTCGCCGCGATCCGCGCGGGCAAGGGCCGCATCGGCCTCGCCGACGTGATGCGCGTCACGGGCCTGCCGCGCGACCGCGCGGACCCGATGATGGCCCGATTGATGCTCGACTACGACGGCGACGTCAACGTGAGCGAAGACGGCGGGATCGTGTACCGGTTCGCGGCGATTCGCAAGACGGCGTCCGACAAGGCCGAGCCGGAGCCGCCGCCCGCTTGGGCGCGCGTCAAGCCGATCGCGCCGCTCACTGGCAATTCCGCGGGCACGAACTTCGTCATCGCCGCGCTCAACGCGTTCAACTTGTCGATGGGCTTGTGGGCGGTGAACAACGACATGACGATCGAGCGGGTGACCCACCTCTTCGATCGCGTGCCCCACGCGATCGCCGACACGGGGTTGCCCATCGCCCTCGGCGTCGTGCCCCTGGTGTTCTCGGCATTGCTGTTCGTGGTTCCGGTCGTGCGGGCGGTTTCCCGGCCTTTCCGCGCGCGCGCGGCCGTGGAAGAGCGGGGACGACTGGCGGTGCTGCGAGAAGTGATCGAACGGGTGCGGAGCAAGAAGCCGATCACCGACGCGGACGTGGCCGAGACCTGGCGCCGCGCCACGGGCCGTCCGGCCGACGGCAAGCGGCTCGATCGCGAGCTCGTGGCCCTCGGCGGGGACGTGGCCATCGAACCGAGCGGGGACACGCGCTGGCGCTTTGCCGACCTCGAAACGGAAGCGTCGGCCGTCGAGGCCGAGCGCGCCGCAGCTGCGGACGAGGAGGCACGGCTGGGGGAGATCGTGTACGCGACCGACGAGCGCTGAGGCCGGCAGCCCGGGCAGCGGTTGTCACGCCCGAGCGCGTTCGGTACTTTGCCGCGAAATTTGGTTTTTAGGACCGGGAATCGAAAGGCCCGCCAATTGTTCGTATGGCTAACATGACCGCCCGAAAGCTCAGCCCCGCCTTGCTCGTCCTCGCGTTTGGCGCGGCCGGCTGCCACTCGGCCGCCGCGGCCGGCGCCCCAATCGCCGCAACGCCCCCCGCCGAGTCGCTGCAGACTCCGGCCCCCTTCGCCACGCCTCCCGTCCTGCCCGGCACCCCCGACATCGCGACGCTCGTGGCAAAGGTGAAACCGTCGGTCGTCAACATCACGACCGTTCAGGAAGTGAAGAACCCGCGCGGAGACCTGGGCTTCCCCGGAGGATTCGAAGAGCTATTCCCGTTCTTTCACGGCCCGAACGGCCACGGCCGGATGCCGGGCAACGAGGGCGGCGACGAGGTGCTCAAGCGGCAAGCGCTCGGCTCCGGATTCCTCGTGGACTCCGACGGGCACGTGGTCACGAACGCGCACGTGATCGACGGCGCCGACACCGTCAAGGTCAAGCTCGCGGACGACCGCGAGTATCGCGCCAAGGTCGTCGGCAAGGACGAGCGGCTCGACGTGGCCGTGCTGAAGCTCGAAAACGCTCCCCACGATCTCCCCGTCGCCGCGCTCGGGGCGAGTGACGCGATGCGCGTGGGCGAATACGTCGTGGCCATCGGCAACCCCTTCGGCCTTGGCAACACGGTGACGATGGGAATCGTGAGCGCCAAAGGGAGGACGATCGGCGCCGGTCCGTACGACGACTTCATTCAGACCGACGCGAGCATCAACCCCGGCAATAGCGGCGGCCCCCTTTTCAATCTCCGCGGACAGGTGGTTGGGATCAATACGGCCATCAATCCGCAGGGTAAAGGGATTGGCTTCGCGATCCCGATTGACGCCGTCAAGATGGTGCTCCCGCAGCTCATCGCCTCAGGCCACGTGTCCCGGGGGCGGCTCGGGGTGGTGATCCAGGGCATGGACGAAGACCTCGCGAGGGCGCTCGGCATGGACCGCGCGCACGGGGCGCTGGTCGAACAAGTGGAGCCCGGTAGTCCCGCGGAAAGAGCCGGGATCAAATCGGGCGATGTCATCGTCGCCATCGACGGTCAAGACGTCCCCCACTCGGAAGACCTCCCGCGGATGGTTGCCCCCCACAAGCCGGGGACTCACACCCACGTGACCATCCTGCGCGACAAGCAGACGCAGGTCATCGAGGTGGCCCTCGCCCCGCTCGAGGACCAGGACGGACACGGCTCGACCTCGCAGCCGCGTGAGCCCGGCGCCGAGCAGAGCGGGTCTTCTCCCCTCGGCCTGGGTGTGGCCGACGAGAACGGCCGCGTGGTGGTCGAGCGAGTCGCGCCCGACGGCCCGGCGCAAGGAAAGGTGCACGCCGGTGACGTCATCGAGTCGGTCAATCAGCAGCCCGTGACCACCACGAGCGATCTCACTGCCAAGGTGCGAGCTGCGCCGGGCGACCGGCCGGTCCTGCTCCGCGTGAAGCGGGGCGATCAGTCCCGCTACGTGGCGATCGAACGACGAACGCATTGACCGCCGGCCGCCAATCCCGCATTTCTCCCTGCGCGAAGTCGAATTATGGTCAACTGCGGGCGCTCCGCGGGAAAGCCCCGGTGGAGCGATTGGGGCCCACGCCGCTCGGGCAGGGCGCGCTGACTCGCCGATGGAGGATTCGATGAAACGTTTGGTGATACTCGCGGTTCCGGCTTTGATTTCGGGTTGTGCCGTTCAGTTTCGGGCCCACCCCCCCGAACCGGTCGTAACCGCGGAAGTGGTGGCTCCTCCGCCGCCCCCGCCTGCCTCCGCGACGGTTGAAGTGGCGGTCGAACCCGTCCAAACGGGCGAGCCCGAAGAGGTGAGCGCGACGACAGAGCCGCCCGATCCCGTCTATGAAGAAGAGACGGACGCCCCGGGGGCCGGTTACGTTTGGGTCGGCGGATATTGGGGTTGGAACGGAGGGGATTGGGGCTGGAATTGGGGCCACTGGGAGATTGCACCCGAAGGCCGCGTTTACATCGAGCCGTACTACGAGCGGGTCGGGGACCGCGTGGTCTACGTGCACGGATACTGGGGCACGCACGATGGCCCCCGGCGTGCGTACGGAGGCGAAGCCATTCGCTTTTCCAGGCCGGAGCGCCCTGCAAACTACCACCGTGGCGAGCGCGTGGTCGTCGAGCATAGGGCTGGACCCCCGCCGGGCCATCGCCCGGGCGGTGCCTACGTGCACGCGAGCGGCACCGTCCGCCCCGTCCCGCACGAAACGGTCCCCCATCGCACGGCTGTGGCCGAGAAGGGGCCGATGCCGCGCGGGGAAGCCAAGCCCGAGATGAAGGCCGAAGGGAAAGCGGAGATGAAGGGCGAGGCCAAGCCCGAGGGGCGAGGCGAAGTCAAGCCCGAGGGGAGAGGCGAGGCCAAGGCCGAGGCAAAGCCGGAGGCGAAGGTCGATCCGCGGCACGAAACGAAGACTGAAGCCAGGGCCGAACCGCGCGCCGAGCCCAAAAACGAAGCCGCTCACCCGGCGACCGGACGTCCCGTGGAGAATTCGCCTCCAGGACAGCCGCCTCACGGCGGGGTGCCGGCGAACGCCCAGGCCGCGAAGGCCGAGAGGCCCGCGCCGCACGCGCCGGCCCCCGCCACTCGCCCGCCGCCCAAGAAGAAGTAAGCGCGGGCTTGCCGCTCCCACTGTCACGTTGCGGATGGTGACATGCGGGGACGGCTGTACTAGCTTCGCCGCCCCAAGATGGCGCAGACCCGCACGACAGCCCGCGACGCGGACGGCCGAGACGCGCGCATTGGAAGTGCGGCGCGCGTCCGCGGTCGCGTCCATGGCGATGGGAATCTCATCGTCGAGGGCCATGTGGAGGGCCAGCTAGCGATACGGGGCGATCTGACGATTGCCGACGGTGCGAGCGTGACCGTCGAAATAATCGAGGCGCACGCCGTGACGATCGCGGGAGCGCTGGAGGGCGACGTGGCCGCGACCGGGGCGGTGCGCCTTGGAGCCAGCGCCCGCGTGCGCGGCAATCTGCGGGGGGCCGCCATCTCGATGGAAGAGGGCGCACGTTACTCGGGACGCCTCGATTGCGAGTTCGATTTGCCGCCGGAGCTCGGCGGCGCTTCACGTGGCGAGACGCGCGGGCGCACGCCTGCGCGACGCTGAAAAATTACGGAGAGACCCATGGCGAGCACTGTCATCGGGGCGGGCATCACCGTCGAAGGCGACATCACGACCGACGAGGACGTCGTCGTGGCGGGCACCGTACGCGGCAAGTTGTCGGCCAAAGAGGGCATCACGATCGAACACGGCGCGACCGTCGAGGCCGATATCGTCGGCGGGTCGCTGACCATTGCCGGAGCGCTCACCGGAAACGTCACGGCGACCGAGCGCGTGGACTTGCAGTCCGGGGCACGCGTGATCGGAAACGTGAAGGCGAGCCGCGTGACGATCGCGGACGGTGCCCAGTTCAAGGGCAACGTCGACATGGACGTTTGACCATGGCGGGAAGCATCTCGGTCATCGGACGGACGACGCGCGTGCACGGTCGGGTGACCGGCGCGGTCGATCTCGAAGTGCAGGGTTTCGTCGAAGGGGACATCGCCGTGGGGGGCGACGTAACGGTGGACGTGCACGGCATGGTCGGAGCGGGCGTTCGAGGTCGACGTCTCGTCGTGCGCGGCGCCGTCAAAGGCGACTTGGTGGGCGAAGAGGCGGTCTCGCTGGAAGATGGAGCCCGCGTCGTCGGCGATGTTCGAGCGCCACGCGTGACGATTGCCCCGGGAGCGCTCGTGCGCGGCTTCGTGCAGACCGGCGAAGCGGTGGAATCCCCGTCGCGCGCGGCCAGACCGCAGTCCGCGGCGCGTCCCGCTTCGCCTGCGCCGGCCAAGACGATGGCAGCGCCGCCCGCGCGGGCGCCCGCGCCGACGCCCGTCGCGGCAGTTCCAGCGCCAGCGGCGAAGCCCGCAGTAAGGCAGACGGAGGCAATGACGGCGGTGGGCGGCGTGACCGCGAACTCGTTGCCCCGGCGACCCCCGCCTCCCGTCGTGCCTGCGCTGAAGAAAGCCAAGGGGCAAGTCGCGAAGCGCAAAGAGCGCTGACGAATCGGCCGCGGCGGTTCGTCCCTTTGACGGGCCGCGCTGCTGGACCGTGTCGTTCGCTCGCGCGTCCTTGCCGGCGCGGAGCTATGCTTCCCGGGGCTTCGACATCCGCGGAGAATTGCCGCCTTGGACACACAACGAATCGACATCCTGAGCGACTCGACCGGAGAGACCGCCGAAAAGGTCGTACGCGCGGCGATGCTGCAGTTCCCGCAATCGGGTGCGCAGATTCGTCTCCACACGCGAATGCGGAGCCGGGAAATCATCCGCCCCGTGCTCGAGAACGCGGCCAAAGACGGGGCCCTGGTCGTTTTCACGGTGGTCAGCCCGGCATTGCGTGAGTACATCCACGCGCAGAGCTACGAGCTGAAAGTAGAGGCGGTGGACCTCATCGGCGCCTTGATTGGCAAGTTGGCGCTCTTCTTGGAGCGCCAGCCTATCAACATGCCCAGCGGCACGCTTCCGCTTACCGAGGAGTATTTCCGGCGCGTCGAGGCCGTCGAGTTCGCGGTCAAGAGCGACGACGGCAAGGAGCCGCGCAACTTCAAGCGGGCCGATCTCGTTCTTTGCGGGGTGAGCCGTACCTGCAAGACGCCGCTGTCGACGCTCCTGGCGCAGCGAGGACTCAAAGTCGCAAACCAGCCAATCGTTCTCGGGGTTCGAGTTCCTTCCGAGCTCGACGAGGCGATCCAAGACCGAGTCGTCGGCCTCACGATCGACGTGGACCACCTGGTCGAAATCCGCAAGGCCCGCCTGAAGCAGCTCGGCATGCCCGCTGACGCCGAGTACGCCCTTCGCGAGCAGATCAAGCAGGAGCTCGACTACGCGCAGCAGGTGTTCGCGCAGCACCCCGCGTGGCCGGTCATCGACGTCACCGGGCGCGCGATCGAAGAGATCGCGGTCATCGTTCTCGAGTCTCTCAAGGAGCGCGACGAAAAGACCAAGAGGGCGCGCGCGGCGATCGTGTGACGGGCTGCGGGAAGCTCTAGCCCGGGCCCAGCCGCGCGATCCGAAGGTTGCGAACGAGGCCGCGCATCGACGACGCCGGACCGCGGACACCGATTGAGATGCGCGCGTCCGACCGGACGCCGGTCGCACACGCCCCGCTTGCTCCGCCCGCAATCGCCCAGCTCACGTTCGACCCGCGGCGCGAAACGTGGACCGACGCCGCGCCCGGTACGACTGGGCCCGCGCACGCCACACCCCCGACCTCGAGCTCGACTCCGAGCTCGTCGCGGAGGACGACGAGGGTGGGCTCGCCCGTCGGCGCATCGATGTCGATAGACACGTCGGCGTAGCGTCGATCGGTGACGAAGGCGCTCGCCCCTGGCCCGAGAAGAAGCCCCGACGACGAATCGAACACGAGAATCCCGGGGCCCGGAAGGCGGTCCGGTGCCATCTCCGACGTGTCGTCGACCAGCAGCGGAGCTGGCAAGGTGGCGTACTCCCCGCGCGTATCGAAGCGGAGCGCAGTCATGGCCGTGGCGTCCCCCGCGATCCATAGCGCCAACCCAGGGTCCGGCGAGCAGGTGGACGCGCCGATTTGCGCGGGCAGACCGTCGAGCACGTCGAGCGCGGCGAACGCACCCGTCCACGGCTGCCACCGCAGCCATCGATCGCCCGTCCAGAGAACGGGGGATCCGCCTGCCTCACCGAAAAGCACCGGCGCTGTCAACGACCCTTCAAGCCGCGCGGCCGCCTCGAGTGCGCCGTCGGCGTCGATGACCCACACGTTTTGAAAAGCCGCGGGGGCCCCGGCCGGCGGAGCCAAGACGGCGAGCGCGCCGCCACCGGCTAGGGGAGCAAGGGCCATCGCCGTGCTCGCGACGAGCGGCTGCGCGCGCTTCGGCGTAGAGCTCGCGTCCGGCGAGAACCACTCGAGCATCCCAATCGGGTTTCCGTCCGCGCCGACGCCGCCCGCGACCAGGATCTCGCCCGACGCAAGCCGAACGGCAATCGGTGACCGCCGGGCAACCGTGAGCTGGGCGAGGCGCTCGGTGCGCACCGTGCGGCTCACCGGATCGACGACCTCCATCGAGGCAAGTGGAGTCTCGCCATCGAGCCCCACACCGCCGACGAGGAGCGTTTCGCCCGTAGCCAGGACGACCGCCGCTTGATCGGCGCGCGCGTCGCCGATCTCGATCGGTTGCTGTTGGTCGAAACCACGCAACGACGGCTGGTACACCTCGGCAGTCGAGAGCACGGTGCCGTCTTCGCCGACGCCTCCGGCCACGAGCGCGCCGTCGCCGAAGGCCGTCCCGCTGGACCGCGAGCGCTGCGTGAGCAGGCCGACGTCGACCGGCGCGACCGTACCTGCGTTCAAATCGGCGACGAAGGTGCGCGGCGTAGGATTGCCCGCGCCGCCGAACACGAGGACACGGGCCCCCGTCATGGGTGTCAGCGCCGCGCCGCTGCGCTGGTCGATCGGCGTCGACAACGGGCACGACGCAAGGGACGGCAAGAGGAGCACGTCGACGTCGCCTTCGGGCGGAACGCTGGTCTCGCCCGCCCATGCCTGGCCGTTCTCGCGCGCGAGGACGACGAGCGCTCGCGCCGCACCGTCGATCTCCGGCAATTGCTCCCCGACCGTGCCGAGCAGATGCCCCGTCTCCGGCCGTGTGGGGTCGAAGTCGCCCAATGCATCGAATTGCGCATACGCCGTCCCGTCGACCGCGCATGCCTCGGGCACATGCATCGTCACGTTGCGAAGCGTGACCTTCGGATCCCTGCTGCAAGCAGCCAAAAAGCAGAACGCGAAGGCACAAGCCCGTTTGCTACGATAGGGGGCGTGGGGCGGCTGCACCGTCACGACTGAATGTACCCCCAAGTATTCGGAAAATACGTGCTCGAGCGCGAGCTCGCGCGCGGCGGCATGGCGCGCGTCGTACTCGCGACGCTGCGCGGGGCGGGCGGCTTCGAAAAGAAGCTGGTCGTCAAACAGATCCGCGACGAGCTCGCCTCCGACGAAGAGTTCGTGCGCCGGTTCGTCGAAGAAGCCAAGACGACCGTCGCCCTTGCACACCCGAACATCGTCCCCGTGTACGAGCTCGGGGTCGAGCTCGGCACGTATTTTCTGGCGATGGAGTACGTCGCGGGAGCGAGCCTCGCTGAACTCTTGCGAGCATGCGCGGGCAAGGGCCTGTCCCCGGAGGAAGGCGCGTACGTCGGCGTCGAAGTGTGCCGCGCGCTCGACTATGCGCACAGGCGGATGAACGTCGTCCATCGCGACGTGACCCCCAGGAACGTGATGGTGGACGAAGAGGGGCAGGTCAAGGTCATCGACTTCGGGATATCGGCGCCCGTCGCGACCGCGCCGAGCGGGCACGGCGTCTTCGGATCGCCGGGCCACATGCCGCCGGAGCAGATGGATGGAAGCGAGCTCACGCCGTCCGCAGACGTGTTCGCTGTGGCCGCTCTCCTGATGGAGCTTTGGAGCGGCAAAGCACCGTTTCGCCGTCGGACGCCCGAGGCAATCGACGACGCCCTTCGCGGACCGCACCCGAAGCCGAGCGAGATCGACATTCGTCTCTTGCCTCTCGAAGACGTGATGGCGAGCGCGATGTCCCTCGACCCGCGCGCACGCCCGCAGCAAGCCGACGACCTGGCGCGCGTGCTCCGCAAGTTTTTGACCGGCGTGGACCTCGGCGACGTCGCGCGGCAGCTCGGCGAGCGCGTGCGAACCGTGCGCGCACACCCGCCCGTCGTGCCGGCAGACCCGGGTCCAGTGCTCCAGCGACCCCCGTCGCGGCCCACCGCGACGCAAGTCGGAACGAAGACGTTCGCGGCGCGCGACGAGGTCGGCGCCTGGGAGCCAGACATACGGTCGCCGATGGGTGGGCCATCCACCCGCAGACTGCCGTCGAATCAGGCGCCGGGCGCGACGAGCGGGAAGCCGCCCGCGACCCGCGGCCTGCTCTGGCGCGGCGCCCTCGCCTCGGGCGCAATCGCGATCATCGCGTTTCTGGTCGGGCGAGGCGCGGCGACTGCGACGGTGCCGAGGCCGGCGGCTACCGCGTCGACTCCGGCGCCGCCTGCGTCCTCGACGCCGGCGCCGCCACCGGCATCGCCCGCGCTCGCGGCACCCGCCGCGACGCCCCTTTCGAGCGTCGACCTACCCGACCGCGCACACCTCGTCCTTCTGGGCGACGGCACGTTCGTGACGGTCGACGGAGTCCCGCGCGGAAGCACGCCCGCACGCATCGCGCTGGAGCCGGGGGCGCATGCGGTCGTCTTCGCGTTTCCGGCCACGGGCGAGTCGAAGGGGGCATCCTTGATGCTCCATTCAGGCGAGCGCGCCACCATGCGGGCTGACTTCACGGGAGCGAAACCCACCATCCGTGTGGAGCATTGACCCATGCCCGACTTCTTCGATCTCTCCCGCCGCCTATCCTCCGAGGAGCGCGCAATCCGCGACGCGGTGCGTGCCTTCGTCGACGCACGCGTGATTCCCAGCATTGCGGAGCACTGGGAGCAAGGGTCGTTTCCGACACAGCTCATAAGCGAGCTGGGTGATCTCGGCGTCCTCGGTGGCAATCTTCGCGGCTACGACTGCGCCGGGTGGAGCGAAGTCGCCTCCGGGCTCGCGATGCAAGAGCTCGAGCGCGGCGACAGCGGCGTCCGGTCGTTCGCGAGCGTCCAGAGCAGCCTCGTGATGTTTCCCATTCACGCGTTCGGGGCCGAGGCGCAGAAGGAGCGCTACCTGCGGGGAATGGCCAAAGGTCGCATCGTCGGGTGCTTCGCGCTGACCGAGCCCGACTTCGGCTCCAACCCGAGCGCGCTGCGTACGGTCGCCATCGAGGACGGGAACGCGTACGTGCTGCGCGGGATCAAGCGATGGGTCACGAACGGCAACCTCGCCGACGTCGCCCTCGTCTGGGCGAAGCTCGGGGGGCCGAACGGCGAGGTGCGGGGATTTCTCGTGCCCGTCGATTCGCGAGGGTTTCAGGCGCGACCCATCGAGCGCAAGATGAGTCTGCGCGCGAGCGTGACGAGCGAGCTCGTGCTCGACGATGTCCGCGTCTCCAAGGATGCGATTTTGCCCGGCGTGCGGGGAATGAAGGGTCCCCTCTCTTGCCTCTCGGCGGCACGCCTCGGGATCGGATGGGGTGTCATCGGGGCCGCGAGCGGGTGCTTCGACTGCGCCGTGGATTATGCGAAGAAGCGGGTGCAGTTCGCGGGAAAGCCGATCGCCTCGCACCAGCTCGTGCAGGCCAAGTTCGCCGAGATGCTCACGCAGATCACGACCATGCAGCTCATGGCGCTCGAGGCGTCTCGCCTCAAAGAAGAGGGCAAACTCCGCCCCCAACAAGTGAGCATGGTGAAACGTCACAACGCGCGCGCCGCCCTCGAGATCGCACGAACGTGCCGTGACGTGCTCGGGGCCAACGGAATCACGCTCGACTACCCGGTGATGCGCCACATGTGCAATCTCGAGACGGTCTCGACCTACGAGGGGACACACGACGTGCACACGCTGGTGCTCGGACAAGAGGTAACGGGAATCGCCGCCTTCGAATGAAGCGGGAGCGCGACGTTTCAGTACGTCCCGTCGTTCGGCAGACCCGTCGTGTCGAAGGCCCAGTACGCTCCGTGGTGAGAAAGCAGTCTCACGGCCCTCGAATACCCCCAAGCGCGTGCGTTGCAACTGATGTCCGCGCCGAAGACGAGTTCGCGAACGAAGGACTCGCCGCTCGGGTCGCGCGGCGCCTCGGCGGGAGCTTTGACGAGGACGAGAGGAAAGGCGCGAGCGTACTTGCAGCGGGCGTCGTATTCGTCGGGATCGAACTCCCATCCCCTCGCAGGCCACGCGGGCTGCGAGTTCGGCTTGAAGCGCACGGGGACGCTCAAATACCTGGCGAACGCGAAGGCCCAACGACCGCGCTTGCGCGCGGCGTAGTACGCCGCCAAGTGGGTGAGTGCCGGGTTGCGGAACGCTAGGGACCACGAGTCCCAGATGACGGCCGTCACCGCGCCGCCGGCAGGCAGGTCGTCGATGAGTCGCGACGCGTCCCGGGTTTCCCAGCCGTAGATCGCGCAGTGGACGACCGTGTTGACGCCCGCAGCCAGCCCGAGCTTCAGCATCCACGACCGCGCGCGTGCAGCCTTGGCGGCGTCGAGGAAACGCGGAGTCGCGAGGACGGCGCCGAGCACGGCCCACTGAGCGAGCCGTGGAAAGATGAGGTGCGTGCCGATCAGCACCATGGGCGTGGCGAAGTACGCCAGCGTCATCGCCACGAACGGACCCACGAACGGAGGCGTCTCTTCGCGGGGTTCGTCCCACGCGCCCCGCCGCTTCCACGCGAGGATCGCGGCCCACGCCATGATCGCGATCGCGGCCCAGAGCGCCAGCTGGTCGGTGCCGTCGTGGTAGAGATCCGTGGAATACGCGCCGAAGAAGACCAGCTTTTCGACCAACGGCGGCGAGCTCCCCTCGATCGTGGGGTCTCGATACATCTGCGGGTCCCAATCGTATTGCCGCCGATAGACCTCGATGCAGTACGCGCACCCGATGAGGAGCGGCGCGGCGGCGGCCATCGCGCAGAGGACGGTGCGAAAGGCCCGCCGTCCCGGCGGAGCCGAGCGGGGCGCCGCCCGCCAAGCCGCTTCGACGGCAAGCACGCCGCCGCAAGCGCACAAAATCAGCATCGCGAGGACGTGCGCGAACGCGCAGGCGATTCCCAGCGCGGCCACCGCGGTTGAGGAAAAGAGTGTGGGTCGGATGGCGGCGCGCGCGATGAACACGAGGGCCCACGCCGTGATCGCGGTGGCCAAGACGTAGTTGACGAAACCCCAGCCGACCGAAAACGAAAACAGGATCGGCGTGAAGAGCGCGGCGTACGCGGGAGGTCGCCGGAGAATGCGCACCAGCGCGACGACCGCCCCTGCCATCGCGAGCAACGAGGCCGCGACGACGATCCGACCCGCGAACTCCACCGGGAGTCGGGTCGAGAGCGCCGCCACGATCCAATGAAATAGACCGTTGTAGGTGAAATAGCTGAGTTGAAATTCGGCGTGTTCCTGGGCGCTGGGGTCGGCCAAGCGCCTTGCCACGCTGCTCAGCGCCAGGTGCTGGGGATAGTCCACGCACGGGAGAAGCTTCGTGACGAACAGTCCGCTGACGACGAGGGCGACGGACGTCCAGTACACGCGCGTCGCGGCGCGCGAATCGAGCGTAAAGTGGTCGACGACGCGCGCGGGCAGCGGCCATCGCTCGGTTTGCTCTACGGACGCCACCCTTTCGCGGAGCCGTTTACCTCAGTCGACCCTCGCCGGCCAAGCGGCCCATGAATCGCCGGGGCTTGCATACGCAGGCCGCGCATGTAAGGGACTCTGACGTG
>CAZVPE010000026.1:30138-36620 GCA_964628155.1 uncultured Polyangiaceae bacterium | reverse complement strand
GAAGTTCTCGCAGTAAGACAGGCTGTTCTTCGGATAGACGAACGGCTGCCCGATCGACTTCTTGTATGCAAACGCAGCGATCGTGCGCACCTTCGAGATCAGCCTCGCGATCGTGATGTCGCGCTGTTGCACGTTGTCGACGTCGAGGGCGTCCGGGTAGTAGCTCGAGAGCGCCGCGACCATCGCCGACAGGATCGCCATCGGGTGCCCCGTCGGCGGGAAGCCTTCGAAGAAGTGCTTCATGTCCTCGTGCAAGAGCGAATGGCGGGTCAGCGTCTCGCTCCAGGTTTGCAGCTGCTTCTCGTCGGGCAAGTCTCCGTAGATGAGCAGGTACGCGGTCTCGACGAACGTCGAGTGCTGCGCCAGCTGCTCGATGGGTATGCCGCGATAGCGGAGGATGCCCTTGTCGCCGTCGATGAACGTGATGGCGCTCTTCGTCGACGCGGTGTTCATGAAGGCCGGGTCGAGCGTCACGTAGCCGGTCTTCGCGCGAAGCTGCGCGACATCGATCGCGTGTTCGTTCTCGGTGCCGACGACGACGGGCACCTCGAGCTCGGCGTCCCCAAGCGAGATTTTCGCCTTTTCGGTCATGGAATCCTCGGCTGTGGCAAACGACGTCGCACTATAAGACAAAACGGTGACTGGCGCAGTGCGTAAACAAACGCGGCCGCGTCGTTCTCTCGGAGCCCTGCCGCACTAACGCCATTTCAGGCGTCGCTCGTCGGACTGCGCCATCGACAGGCGGCGCTGCTCTTGCACGAGGGCTGCGTAGGTCTGCGGGACGCGCACGTCGCGGCCGAGCGCCAGCATGACCCGGAGGGCCGCCTCGGCGTCGTCGCTCGCGCGGTGCGCGTTGTCGTGCGCAATGCCAAGGCGGGACGCGACCTCGCCCAGGGCGCGCGAGCGCTCCCCCTGCTGCAGCTCGCGAGCCCAAACGAGCGGATCCAGCCACTCCACATTCTTCCGCAACGCCGCGGGAAGGTCCTCCTCGGAGAGGCCGGCACGGGCGATCTCGCTGCGAAGGAAAGAACGGTCGAAGGCCGCGTTGTAAGCCGCTGGCACGCATCCGGCGAGCATCGCGACGATCTCGCGAGCGACGACCTCGAACGGAGGAGCGTCTTTGACGTCGTCGTCGGTGATCTTGTGCACCTCCATGGCCTCTTTGGGGATGGGCCTCCCGGGGTTGACCAGCCAGTTCTTGCGCTCGAGGATCTCGCCGCCGCGCGCGATCGCGACGCCGACCTCGACCACGCGGTCCGCGGAGGTGTCGGTCCCCGTCGTCTCCACGTCGACCAGCGCGATCGGCAAATCGCACCACGCGGCGTCCGGCGCGAGCTCTTCGACCAGACCCCGCACCACCGTCCGGAGCAGGTGCGCGATCCCGGCGTAGTGCCGCCCCGTGGGGAAACACCCGCAAGCCTCGAAGGCGACTGCCCTCACGTTGCGATCCCATACCACGCTCCCAGACGGCGAGCGCTCAAGACTGCGTCATCTCGCGGTGACCGCCGCAATTTCACCGTCGACCCAGTCGCCGATGTCGGCTTTGGCGTCGTATTCGCGGCCGTCGATGAAGAGCGTCGGCGTACCTTTGACCCCGAGCGTTTCCGAGAGCTTGCGGTCGGCTTCGATCCGTGTCGTGGCCGGCGCTCCCGCCATGTCGGCGTGAAACCGATCGAGGTCCAGGCCGATGGCCCGCGCGTAGCTCGTGAGGTCGTTCTCTTCGAGATGCTGGCCGTTGGCGAAGAGCTTGTGGTGCATCTCCCAGAACTTGCCCTGCATCTGGGCCGCGATCGCGGCGCGCGCGGCCGCCTCGCCGTGGGCGTGCATCGCGAGCGGGAGAAACTTGTAAACGAAGCGCACTCTGTCCTTGCGCTTCTCCCAGAGCTCGTCGAGTTCGGGGGCGATCTTCTGGCAAAACGGACACTCGAAATCCGCGAACTCCACGATGACGACGGGCGCGTCGTCTACCCCGCGAGACGGCGACCCCTCGAGCGGAATGGCGTGAGCCGAGGCCGGGTCGAAGCGGGCTTTGTAGAGGCTCCGCACCTGCTCGCGCGTCATTCCCTCGCGCACGGCCTTCGCGATCGCCACCGAAGCCGGCGTGCACGCGGCGCACGGGCGCTTCTCGATGACGCATTGGCCGAGCGGCACCGCGACCGTCGAACAGGGTGCCGGAAGCTCCGTGACATAGTCCGAAAACTCGTGTCTCTCTCTCGCGGTAAAGTCGTGCGTGTCGACGCCGGGGACGTCGACGATGGCACTGGCAACGGGCGATCTCGGGCTCGCGTCTGCGCCCCCACAGCTCACCCCTCCCGCACCCGCCAGAGCGAGCAGCAGGAAGAATGCCGGCGACCGCTTCGCCATCCCGCGCCCTCAGTGAGGCTTGGCCGGTGCGGACGCCGCTTCGACCGCCGTGGGTGCCGCGGACGCGGAAGCCGCGGGGGCGACGCCGAGCTCCGCCGCCACGCGATCCTCGAGCGACTCTTCCTGCTCGATGTCGAGCTCGCGGCCGTTCACGTATATCGTCGGTGTCCCCTTGACCTTGAGATCTTCGCCGAGCTTTCGGTCGTTCGCGATTCGGTCTTTGATGACCGCCGATTCCATGTCGGCCTTCCACTTGGGGACGTCGAGCCGGAGCATTCGCGCGTAGCGCTCGAGGTCGGCGTCTTCGAGGTGCTGCTGGCGTTCGAACAGCAGGTGCTCCATTTCCCAGAACTTCCCCTGCGTCCCGGCGGCAAAAGCCGCGCGCGCGGCGGGCTCGCCGCGCGTGTGGAACGCGAGCGTGTAGCTCTTGTAGACGAGGCGCACTTTGCCCGGATGGGCGCTCATCATCGCGTCGATCGTCGGCACGGCACCCGCACAGTGCGGGCACTCGAAGTCGGCGAGTTCGACGACCGTGACCGGGGCGTCGTCGGGGCCCTTCGTCGGCGAGCCGTCGAGCGGGATGGCCTTGGCGGCACTCGGGTCGAACCGGTCCTTGTAGGCGCGCCGTACCTGCTCTTCGGACGCGCCGTTGCGCACCGCCCCCGCGATCCATTTGGCCGCCCGGGTGCAGGCGGTGCATGGACGTCGCTCTTGCACACATTGCGCGATCGGCACCGGCACGTTCGTGCATGGTGCGATCAGTTCGCCGACGAGGGCGCTCCACTCGTGCCGTTCGCGCGGTGTCATCGGGCTGGTGTCGATGCCCGGCAGAACCGTGTCCTTTTGCTCGGTGGCCGCCGGGACGGACGCGGCGGCTTGTGGCCCCGGGCTACTCGCGCTCGAGTCACGGCAGCTCGACCATCCCAAGACGGCGAGCCCGAGGGGCAAGAGGCCAGCGGCCTGGAGGGCGATTCGCAAGGCGCACCTCCATTAGCCCTTTTTCGGCCTAGCTTCCAGTGAGGCGGGGCCCCGGCCTCGCAAGGCTCTCTCGCAGGGCGCGTCGAGCGAAGGTGGCGGGCCCTCCCCGTGCCACCCCGGCCGACCCCGGCCTCAGGGCGACATCGAGGCGATCCACGTGTTCAGGAGCGCGACGTCGTTTTGGTCGACGAGGTGGGTCGCGATGGGGGGCATCTGCACCACGCCGTCTCGCCGGGACACCGTCCAGGAGACGGAGCTGTGGGCCACGTTGCCGGGGGCGATACGCCAGAACCCTCCGGCGTCCAGTCCGTAGGGCGTCAGGATGCTCGGGACCTTGTACGCCGTCGTCCACGTGTCGGTCTCTTGCACGGTCGTCGGGAGGGCGCCGTTGGGGTCGCCGGTGAGCTTCAAGAAAAGACCGTACACGCTCGCCCCCGCGTTCGGATTTCGGTTGTGACACGACGTGCCGCAGTTGGCGTGCAAGAAGGCGAGCGCGCCGAGCGTCGTCGGGTCCGCTCCGGGAATGGTCGGCACCGCGGGGGGCGGGCGCGACAGAGTTTGCAGTTGGACGAGCGCTTGCAAGTTGAGACCGCTCGACTGAGGCATCGAAAGCCCGACCATCTCGAAGCCGAGCACGAAGTCGTTCGCGCCGCCGTGGCATTTCTCGCACGCGCTCACGGGCGGAATTTCGTACGGCAACCCGCGCGCGTTGGGCACGCCCGCGGTGACGCTCGGGGCCGCGCTCTGGTCATCGGACCAGGCGAACGTGGCCCGAAACCAGATCGACGGAGCGTCTTTGCGCAAGAAGCGCGTCTCGATGCGCTGGCCGAGGAGGCGAAACTCCTGCCAGATCTTGGCGCCGACGGGGAACGACCAGTTGTTCGGATCGGTCGTGTCGATCTTTTGTCCAGGCGGTAGCCAGATCCACCGCGACGAATCGGCCCCGTCCGCCCACATCGTGGCGCCGGGCAGATACCCCCGCACGTCGGGAGCGAGCGCGAGCTGCGTCCAGTTCGCGTAGAGTCCGGTGCACGCGAGAGCGACCGGGTCGGTGCCCGCTTCGCAGTTGGGCGGGGGTCGCGCGTCTCCCGAGACGTCATCGCCTGCTCCGGTCGACGAATCATCGTCGCCGCCCCCGTCGTCGGCCGCGTTGCTCGGGATGATCAGGTTGCCACATGCAGGAACCGCGATGGAGCCCAGCGCGGCGGCGGCGAACAACGACTTCGCAACGGTGCGGTGCATGGCACCGCAAAACGTAAAGAGGCGAAGGTCGAAACGTCAGCGGATCGGCGGCTCCGGCCGACCATGCGCCGCGTAGAGGCGGGCCCCGTTCGCGCCGACGAGAGCGCCGAGAAGCGCGCCGACCGCGACGTCGCTCGGGAAGTGAGCTCCCAAGTAGACCCGAGAGGTCGCCACGAGCGCGGCGAGGACGGCGGCGAGCCCCACGGCGATGCCTCGGAGGCAGGGGGATGCCGGCCGGATGGCGGGCAACGCCAGAGCGAGAAAGGCGGCGACGCAGAAGCTGCCGGCCGCGTGGCCGCTCGGGAAGGAAGGATCGTGGGGAGCGCCGATGGGCTGGGGGAGCCCGAGGGCGATCCACGGCCGCACCCGGCCGACCACTCGCTTGAGCACCCAGACGAGGACGGCCTGGACCGCAAGCGCCAGGGCGAGCGATGCGGCGAACCGCCTCGTGCGGGCGTTGCCGATCATCGGAGCGAGCGCCAGCGCCGACCAGCCGCCGCCGAAGAGAGTGAGTGCGATCATGAAAGACCCCCAGGTCCCGTTCGCGCCGCCGTACACGGCGAAAAATGCCTCTCTATCGAAGTCGAACCCGGGCATCGCGCGAAATGGTAGCGCGGCCCCGGGTCGACCGAGTGGCCCTTTCGGGCTGGCCCAGGCTAAAGTCGCCCGCCCTCGCATCCCGGCCGCGCATGGCACGCCCACAGCTCGAACTGGCCGTACGCGATCCCGGCTTCACGCCGAGTGTCCGCGACATGCACGCGCTCGTGGACCTGCTCGGAAACGACGATCTCGTCAAGCACGCCGAGAGAGCCATCGCGCGCGTCGGCGTGCCCGGCCTGCGGGTCTTGCGCGAGCGTTTCGCCTCGGCGGCGGGCCCGGTCCGAGCCCGGGTACTCCGGGCGATCGGGCGGCTGGCCGACGACGCGGCCGCTCGCTCCGTGCTCCTCGCCGCGCTCGAGGACGCCGATCCGAAAACGCGACGCAACGCCGCGATCGCCCTCGGGCACACGCGCGCGCCGGAAATCGAAGACGCGCTCCTGGCCGCGTGGAACAGGGACGGTCGCGTGGAGATGCGCCGATCGATCGCAGCTTCCCTGGGCAAGATCGGCACTGCCCGCTCGCTCGCGCTCCTGCGCGAGGCGTCGCGCGCGGACGACGGCGAGCTCGCGCGCATCTCGGAGCGCGCGGCCATGATGGTGGAAAGGACCGAATCCCGATCGCAGCGCGGGCGGCTCGATGCCGAAAAGGTGCCGAGCGGCCCGGTTCTCATCGAAATCCTCGCGCGACGGGGGCTCGAAGAGATGCTCGCAGACGAGCTGGCGGTCGTTCCCGGCGTGGCCGGCGCAGCCGTGGCCGGCCCGGGCGTCGTGCGCGCCCAGTTGACCGGATCGATGGGGTCTCTCTTCCGGGCCCGTACGATGCTTTCGTTTCGCTTCCCGCTTCCCGCCGTCGAGATCGAGAGCGGCGAGCCCCCGGATGAAGCCATCGCCCGGGCCGTGACGAGCGCTCATGCCGAGCAGGTCTTCTCGACCTGGACCGTAGGCGCGGTCCGATATCGCATCGCGTGGCGAGAAGGTGGGCACAGGCGCGCGGCCTCGTGGCAAACGGCGCGAGCCATCGCGCGGCGCGCACCGGCAATCGTCAACGATCCGACCGCATCGCTCTGGGAGCTCGTCATCGGGTCGATGCCACGCGTCGTCGAGGTCGCGGTCGTGCCGCGCGCGCTCGAAGATCCGCGCTTTGCGTGGCGCCGCCGCGACGTCCCCGCGGCGTCGCACCCGACGATCGCGGCGGCCCACGCGCCCCGCGCGGGGGGGGGGGGGGGGGGTGTGGTGGGGGGTGGGGTGGTGGGGGCGGGGTACGGGCGCGGGGAGGGGGGCCGGGGCGCGGCCGAATGG
>CAZVPE010000026.1:0-30128 GCA_964628155.1 uncultured Polyangiaceae bacterium | reverse complement strand
CGACGATCGCGGCGGCCCTCGCGCGCGTCGCGGGGGCGCGCTCGGGCGATGTCGTGTGGGATCCATTCGTCGGCTCGGGCGCGGAGCTCGTCGAGCGGGCCCTGGCCGGTCCCTATTCGTCGCTGGCGGGTAGCGACATCGACGCGGGCGCCCTGGCGGCGGCACGAGAAAACCTGGGCTCGGCGGGCGTCCCCGCGCGCCTGGAACAGGCCGACGCACTGGTCCACGCGCCGCGCGGCGTGACCTTGATCATTACGAATCCCCCGATGGGCCGTCGCGCCGCGCGCAGCCCCGATCTCGGGGACAACCTCGACCGATTCGTGGCCCATGCCGCGACCGTGCTCGTTCCCGGCGGTCGCCTCGTGTGGATTTCGCCGTCGCCCAAGCGGACGCGGGCGACCGCGGCGCGCGCTGGACTCTCCCTAGACTGGGCGCGGCTCGTCGACATGGGCGGCTTCGAGGGCGAGATGCAGCGGTGGATACGCCGCGAGTAGCTTCGCTGGGCCACGAGAAATAGGGACAGGCCCTCTAGCCCTCGGGTCGCTCGCCGAGCTGCCTGCGCAGAACGGCGCGGAGCGCGTTGTGCTCGAGCGGCTTTTCGATGCGCGGATTCGCGACCGTTTCGAGGAACCGCACCGCGCGCGGCGTGAATGCGCCGCCCGTCATGAATACCATGCGCCGCGCTTGCTCGGCCTCGACTCCCGCGATGGCCTCGTACACTTCCATCCCGCTCATCGTAGGCATCATCAAGTCGCAGAGGATCGCGTCGAAGCGGGCGCCGGCGCGCACTTGCTCGACCGCGCCGAGCGGGTCGCTCGTGACGAGTACGTCGTGCTCGCCGTCCAGCAAACGCTGCACCGCGCGGGCCATCATAGGCTCGTCGTCGATTACGAGGATGCGGCCGCGCTGAGGCGGTTGAACCTCGGGGGGCTTCGCGTCCGGCGCGAGGGCCGTTTGGGCGGCGGCGGGTGGCAGGCTGACTCGGAAGGTCGACCCGCGTCCGGCGCCGCTCTCGACCGCGATGTCGCCGCCTAGTGCTGCGACGACGTTTTGGCAGATGCTGAGGCCCAAGCCGGTCGAGGTTCGCTGCTTGGTAGTGAAAAATGGCTCGAACACGTGGGCAAGGTTCTCAGGGGCGATCCCGTCTCCTGTGTCCGATACCTCCACCACGCACCGGCCGAGCTCGTCGGTCCGCGTGACGACGCGGATGCACTGGCGCTCGACGTCGCCCACTCGAATCGCCTGGGCCGCATTGAGAAGCAGGTTCAGAAATACCTGGCCGAGCCGGCTCTCGCTTCCGCGAACGGAAGGGATGGGACCGTAGTCCTTCACCAGGCGGGCCCTTTCTCTGATCTCGCAATAGGCGAGGTTTATCGACGACTCCAAGACGCGACGCACGTCGACGACATCCCGGCGCTCGTCGTCGGCTCGCGAAAACGTCCTCAGGTCCCGGACGACGAGGCGGGCCCGGTCTCCACCCAGCCTCGCCTCACGGAGCGCGTCGGCGATCGTGGCGGTGTGCGCCCGCGCGCGGGCAAGCCGGGCCGCAAGTTCCATCGCGCCCTCCGCTTCGCCCGCCACGAGCTGAGCCTCGAGCGCAACCAGCTCTTCCAGAGCGAAACCCAGGTTGGCCATCGCGACGCCGAGCGGGTTGTTGAGCTCGTGGACGACCGCCGCGGCGAGCATACCCATCGATGCCATTCGATCGGCCCAGAGAAGCTGGCCCTCGGTTCTCTTGCGTTCGCTGTCCTCGGCAGTCCCCCCGGTGCGGTGTTCGAATCTCACGACCCGAACAATAGACTGCCGACCGCATCACCGTCTCGTCGCAATTGCGGCGAGCATTCGTCCGCCACCCGTGCCGTCCCGCCGGAATGAGTGGAAACGTGCGGATTCGTGTTTGGTGCATCCAGGCACGTCCTCGATGTGGGCGTCGGCTACGCCGGCCGCGCGCAGTTGCGCGCGCACCGCCGCGCGGAGGTCGACGTAGACCTTGTCCTCCGCGCCCCATACGACGACGCGCTGCGACCCGCACGATTCCGCGATCTGAGCTCCCACGTCGCGTCCAACCTCGAAGCAACAAGCGCCGATGCAGGGTCCAATCGCCGCGACGAGCGGTCCGCCGGAAAGCGCGTCGACAGCGGCGGGCACTACCTTGGCGACGACTCCGCGCCAGCCCGCGTGAACGGCGGCCACGTCGCCGGTACGCGGATCGGCCAGAAGGAGCGGAACGCAGTCTGCCACACGCACTCCCACCGCGACGGGGCCGGCGGGGAAGGGAGATGAATCCTCCGGCCGCGACCGCGCGACGACGGCGTCGGCTTCGGTCCCTACTGCGGCGGCTGCTTCGACGACGCATCCACCGTGCACTTGTTTGACCTGGACGATGACCGCGGCCGGAAAATGCGCGGCCACGTCTGCATCGGTTGCGCTGCGTGTCGGAAACGCGTGTGCGAACCCCTGGTCGGCGAGGAGCTTCGAAGAGAGAAGGAGCATGGCGACCGGATGATGCCGTGCCGCGACTCGTGGTACCACTCTCCCATTGCACCCATGCGCCCGCAGGATCCGTTCATCGGACGCGACATCCTGAACGGTAGCTTCCAGATCCTGCAGAAGATCGGCTCGGGCGGGATGGGCGCCGTCTACCGCGCGCTCCAGCCCGAGATGAACCGCATGGTGGGGGTGAAGATCCTCCACCCCAAGCTCGCCAGCCGCCAAGACCTCGTGTCGCGCTTCCGTCGAGAAGCGCGGGCGATGAGCCAGCTCTCCCACCCCAACACGGTCAAGGTCTTTCTCTACGGAGAGCTCGACGACGGATCTCTCTACATCATCATGGAGTTCCTGGAGGGCAAGAACCTCAACCAAACGCTCCGCGCCGATGGTCCGTTTTCCGTGGAGCGCGCGCTTCCGATTCTGATCCAGGTCTGCGGCGCGCTCGACGAGGCGCACAGGGCCGGCATCATCCACCGCGACTTGAAGCCCGAGAACATCTTCATCGTTCAATCGGCGGGGGTTCGCGACTATCCGAAAGTGCTCGACTTCGGGCTCGCGAAAGTAGGGGAGCGTCAAATGCGCCCTGGGTCGGTCATCCTCACGCAGGAAGGGATGGTCTTCGGTACGCCCGAATTCATGAGTCCCGAACAGGCGCAAGGCAAGACGCTCACGGCGGCGAGCGACATTTACTCGCTGGCCGTCATCCTTTACGAGGTGCTGACCGGCAAGCTGCCCTTCGACGCGAAGAGCCCGATGGACTACATCCAGCTCCACGTCACCGGCCGCCCCATTCCGCTCAACCAGCGGGTCTCGGGCAGGGTCTTCCCGCCCCTTCTTGAGCAGGTCATCGACCGCGCGCTGGCCAAGCGCCCCGAAGACCGTTTCTCCTCGGCGGCCGATTTCGCGAGCGCCATGCAGCAAGTGCTCGCCGGCGATTCGAAGTTGGCGACGCGGCTGGCCTCTGCGGCGCGCTCCGCCGATGCTCTGGCGCCGGCGTTCGGCTCCCGTCCGACCGAAGCCCCCGCGGCCTTACGCCCGCCCCAGGGAACAGCCGCAATGTCGGCGCCCACGCCGCTGCTCGGCGCCTACGAGCCGCATCCGAAGGCGCCCGAGGCGATACGCTCGCAACGGTTGAACCTCTTGCTGCTCGGAGGAATCGCGATCGGGTTCTTGCTCATCGGCGTCGGCCTGGCGGTCGCCCTCATGCGGTTCGTGATCCGGTGAGTACGCAGTCTTCCTCCCCCGGCGTGGTCCCTCGTCTCGACCCTCTCGCCAGCGTCGAGCCGAAGGTCGCTTCCTTTGCGGCCGAGCTGTCTCGCGGCGGCTTTGCAGGCGAAATTTGCCTGGACTACGCGACGCGCCTGTCGGCCGCGACGGACAACAGCATCTATCAGGTGCTGCCAGCGGCGGTGATCTTTCCGCGCGCCCCGGCGGACGTTGCCCTCGCCCTCCGGCTGATCGACCAGCCGCCTTTCCACGAAGTCGCCTTGACCGCCCGCGGCGGCGGAACGGGCACCAACGGACAGTCTCTGACGAGCGGCGTCGTCATGGATCTTTCACGGCACATGGCGAAGATTCTCGCGCTCGACCTCGAGGCGGGGTTCGTCCGGGTGCAGCCGGGCGTCGTGCTCGACGACCTGAACGCCTTCCTCAAGCCGCACGGGGTCTACTTCGCGGCCAACTTGTCGCCCTCCAATCGAGCGACGCTCGGAGGCATGATCTCGACCGACGCGAGCGGCGAAGGCTCGCGTCTGCACGGCAAGACGAGCCAGCACGTCCTCGACCTCGAAGTGGTCCTTCGCGGAGGCATCGTTCACCGGACGGCGCGCGTCGGCGGCGCCGATCTCGACGCTCTCTCTGCTCAGCCCGGACTCGTCGCGCAAGCGCACAAACTCGCGCGCGAGATCGCTTCGGTGCGCCGCGAGGAAATCGCCCGCGTCTTTCCGAAGCTTCGCCGGTTCATGACGGGCTACAACCTCGCGCACATGGCGGCGCCGGACGGATCGAGCGTCGACCTCGCGCAGCTCGTGGCGGGGAGCGAAGGCTCGCTCGGCGTGGTCACCGAGGCGCGCCTGCGTCTCACGCACTTCGAGCGCCATCGAGCACTCCTCGTGCTGCGCTATCCGAGCTTCGACGCCGCGCTCGCGAGCGCCGAGTGGCTGGTGGCGACCGATCCCGGATCCGTCGAGGCGATCGACGAGACGGTGCTCACGCTCGCCAAGGGCGACGTCATCTACGACGAAGTACGGACCTTTCTGCTCGACTCCGGCGCCGAGACGACGCGCGCCATCAATCTCGTCGAGTACAGCGGTGACGACGAAGCCGGCGTGCGGGCAAAGGTCGACGCCCTCTTCGCCGAGATCGCCAAGCGCCGCGGGACGCTGGGGGCACCGCACGGCCACGCGCTGACCTGGAAGCCGAACGAGCGCGCGAGCCTCTGGAACCTGCGCAAGAAGGGCGTCGGTCTCCTCGGCAACACACCCGGATCGCGCAAGCCGGTGCCGTTCGTGGAAGACACGGTCGTCCCCCCCGAGCACCTCCAGGCGTACGTGCGCGAGTTTCGGGCTCTCCTCGACGCCGAGGGCCTTCGCTACGGCATGTTCGGGCACGTCGACGTCGGGTGTCTGCACGTCCGGCCGGCGCTCGATCTGAAAGACCCCGACGACGAGGCGCGCGTACGGCGGATCACGGACGCGGTGACCGAGCTCGTCACGCGGTACGGGGGGCTGCTTTGGGGCGAGCACGGAAAAGGGTTTCGCTCCGAGCTCGTTCCGCATCACTTCGGCCCGGTGCTCTACCCCGATCTCCAGCGCATCAAGGCCCTGTTCGACCCGAGAAACCAGCTCAATCCCGGCAAGATCGCCACTCCTGCGGGCAGTCGCCACTTGCTCGTTCGAATCGACGAACCTCCGACGCGCGGGTCGCTCGACCGGCAGATCGCCGGCCCCGACCAGGAGGCGCTCGGCGCCGTCCTCGCGTGCAACGGCAACGGGCAGTGCTTCGACACCAGCAGCGACACGGTGATGTGCCCGTCGTCGAAGATCACCCGCGACCGCATTCACTCGCCGAAGGGCCGCGCGACGCTCATGCGCGAATGGTTGCGTCTCTTGGCGGGAACCGGCCTCGTGGCAACCCAGGCGCTGCGCGACTCCACGAGCCTTCCGTGGATCGTCCGGCTCTGGAATCGACTCTTCCATCGAGCGCGATCTCGCGATTTTTCCCATCAGGTGTACGACGGGATGTCGGGATGCCTCGCTTGCAAAGCGTGTGCGACGCAGTGCCCCGTGCGCGTCGACGTGCCCGATTTCCGCGCGCAATTCCTGGAGCTCTACCACCGCCGCTACGCGCGCCCCATCGGCGACTACGCCACGGCGCTCCTCGAGCGGATGCTCCCGTTCTTGGCGAGCTCTCCGCGCCTGGCCAACGCGCTGATGGGCAACGCGCTCGGCCGCTGGCTGACCGCTCGCGTCGCCGGCATCACCGACGCGCCGCTCCTCGACCCGAAGCCGGCGGCCAAACGCCTTGCGGAACACGCCATCCCGATCGCAACGATCGCGGACCTAGAGAAGCTATCGAAGGACGCGCGAGTCGTCGTGGTTCTCCAGGACGCCTTCACGACGTTCTACGAGCCCGGCGTCCTCGAAGCTTCGTGCTTGCTCCTACGGGCCCTCGGGTTTCAGCCCCATGTTCTTCCGTACTTCGAGAACGGCAAAGCCTTGCACATCAAAGGCTTTCTTCACGCCTTCGGCCGGGTGGTGGCTCGCAACACCGAGCTTCTGCGTCGCGTCGCGTCGCTCGGCTTCCCCCTCGTCGGAATCGAGCCCGCCGTTGTCCTCACGTACCGCGACGAATATCCGAAGGAGCTCGGGGGTGACGCCGGCTTCCGTGTATGGCTTCTCCAGGAGTGGCTCGTCGAGCAGCGCCTGACGACCAAGGTAGCCGCCGGGAGCGCGCAGGGGTTCCGCCTTCTTTCGCACTGCACGGAGCAGGCGCTCGTCACCAAGGCGCCGGCGCAATGGGCAAAGGTCTTCGGGTTGCTCGGCGTGCCGCTCGAAATCGTGAAAGCCGGTTGCTGCGGAATGTGCGGCGTGTACGGGCACGAGATAAGCCACAGGAAAGACTCCCTCGGAATCTTCGAGCTGTCGTGGAAGGGCAAGATCGACCCCGAGCGGGACCGCGTGCGCGTGCTCGCCACCGGGCACTCGTGCCGAAGTCAGGTCGAGCGGGCGCTCGGCTTCACGCCGCTCCATCCCGCCCAGGCGCTCCTGTCGTTGTTGTAGCCTTACGGAGGGGCCGAATCGTAGGCTTTCAGTTTCCCCAATTCAAATACGTGTGGATATAGAACGTTTGCGACGGCAAGCGCGCTGCGCCCTCGAGTTCGCCCTCGAATACGACATCGTAGCTCGATTGCCGATTTGCCTTCAGCACGAGCGATCCACGCAGTCGGTCGCCCACATGGACGAACGGGGGATGCGCGAAAAGAAAGCGCAATTGACTCCAGTGGGTCCGCGGTTGGTCGGGCGCGGTCGAAAGCACGACGCGCCGATCGGTGCCTTCGAACGCCACGTCGAACCAGCCCGCGATGCCGTGCAAAGGCCCCAGGTGCGTGGCGATGAATTCGAACGGCAGTCGGATTTCGGCCAGGTCGCCCAGACTCATCTTTGCGAAGTCGAACGGATAGACCGCGGGGCTCGCCATGAGGTCCTGCGGGTTGACCGGCCCGAGTACGGGCATTGCGAAGAGTTCGACTGCCGCGACTTCGGCCATCGTCGACAAATCGACGCCGAAGAAATCGGTTTGCTCCCAGAACGCTGCCGCGTGCGTTCGCGAATCGTAGAGGGGCTGGTCGATGAAAGGCGCCAGCCACAGGCGCGCGGTCCCCGGGAAGAGCTTGCCGCCGGGGGCGAGAAATCGATCGCGTGCCAGGAGGAAGGCCTCGACCATGCGCTCGTGAAATAGAAAGAAGCCCCAAGGCTCCGAAATCACGATATCCACTTTGCTCGCGAGCGATATTTCGGAGAGACTCCCGCGGACGATCTCGATGCGATCCGACAGGCCGACCCCCTCGATGAGGCGCCGTGCATGCTCGGCCATGTGCGTGCCTTCGACGGCGTAGACCTTGCGCGCTCCCGCCTGCGCGGCGAAGATCGACAGGATGCCGGTGCCCGCGCCCACGTCGAGTACCGTCCTTCCCGAGAAGTCGCTCCGATTGGCCGTAATCCCCGTCCGGTAGAGACCCGTCCGCTGGGCGTCTTCGAGCATGTTTTGTTGACTGGCCAGGAACCCGTAGTGCACCGAGTGCGCCGCTGCCCACTCGGGATCGATCGGGGGAAGCACCGCGGCCGCCGGCGCGCTCAGCGCGCTCCCTTCGAGAGTTGCTGGCAAATGTCAATGGGGCTCCCTGGGGATGGCTTCCCGTCGCCGTTCAGGTCGGCGGCCACCGTCGCACAGCCCTTTCTCGAGGGATCGAACGTCCACGCCTGATCCGACCGCCCGTCGCCGTTCGAGTCGTGCGCACGCTTCACGAGATTGCCATTTTCATCCATTACGTCCCACGTGTCGATGACCCCGTCGTGGTTCATGTCCTCGCCGTAGCAGCGCTCGCGGCCCTTGACCGACACGCGAACTTCGTCGAGCTTCCCGTCGCCGTTGCGATCGTACCCGCGAGCCTCCCCCACGTAGCAGGGCTGATAGTCCGCCGGCGGCGGAAGGCCGAGGCCCTCGGGCGGTCGCTCCATGCTGATCACCTGGAAGCGCACGCCCTCCCCCGCGGCGCACGCAGCGAAGAGAAGACAGAGCGGAATGGCGAGGACTCGCATGCCTCGATTGTAACCATAGCCCCGGCGCGTTGCTGCGATCGGTGGCGATTCGCCGCGGGGCCGGGGTCGTCTTACGCGGCGAAGAAGCCGGGGCGCGCCGCGGTCCGAGCGGGCCGGGCTGCCTTCCAGCGGTAGGCTCGGGGCTGGCTCTCGGGCGGTCTTTTCCAGCGCATCGCGGCGGTCAAGGACTCGATGCACCGAACGAACTCGGGCATCGCAAACGGCTTGCGAAGAAAGTCGCTCGCGCCCGCGTCCTCTGCGTAGGCCCGCTCCTGCGGACCCCCGTACTCGCTCGTCATGAGGATGGGCAGCGCCTCGAGCGGGAACCGTCGTCGGATGTGTTCGCAGAGCTCGTAGCCGGACTTGTTGGGTAGGCCGATGTCGATGCACACGACTTCAGCACGATTTCGGGTCAAATGCTCAACCGCCGCATCGAAGTGGCTCGCTGCCAGCACGGAAAAGTCGAGGCTCGCGAGCTCCGCGCTCATCGCCCTTTGCAGGTGCGGGTCGTCCTCCACGACGAGAGCCGTGAGTCTCCTGACGCCCGAGAGCCCGAACGACGAAACGAGCATGCTGGGTCCCATTTCAAGAACCGCGCCGTATAGGAGAACGCGCCGCAGCCGCACCAAGTGCGATGCCGGTGAGTCGAGCCCGTTGCAGTTCGGATGGACGTTTCGCCTCGAAGACTCGACGCCCGCTCGGGACCGTCGCCTCGGGAATGCGCGCGATCCGTCCGCTTCGCTCCGCGCCTCGCGCTTGCTTCCGGCCGAAGCCGTTCCGGCGAGCGAAGTCTTCAGTCTCGTTTTGGAACCTCTTCGACGAGGATCACCGCCGGCGCATGCCCTGCGAGGGAACGCAAGGGCTGCGTACGCCGATCTGGACCGCGATTTCGACCCTTTCCGGTTCGCGGGTGGCGCCCTTCCTCGGCGCCCGCTCACCGAGCATCGAGAGGCCGGCGGGTCGTCCAGGGCCGTATGCTAGCGTGCGCCGCCTGATGCAGCTTCGGGCATCCGTTTCGAGGGTCGATTGGACGGCCCGTGCCGTGGTCGCGCTGTCGAGCGGCTGGTTTCTCTTCACCGCTGCCTGGGGCTTGTTCGAAATCCCTGCTTCGGGTCACCTGGGCGCGGGGAGTGCGGCCACGATCATGGCGACCGAGCCGATGCTCCAATACCACACCGTCTATCCGTCGTGGGCGTGGTACACGGGCGCGCCGACGAAAGCTCAGTACATTTGTCATCATCCGTTCGGAACATTCTATTTTTCAGCGCTCTTCTTATGGATATTCGGTCAGCACGACTTCGTGGTCCATCTGCCGACCGTCCTCTTGAGCGCCGCCATTCCGCCGCTTCTCTACGGCATCGCGCGCGAGCACTGGGGCGAGCCGGTCGGCGCGGTCGCCGCGGCCGCCTACGTAGTCGTCCCGATTGCGGTCGGATTCTCGGGCTACACGAACCTCGAAACGATCACCATCTTCGGCGCCCTTCTCTTTTTTTGGGGCCATTCGCGGCATATGGCGTCGGGCGCGCCCCGCCACCTCGTCGCCAGTCTCGCCGGGCTGGCGTTTGCATGTTCCGGTGACTGGGCTGGCTATCTTCTCGTCGCGCCCCTCTTGCTTTGGGCCTTCGTACGAGCTTGCGTTCTTCCATCGCGCTGGACACCGGCGCTCCGGCTGGGGACCTACCTACGCTGGTGGGGGCTCTCCGTGGGCGTCGCTCTGGGCGAGCTCGTGTTGTGGCTCGGCCTCTTCTACTACGCGGACCAGATTGCCGCCTGGCTCTCCCAAGGAGTCGCGCGAGGCGGGGGCGCCGGCGTCCCGCTCGAGGCCGTGCTCGCGTCGCGCAAGAACTGGATCGACTTCAGCTTTATCCCGTTGGCAGTGTTCCTCGGAAAATTGGCCGCGCCCGTTTGCTTGCTGAGGCTCGTCCTGCTCCGCCGCGACGAGGAGACATACGCTCTCAGCCTGCTCCTCGGGGCGGTCGTCCAGTATGTCGTCTTCAAGAACGGCGCAGACATCCACATTTTCTGGCCTCACTACTTCGCCCCCTATTACGCACTCGCGCTCGCGCAGCTCGTTCACACGATCGTCGTGGCCGTCCGCTGGTCGATGGCGCGCCTGGTGCCCGCGAGAGCCGGTACCATTGCGGGCGTCGTGGGACTGACCGTCGGGCTACTCCCGTCGGTCGCGATGGCGCACGACGGGGTGCTGTCTCTTTGGGTATGGCGCCGCACGGGCGGGCGATACGACGACAACGGGCATTTCATTCCGAGCGCCGTCGACATGCACTCCGTCGTTCGCCAGGTCGTCCTGCCGAGGACCCAGCGCGGCACAGGCATGGACGCTCACGACTCGGCGGGCTGGGGATGGGATCATGTCTGGACGCTTCACGCCCAGGCGGCTCCGGCGGGGATGCCCGTGGCGGGCAACGCAGGCGTCGTGCATCCATTCTGGATCGCCCGAGGAAGCGGCCTAACCTCCGATTTGGAGAAGAAGATCGCGGCCGTTGCGCATGTCCAAGTTTACGGAGACGTCTGGCTCGTGGACCAGCGAGATCCGGTCGCTCCGCTCGACGCCTATTCGGTCGAAGAGCGCGAACCGAACCCGTTCGAGTGGTTGCTCCGAGGGGGCACTGAGCCAGTCCGCACCATGGGTTCGCAGCCTGATCCATGGCTCACGTGGGAGTGGCGCACCCATCTGGGTCAAACCGCGCCGCTCCCCGGCGGCGAGCCCGAGACCATCGACCAGATCCGAATCGCGCACAATGCGGCGGTGCAGGGAGGCGACGAAGCGCAAGCCGGGCGCTTTCGTCGGGCCATCGACACGCAGCTCGACCGAACGGTCACGGCGAGGTTCGAGCAGGGGATTTCGCTGATCGGCGTGCGCGTCATCGGCGGCGTACAGCCCCGCATCGAGTCCTGGTTTCAGGTGACCGCGCCGATTGGAGAGCTCATGTTCGACGTGCGTTCGACCATCTTGAGCACGGGGCGCTGGAGCCTCATCCCGCCGGACACGACCGACCGCGCCATGGCGATCCCGCCGCCGCTGGCGACCAAGTCGTGGCGCCCGGGTTTCATTTACAAGACCACGACGGTGATGAACCACCGGATCGGTCGCGAACAGTACGCGGCCCGGTGGATCTCGCGGGATGGATCGCCCGCGCCGGCTCGGATCGACGGCTCTTTGCCGGTGACGCTCACCATCGCCGAATGAGCGGCGGCTCGATCACCCGGCGAAGTGCAACTTTCGAGCGCCGCAATTGGCACACCGAAAAGGATAGAAGCGGAGCACCGAGAGGAGCCTCTCAATCCCCCGGCGCCGGGAACGGTAAAGCTTGTTGTCGTGGCATCGAGCACACCGAAGCGCGCGCATCGCGATGCCGCCAAGCACGTCGCGTGCCGCGCAGCACGCTCGCCCGCGCCGAAAAGCGCGGCTTGCCATCGCGGAGACCTGCACTTAGCGACGCGGCGACGACGAAGGCAATAGGCAAAGGTGTCACACAGCGATATCGCGGTGTGGCGGTCGAGTCCCAAATCGGTGGGGGTCAATGTCCCTCGGAACCGGACTTTGCCGGAGTTCCAATGGCGGGCTCGCCCGCCTCTTGGGGGGTCGACGCGTCCATCGTCTCTTCGATGGCCGAGATGACCGCGCGCGGATCCAGCGCGTGCGTCATCTGCTCGGCCACCGGATCCCGCCGATTGCGAACGTCCGGCATATCGCGGCGCAGCTCCTCGATGAGCGCAATCACTTTGGCGATCTTCTGCTCTGCGAGAATGTTCACCTCGAGATCCAGGTGGGCGCGCTGTTCGGCATGCCGCGCCATGCGATTCTGCGTCGTCAGGATCATGGTGGTGACGAGAAGTGCCGCCAGCCCGACGACGCCCTGCATTCCGCTGAACGGCGGCGGATCGAACACCGGGAGCGACATACCCGGCGCCAAGAGATTGAAGACCACCCAAAGGCCGACGATGGTCAGCGTCAGATAGAGCGTTCTCGGTCGCCCCAGCGCGACCGTGACGCGTTCCACGAACCGCTGATGTCGGTCGACCTTCTCTTCTTGTCGGGCGCGGAGCTCCAGCACCGTGTGCGACTCCGCGCCGCCTTCCGTCCCAGATCCGGTTTCCTTGGCCACCGAAAACAGGCTGATCCGAAAACTGGGCCATTGTGCGTCGGCAAGCCTCGTACCGGCGTCCGAACGGCTGGGCATTGAACTCGCACGTGCGCGGCGCAAAAGATGTGGATCGTCCGCCTCGCACTCCGGCGTCCGTTCACGGTCGCGGCGTTTTGCCTCGTTGTCTTGCTGCTGGGCGCGCTGGCGGCGGCGACCACGGAGGTCGACATCTTCCCTGCCATCAACATTCCCGTAGTCGTCGTCGTCTGGAACTACCCGGGAATGTCCGCCGAAGACCTCGAGAGCCGAGTGACGTTCATCAGCGAGCGAAGCATCTCGAGTTCGGTGAGCGGGGTGACCCGGATCGACTCGCAGACCATCGACTCGACGTCCGTGCTCCGGGTCTACTTCGAGACCGGCTCGGACATCGGCGGCGCCATCGCTCAGATCACAGCGGCGTCGCTCTCTGCATCTCGCGTCATGCCCCCCGGAATTCAGCCTCCGGTGGTGCTCCAGTTCAACGCGTCCAACGTACCGGTCGCGCAGCTCACCCTTTCCGGCACGGCGACCGAACAGCAGCTATTCGACTGGGGCCTGAACTTCCTCCGGGTCCGGCTCTTCAACATCCCCGGACTGTCGACGCCGGCGCCCTATGGGGGCAAGCAGCGCGAGGTGATGGTCGAAATCGACCCTGCACGCGCGCAGGCGAGGGGCACGTCTCCTCAAGACATCGTGAACGTCATCCTCGCCCAGAACGTCATCCTGCCCGCGGGCACGGCCCGGTTCGGCGACTCGAACTACGATGTCCTCATCAACGGAAGTCCGTCGACGACGTCCGACTTCAACAAGATTCCGGTGAAGATCGTCGGCGGCGCGACCGTCTACCTCGGCGACGTCGCCCGGGTTTACGACGGCTACGCACTACAGACCAATGTCGTGCGAGTCGACGGACGCCGCGCCACGTATCTCGCGATCCTCAAGAAGTCGAACGCTTCCACGCTGGCCGTCGTCGACACGGTCAAAGAAATGCTGCCGAGCCTGCGGGCCATCGCTCCGCAGGGCATGGAGCTTCACCTGGCCTTCGACCAGTCTACCTTCGTGCGAGCCGCCGTCGTCGGCGTCGTTCGCGAAGCGGCGATCGCAGGCGGCCTCGTGGCGCTCATGGTCCTTGCGTTCGTCGGGAGCTGGCGCAGCACGCTCATCGTTTGCATCTCGATTCCCATGAGCATCTTCGTCGGCATCTGCTGCTTGAGGGTGACCGGGCAAACGTTCAACCTGATGACGCTCGGCGGTCTTTCGCTCGTCATCGGAATGCTCGTCGACGATGCCACGGTGGAAGTCGAGAACATCAACCGGAACCGCAACGAGAACAAGCCCATCCTCGTCACGATCCTGGACGGTGCCCGGCAGGTTGCGCTGCCGGCGCTCGCCGCGACCCTTTCCATCTGCATCGTCTTCTTTCCCGTCGTTCTTTTGACCGGGCCCGCCAAGTTTCTCTTCTTCCCGCTGGCGCTCGCGGTGGTTTTCTCGATGCTCGCGTCCTATCTCCTGTCCCGGACCCTCGTTCCGACGCTCTCTTCGATGCTCCTCTCGAAGGAGAAGCTCGAAGAAGAGCGCGCCGCATACGGTGGAGGGACACGCCCCGGCTTCTGGGCACGCGCGGACCTCGTTCGACGCCGCGGGCTCGACAAACTTCGCGACCGTTACGGGGAAGTCCTCCGCGCGGCCATGGCGCGTCCCAAATTCGTGCTGGCAGCGGCGGTCGTCTTCGTCGGCGTGAGCGCGATGCTCTACGAGCCCATCGGTCTCGACTTCTTTCCGAGCGTGGACGCGGGTTTGATGCGCTTTCACCTGCGAGCGCCGCGGGGAACCCGGATCGAGCAGACCGAGCGCATCGTCGACTCCGTCGAGCAGCGCGTGAGAGGGATCGTGCCCGCCGACGAACTCGATACGATAGACGACAACCTCGGCGTTCCCCTCTTCTACAACCTCGGTTTCGTTCCGAGCGCGAACGCGAACGAAGAAGACGTGGAGGTCACCGTCGGCCTCAAGCCCGAGCACCACTCGATCGTGGCTTATCGGGACCGGATCCGGCGCGAAGTGCTCCAGGGATTCCCCGGCTCCACGCTCTACTTCGAGCAGGCCGACGTCGTCAGCCAAGTGCTGAACTTCGGAATGCCCTCGCAGATCGACGTGGAGGTCCAGGCGCGCCAATACACCGACGCGCTTCCCTTCGCTCTCCGCATCGAGCGCGACCTCCAGGCGATTCCCGGCGCGGTAGACGTCCACCTCGGTGAGGTCCTCGATCATCCGTCGTTTCGCGTCGATGTCGATCGCGAGCATGCGCTCGAACTCGGGCTGACCGAGCGCGACATCGCCAACAGCTTACTGACTTCGCTCACGTCGAGCTCCCTCGTGTCCCCGAATTTCTGGGTCGACCCGAAGAACGGAGTGAATTACACGGTCGCCGTCCAGACACCCTATTACCACCTCGACAACGTCGAGGCGCTCATGACCACGCCCGTCACCGCCGGCGGGGCCGCGACCTCGACGACGATGCCAGCCGGATATGCTCCGCCGACGCAGCAGCCGGCCACCGCCTTTGCGGCCGTCGTCGCTCCTTACCTCGGCTCCTTCTCGGCCGCGCGCCGCATCGTGACCCGGTCGTCGATCCACCATGACACCGTGCAGCCCACCATCGACGTGCAGTGCGGAGTCGAGGGCCGCGACCTCGGAGGCGTCGCCCGCGACATCGACACCGCGGTGAAGCGGCTGGGCAAGCTGCCGCCTGGGGTCGACGTAAAAGTGATGGGGCAGCCGCAGACGATGTTCGAGGCGTTCGGTCGTCTGGGGCTCGGGATGATCCTCGCGATTGCCCTCGTTTACCTACTTCTTGTCGTTCTCTTTCAATCGTGGATCGACCCGCTGCTCATCATGCTCGCCGTGCCCGCGTCCCTGAGCGGCGTGCTCTGGATGCTGGCGGTCACGGGGACGACGCTGAACGTGGAATCCCTGATGGGCGCCATCATGGCCATCGGCATCGCCGCGTCCAACAGTATTCTCCTCGTTCACTTCGCGAACGACGCGCGAATGGACGACGAACGCATCGGCCCTTCGGAGGCTGCGGCCAGCGCGGGGCTCACCCGCCTGCGCCCGGTTCTGATGACGGCCGCGGCGATGATCCTCGGAATGCTCCCGATGGCGCTGGGTCTCGGCGAGGGCGGGCAGCAGAACGCGCCGCTCGGCCGCGCGGTCATCGGTGGACTGACGGTTTCGACCTTCGCCACGCTCATCGTCATTCCTTGCGCGTACGCGGTGCTGCGCCGAAAGCGGCCTGTCGCCGCGGTGCACGACCGCGCCGTGGCCGAGGCCGACCGCGCTCACCAAACCGAGGGCGCTTCATGACCGTCCAAGCCGAGCACCCGGGGCTGCCCGGTCCGAGCGAGCCGTCCCCAAGGGCACGGCGCCTCGCGGTGGTCGCGGGCGTCGTCGTCGTCCTCGCGGCGGCCCTCGCCGTCGTGACCTTGCGGGTGCGACGGCGCCAGCTCGAGCAAGACGAACGCGCATCGCTCGAACGGGAGCGCTCGAAAGGAATACGCGTCTCGGTCATCCAAGTGCAGACGACGCCTGGAGAGCGCACCGTGAGTTTGCCCGGCGACGTGTACGGCTACAACCAGACGACCCTCTACGCAAAAGTCAGCGGGTACGTCCGCGAGGTCCGGGTCGAGCGCGGCCAGCACGTGAAGAAGGGCGAGATCCTGGCGCGGCTCGAGTCGCCCGAGAACGAAAAAGACGTCGTCACCGCCAGACACGATTCGGCCATCGCCAAGATCAACGCCGAGCGCGCCGAGCGGCTCGCGCCGAGCGGAGTCGTGTCCCTCCAAGACCGGGACAATGCCGCTGCGCAAGCGCACGTCGCGGACTCGACCCTGGCGCGCGCGGCCGATGTCCTCGCGTACACGATCGTTCGCGCGCCATTCGATGGCGTGGTCAGCGCTCGTTACGTCGACCCCGGCGCCCTCGTCCCGGCCGCCACCGGTGCGACGCAGAGCGCCCTCCCGATTGTCGATCTCGCCGACACCGATACGCTGCGGATCTTCATCCACGTCGGGCAAGACGTGGCCCCTTTCGTCCGGACCGGCGATCCCGTCACGATCTGGCAGGACGAGCTGCCGGCCAAGCGCATCCCGGGGGCCGTGACGTACCCGTCCGGAGCGCTCGACCCGCGAACCCGCACGATGCAGGTGGAGATCGACCTCGACAACCGACCTTGGCACTTGCTCCCGGGTACCTTCACGCACGTCGAGCTCCGGCTGACCATCCCCCCGTCGCCCGTCATCCCGGACGACGCGGTCGTCGTGCGCGGCGGCAAGACGGCGGTGTGTCTCGTGAGCGGCGGCCACGCGCACTATGCCGAGGTCGACCTCGGCTACAACACCGGCCGCGCCGTACGCGTCCTGGGCGGACTCTCCGGGGGCGAGACGATCGGCCTCGACGTTCCGGTCGAAGTCGGCGAGGGCGACACCGTTCAAGCGATTCCCGCGGGAAGGACGGGGGGAAAGGCCCAATGACAGTCGCGCCGCGCCACAGGGCCGCGTGCCTGGTCGCAGTGCTCTCGGTTCGCGGCGACGCCGCCGCTCAGGAGCCGATGCGAATGACGATGGCAGAGGCGGTCGGCCGAGCGACCGAACACAATCCGACCCTGCTGGTCGCGCGGGAAGAGATCATTCGCGCGCAAGCTCTGGTCGAGGAGGTTCGAGCACAATCCCTGCCGACACTCTACGGGACGGGGACGTACCTGCGGCTGGACCGAGATCGCGTCTTCCAGGGGTTCGTCACGCAGCCGAAAGGTCAGGTCAACCTCGAGGCGACCCTCGGCGTGCCCCTGGTGACCCCGCGCGTCTGGGCGCAGTGGGCCCACGCACGGAACGATGTGGACGTATCGAAGGCCGACGCGATGGATACGCGCCGCACCGTCGCCGTCGCGACGGGGCACGCGTACCTCGCGGTGTTCGCTCAGAAGCGTCTGCTCGAGGCGAACGTGCGAGCGCGCGATACGGCGAAGGCGCATTTCGACTACGCAGCCTCTCGCTACGCGGGCGGCGTCGGAAACCGACTCGACGAGGTTCGTGCCGCGCAGCAAGTGTCAGCCGACGAGTCGCTCGTCCAGACGTCGTACGCGACGATCCACACCGCCCAAGAGGCGCTGGGGGTACTCGTCGGGCTCGACGTGCCGGTGGACAGCGCCGAGGAGCCCGACTTCGCGCCCGCCCCGCCGCTCGCGGAGGCGATCGACGAGGGGACGAAAACCCGCGCGGACGTCGTGGTCGCGAACCGGCGACTGCGGGCTGCCGATCAGGTGCGCCGGGACAGCTGGACCGACTATTCCCCGTTCGTCAGCGCGACTTTTCAACCGTTTTACCAGGAGCCACCGACGTCGCAGACGCCCTCGACCGGCTGGCAAGGCCAGGTCGCGCTTACCGTCCCCTTCTACGACGGCGGGCTCCGCTACGGGCTCCAGAAGGAGCGCGAGGCTCTCGCGCGCGAGGCTGCAGATTTGCTCCAAGGAACCGTGCGACAGACTCGGTCGGACGTGCGCGCGACGTTCGAGACGCTCCGCAGAGCCGAGGCATCGCTTGCACAATCGCGAGATGCCGCCCGCTTTGCCGCCGAAGCCTTGAGCCTCGCGAGTCTCGCCTACCGTGCCGGGGCCACGACCAACCTCGAAGTCATCGACGCCGAGCAGACCTCGCGCGACGCGGAGATCCAGGTCGAGATCGCCTCCGACACGGCTCGCCAGGCCCGGCTCGACGTACTCGCGGCCATTGGCCGGTTTCCGTGAATTCCGTGAAATGGACCGCCGCGCACGGGGCTCATGGCCCGGGAAGCGACGCTCGGTGCCCGCGGCACGCGCCGAACTCGGGAAAATGACCACGGCGGGTCGCTTGCGAGCTCCGACCACCGGGCGCACCATGGCCGGATGCCGGTGCGCCCCCCGGGCAGTTACGGATTGCTTCGCGTTCCCGGTCCCCCTCCGATCGAGGCGATCTCCATTCGCTTCGCTCCGCTGAGCGACCGCGATCGGTTCGACCCTTCGGGGTGGCCCCTCCTCGCATTGACCCCGGCGGCGGGCTCCCCGGGGTGGTGGGCGTTCGATCTGGACAGCGCGGCGCTGCGCGACGGAGCCTACGAGTACGAGTTCGTCGTCGACGGCGACGGGCAACATCCCGTGCCCGATCCATATGCCGACGAGATTACTCGCTTCGGTGGTTACCGCGGCATCTTCCACATCACGGGCGGCAGGCGGGTCGCCCCGGCATTTCGTTGGGACGACGGCGTGGAAGCCGGCACGCATTTCCCCGGGAACAACCAGATCGTCGTCTACGAGATGCCGCTCCGGTGGATGACGGACGACCCGCCCGAACACGCGCTCATGGATCTCGGTACGTTCGAGGAGACCGTCTTCGAGCACCTCGACGACCTCGAGGCGTTGGGGGTGAATTGCATCGAATTACTCCCGATCGAGGACTCGCCCCAAACTCTCAATTGGGGCTACGGAACGCGCTTCTTTCTCGCGCCGGACATCGACATGGGTAGGCCGATCGACGCGCGCTTCTTCGTCAAGAGCTGCCACGCGCGCGGGATCCGCGTGCTGCTCGACGTCGTGATGGCGTTCTTCGCCGACGAGTGTCCACTCGGAGCCTTGGCTCCGAGCTGGTTCGCCGCGTCCCGGCCAGGCGCGTTCTGGGGCGGAACCAAGTTTCTCTATTACCCCGGCACGGACGATAATACGTATTATCCGGCGCGCGAGTTTCTCTGCGAAATGGCCGAGTTCTGGATAAACCAGTACCACGTAGACGGCTTTCGCATCGACGACTTCGCCGACATCGACAATTGGGATTTCGTTCAGGAGTTTCGCGACCGGGCGACCGCTGCGAGCAATGCGGCCTTTCCCGGCAAGCCATTTTTCGTCGTCGCCGAAGACAGCTCCCGCCGGTTCGTCGCGACGGGCCCGGACCCCGGAAACCCCGGCGGGCGGAAGGTTTCCGACGCCATTTGGAACTTCGGCTTCCAGGACGAAATACGCAGGCTGGCGACGGGCACGCTGGCCACGACGCTCGGCCAACCATCGCGCACCGAGCGCGTCCGACACTTTCTGCTGAAGGACGGCCTCTGGAACGGCGAGGGCGGCTTCGATCGGGGCTACGCCGATCTCGCGTGCGCCGTGAACTACGCCACCTCCCACGACGTACAGACGGCCCCTCGCATGTTGAACGTCCTCCTCTGGTCGCTTCTCCAGCAGCGAGGGCTCAGCCAGTCTGCTGCCGACGACGCCGCGGCCGCGGTCCGCGAAGTGAGGGCTGCGGTCGACTCGGGGGCGAACGCCGACGTCCGCGCCGCCGTGAGCGACGCGCTCGGGCGCGTGTGCGGCGTCTTCGCCCTCCTGACGACGTCCGTGGGGATCCCGATGTTCCTCGCCGGGGAAGAGTTCGGCGACGTTCACGACTTCGACTACGGCGACGCGAATTCGAAGCAGCAGGATCCGGTCCAGTGGCGGCGGGCGAGCTATCCTGGAAACCAGGCGCTGCAGGCGCGCGTCCGGACGCTACTTCAGCTTCGGACGACTCATCCGGCGCTTCAGCGGAACGAAGCGCAGTTTTTCTATTTCCACCCGACGTTCGACGACGACGGAGGCACCTTCGTCTTCGCCTACTGCCGCACGGCCGGCCAAGCGCTGGGCTCTCCCGGTCAGGTCGTCGTCCTTGCCAACATGTGCAGCCAGACATTCGGTTCGTTCACGTTCCCGAGCTGGCCGTGGGTCGGCATCGCGCTCGCGGAGGTCGGCGCCGCGGCGACTTCCGCTCCGGCCTCGTCCGCACAGGGCGGCTTCACGGTAGACCTCGCCGCGTTCCAAGTCCGTGTTTTCACGACCTAACCTTTCGCCGCCGGCGCGAGGGCCGGGCAAGCCCGGAGGGAGTGGCCTTCCTGTCTTGTGCCGAATCGCTTTCTGGGCGACTCTCGAGGCGTCGAAGGGGGTCGGCGAAATGGCGGGGGCCGGCAGCCGCCGTCTGACTCATCGAGCCAAACCAATTTCGGGCGGCGAAGGGGGATTTCGTCATGAACGGAGCTGCGACCATCCTGGTGGTCGAAGACGAGCAGGTCGTTGCCGAGGATATCCGGCAAGCGCTGAATGACCTCGGTTATGCCACGCCCCGCACGGCCGCGACGGCCGCCGAGGCTTTTCAGCGAGCGGCGAGGTTCAAACCGCACCTCATCTTGATGGATATCAAGCTGAAAGGAGGGACGGACGGAATTGCCGCGGGGTCCGAGATTCGCCGTCGCCTCGGCATCCCCGTCGTCTACATCACGTCCCTGTCCGACGACGCGACCCTCGCGCGCGCCGCGGAGACGGGCCCGTACGGCTTTCTCGTCAAGCCGTTCGACGAAGGGGAGCTCCGAGCCGTGCTCGAAGTCGCATTGAAGAGGCGCGAGTGCGAAGTCGCGCTCCAAGCCCGCGAGCGACGGTTCGCGACGACGCTCGACTCGATTGCAGAGGCCGTCATCGCGACGGACTCGCGCGGCATCGTCACCTTCATGAATGCCGTGGCGCTGCGGGCGACGGGGTGGCTAGGGGACGAAGCGATCGGGCAGGACGTCACCGAGGTCGTCCGTCTCACGGACTCCGACGGCAGCACGGTCGAAAACCCGGTTTCGGTCGCGCTGCGCGAGGCTCGGGCCTGTCAAGCGCCACACTCGACCACGCTCCTACCGAAAACGGGACAGATGCTTTTGGTCGATCCCAGTGCGTCTCCCATCGTCGACGGGGAGGGGCGCGTCGCCGGCGGAGTGATGGTTCTGCGCGACGTCACCGCGCGCGTCCAGCTCGAGCAAGGCCTCGCGCAGCGCGAACGGCGCGCGGCCCTCGGCGCGATGGCGTTGGAAATGGGCCAGGAGTTCAACGACCCGCTGATGCACCTCGTCGGCAACGTCGGGTTTTCGCTGCGCGGGCTCCGTGAAGTCATCGGGAGCCTGGGCGGCCTGCGCGTGACCGCTGAAGACGGCGCGCGTTTCGGCAACGCGCTCGTACGACTCGAGGAAGTCGGAAAAGCGCTTCTCGCGGCAGACGATGCCGTCGACCAGATGCATTCCACGGTCCTCGGCTTGAAGGAATTCACGCCTCCCGACGCACACGATTCCAAGCCCAGCACGATCCGACTCACGTTCCCCCCCGCGTCCCCCACGGTCAGCCCGTTCCGTGCGTCCGGCCAACCCTCGAAGCCGCCCCGTCGCGGTCGGGTGCTGCTCGTCGACGAAGAGGCCATCGCTTCGGAGATCGCCCGGATGCTGCGATCCGAGCACGAGGTCACGGTCGAGACCGACGCGCGGACCGCGCTGGCGAGGATCGCCCGTGGTGAACGCTACGACGCGATCTTTTGCGATTTGAGTGCGCCAACCATTTCGGGAATCGACGTTTATAGGACGCTTCTTTCGCATGCGCCGGAGCTGGCAGCGCGGCTCGTTTTCATGACGAGCCGGGACTTCTCCGCGCAGGCTCGGCCCTTTCTCGATAAAGTTCCCAATGTCTCGCTGGACAAGCCGGTCAGCCTCGACTTGGTCCGCACGATTATTTGGGATTTCGTAGCAAGCAATTGAGGCTCACCCAGACCGCAACGCAGGCCCACGACGAGGCAGCGTGACGGTAAACGTCGTGCCGTCCTCCGCGCTGGACGTGACGCCGACCTCTCCGCCGTGCGCCTTCACGATTTCGCGTGTGATGTAGAGACCAAGGCCAAGACCCTTCCTCTTGGCGCTCGATGGCGGCGATCCGCGGCGGAACGGGTCGAAGAGCAGCAGCAGCATGTCCTCGGGAATCGGGCTACCGTAGCTGTGAACGCCGAAAATGGCGGTGTCACCTCCATCGAGGAGGGTCACGCCGATCGCACGGCTAGGATCTCCGTGCTCGACGGCATTACCCAGCAAGTTCGACGCGACCTGAGCCAGCTGATCGCCGTCCCACTCGCCCCTCATCTCGAACGGGAGGTCGTTTTGAAACGTGACCCCGGGATTCGAAGTCGCGATCTCGTCGAGGACCGCGGTGATCACCGCCACGAGATCGACCGGTTTGCGCTCGATGGGCATGCCTCCGGCGAGTCGCGCGCGCGTCAGATCGAGTAACTGATTGACCATTCGCGCCATCCGGCGTCCGCTGGAGGCAATCTGGCGAATTCGCCTCAGATCGCCTGGGTCGGAGCGCCCCTGCTCGAGGAGAGCCGAGGCCAGGATGATGGAGTTGAGTGGATTGCGCAGGTCATGACCGAGGATTCCGAGGAACGTTTCGGCGAATCGCGCGGTCTGCTCGTGCTCGGCTTGAAGCCGGTGCTCCTCCGTGATGTCGTCGAAAACGCTGACGACGAGCGCGACGTCTCCGTTGCCGCGAATCGGAACGGCGCTCGAACGAAGGACGACATCGCTCGAGGCGCCGGCGGGACGGAAGCGAACGAGCTGATTTCGGACGGCTTCGCCGGTGAGCATCACGCGCCGAAACGCGCGCTCGTCGAGCAGCCGACCGTCGTCGTACGGCGCGTCGAACATTTGCGAGGGACCCTCGCGTTCGACCCCCGTCACGTCGAGACCGAGGACCTGCGTGCTCGCCTTGTTCCTCAGGATGACTTCACCCGTCCGCGCGTGCCTCACCACGACTCCGAGAGGCATCTCGTCGAGAATGACCCGAAGCCGCTCCGCCGACTCGGCGATCTCCGCGCGCGCGCGGACCTCCTGCGTGACGTCCAAGGATGTCGCCACGATGCGCGAGACTTCGCCGGAGTCGTCGAATAGCGGTTGAAACGTGCTCGTGAAGTAGCGTTCTTCCTGTTGCCCGTCCGGCCCCCGAAGAAGCACCGAGTACTCGCGGCGCACGCTCGGTTTTTTGAGCCGGCAGACCTCGGAAAGATGCTCCCGAGTGGAGTCCATGGGCAAGTCCGGAAACGCCTCGCCCAACGTCTTCCCCACGATGTCGCGCCCAGGGACGATCTCCTGGTACGCCTCGTTGATGATCTCGATGCGGAAGTCGGGCGGGGCGTAGACGCTGGCGGCCACCGGAAGGTGCTGGATGAGCGCATTCAGCGTCGCTCGCTCCGCGCGGACCTGCTCGTTCGCGAGCCGCAGCTCGGCGCGCTCTGCCGCGAGCGCTTCGAGCAGCTGGGTGCGTTGCGACTCGGCTCTCCTCTCGTCGGTAATGTCGCGCGTGAAACAGAGGACGCTGTCGATCGACCCGTCCTCTGCTCTTTCCGGGATGAGCCGCCCTACCAGCAACCGTACACCGTCGGGCGCAGGCCATTCGAAGAACACCTGCCCCTCGGTGCCTGCGAGGGCCGCGTCGATCGCCGCATTCCAGCGCTGGGCGAGCTCTGGTGGCGTCCCGAGCTCCTCATTCGTTTTGCCGATCACCTCGGACGGAAGCTTCCCCGTGAACCGCGTGAGTTCGCTGTTGACGAAAAGGTGACGCCGGTCGCGACCGATTCGGGCCACGACGAATGGGAGGCTGTCCGCAAGCCTGTCGAACTCCTCTGCCGAGAAGGTTCTTGTCCAGTCGCTCCGTGCGACGGTCGGGCCCGTTGAAACGCCCGAAGTTTCAGGTTTGCGGTTGGCGCTTGCCATCGTGACTCCCGAGTCGACGAAGCTCAGGTCGTCGTAAGACGCCGAAGACAACTAACGTGCCAAGGTCTCGGGGTTGCAGGACCCCGACCCGACCCTGAAAATGGCAGCACCCCGACGCCGGTGTCAAGACGGCCTATGCCGGCCCCGAACCCCCCTCAGGCGGGTCGCGTTCTGCTCTCGGAGGTCGTGGAAGGCCCCCCGGCCGCCAGACCCGCGAGCATTTCGCACGCCGCATCGAACTGCGCCACGGAAGCCTGCCGGTCTCGCACGAAGTCCTCGAAGCGCTCCCAGGAAGCGGCCTCGCCGAGCGGTCCGTCAACCGTCCAAACGTGGCTGAATAGCCCGCTTTTCGCGTGATTCGAACCGAACAGTCGAAGCGATACGACATTTCGCAGTTGCGTGTGCGGATACAGATTTATTTTTACGTTATCGTGATCGTACCCTTCGTCGTGAACCGAACGAAGCGCCAGGGCGGCGGCCGGGAGCATGAACCTGTAAAGTCGTTCGTTGTCGACGGGCCGCGTCAGACGGCACCAGACGTGAAAGCCCCGGCCGCTCGCAACGACGAGCGGCTCGCATCCGGCTTCGCAGAGACATCGTCGTAGCGATCGCACGGCGGAGGCCATCTCCGGAATGACAAGCGTGTTATTTTCTCTATGGTTGTTGTCGAGGTTGAAACAAAAAGTGTCGTTCGCGCGCGGATCGAAGTAAAGGCAAACGTTCAACTGCTTGTCGACGTGGGCTCGTAGCAGTTCGTCCATTCGGTCCTCGAGAATGTCGACGAGTTTGTATCGGTGCACGAGACGCAACGGGGTCAGCTCGCCGTATTCGAGGCGGGCTCCGCCGGACAAAAGGCCGTCGAGGAAGCGAAAGCCGCACTGCGCGCTCTCGATCTTGGCGGAACCCCGGGTGAATCCCCGAGAGAACTGCCGCAGCAGGTCTATCTTGGCATCCACTCTCTCACCTCATCGAACGATCGGAAGCCGCCGGCGGCGGCGGCCTCGTCCTCGCCCTCCCGCAGGATCGGATGGAAGACGCGGACGCCATAGCTCGGGCCGTAAGCAATGCTGTTCGCGTCGTCGTCCACCAGGTACGAAATTTCCCACGCCCTACAGAATGCTATCTTGTTGAACGCGGAGAATAGGTAGTCGAACGGGATGCCGTTGTCGTAAAGCCAGGTTCTCGTGCAGTCATTGGCTCGCCTCAAGTCGCGACGGGTGCAAATGACGATGCGCCAATGTTTCTGCTTGAGCCATCGCATGAACGCTACGCCGTCGGTGCGCGCCGCGGCCAACCGGTAGCACTCTTCGTGAATTCGGTAACGGAAGAGAGAATATTCGGTACTTAGCCGATCGCCGACTTCCGGCGTGTCATTCCGAATTCGGGCCAAATACTCGACGAACGTCGCCTCCGGCAGCGCATACTTGTGGCTATACGGAAAGGTCGTCCTGCGCAGCGTCGCACTGAAATCGTTGAGGGTGTCGTCGATATCGACCGCTACCGTCTTGCCGCCGGCAGACATCGTCGCACTCACTGCCGGATTCATGGATGGACTCAGTCTTCCGCCAACCACGTCGGCAGTAAAGTACCAACGGCTCGAGAGCAAATCCGGTCGTCTGGTGTAATCAACAGACGTAGGGAGGGGCTTTCCGCGCGGGCTCGGGGCGTCGCGACGCCGGACTCGCGCCTACGTTCGCGCGGGCCGCTTCACGGCGCGTACGACGGGCGAAGGCGTCCGCCGTAGGTGGAAACGCCGTCGACTAGCGCCCGACATCGTGATTTGCCATGGTGGAGCGCGGTGATCCCGACGCCGCCCCCGGACGTTCAGGAAGGTTCAGGAAGGACGTGGCACAGTACGGCCCGCGACAAGTTGCTGGGGTGGCCTTGGGCGAGATCCTCGCCGGCAAGTATCGCGTGGAGCGTGTCCTCGGAATCGGAGGCGTGGGCGCGGTCGTCGCGGCCCACGACCTGCACCTGGACCAGACGGTCGCCCTCAAGTTTCTGCTCCCCGAGGCGCTCGCGAACGCGGACGCGGTGTCGCGCTTCACCCGGGAAGCTCGCGCGGCCGTAAAGATCCGAAGCGAGCACGTCGCTCGCGTGTTCGACGTGAGCACGCTTCCGAACGGCGCCCCGTACATCGTCATGGAGTACCTCGAAGGGGGGGATCTGGCCCACTGGCTCGTGGAGCGCGGGCCGTTGCCCGTCGAGCAAGCCGTCGAGTTCGTCCTTCACGCGGCCGTCGCGGTAGCCGAGGCGCACGCGCTCGGCATCATCCACCGGGATCTCAAACCGGCAAACCTCTTTTGCGTGCGGCGATCGGACGGGCTGCTGTCAATCAAGGTCTTGGACTTCGGCATCTCCAAGATCATCGCTCGTGCGGGATCGATCCCCGACGCCCTGACAGCTCAAGGTCACGGCGTCACCCAGGGGTCCACGATGATGGGTTCGCCGCACTACATGTCGCCCGAACAGATGCGCTCGTCCAAGGACGTCGACGCTCAGACGGACATCTGGGCGCTCGGCGTGACTCTCTTCGAGCTATTGACGGGCCGCCCGCCCTTCCAGGCCGAATCGATCACCGAGCTGGCCATCACCATTGCGAACGAACCCGAGCCCGCCCTGAGGAGCTTCCGGCCCGACGCACCGTCCGGGCTCGAGACGGTCATCGCGCTTTGTCTGAAGAAGGATCCCAGCCAGCGATTTCGCAACGTCGCCGAATTCGCGCTGGCCCTTCAGCCGTTCGCTCCCAAGCGGGCCAAGGCCTCCGTCGACCGGATTTCGGGGATCATTCAGGCGGCGGGCCTTTCGATGAGCGCGCTGCAGGTGCCCCTCTCTCCGCCGGGTCCGCGTCTCCAGGCGGCCGCGGAATCGGTGCCGCCCGTGGGTACAACGGCTCCACCCGGCAAGAAGGAACGCGGACGATTGCGGCGGCCGCCTCTCGTCGCGGCGATCGCGGGCCTCGCGTTGATCGGCGTGCTGGTCTTTGGAGGTCGGCTCAAACACCGCCCCGAGCAGGCCCCGGCCGTGCAGGCAGACAAACCATCCCCTTCTTCCCAGCCAGCGGCGGATTCGGTGGACCGCTACGATGCGGGACCGCCGGAAGCCGTGCCGATAGAAACGCTGCCCCCCGCTCCGCCGACGTGGTCTGCAGAGGTCGTCATTCCGCAGGCTTCCGCCCCGACCAAACGGAATCTGCCCGCCGGCGACCCGGGTATCGCAATGTCCGCGATTCCGCCGCGGACGGCTCCGGCGGCGTCGGCTCCCGCCACACCGGCTGCGGCTGCGAAATGCCAACCGCCGTGGTACTTCGATGCGAGGGGCAACCGGCTCTTCAAGAAGGAATGTCTGTGAAAGCGCGAAGAGGTCGCTTGCTCCTGGTTGCGCCGATCGCGACGCTTTTCGCGTTCGCGTCCGCCCCAGTTCGCGCCGAGGGGACCATCATCAAGGACCAGTGCGTGGACGCCAACGGCGACGGGCAAGAGCTTCGGCGCGAAGGCAAGTTGTCGGCTGCCCGAGAAAAGCTTCTCCTCTGCGCCAACCCGTCTTGCCCGGCGATTGTCCGTGACGACTGCAATCGACGGCTCGAAGAGCTCGACAAGGCTCAGCCCAGCATCGCGTTCGAGGTGAAGGACGCATCGGGGGCGGACGTCGGTGGCGTGAAGGTTACCGTCGACCGCAAGCCAATGACCGACGTTGCAAACGGCTCGGCGCTGCCGGTAGACGTCGGACTGCACGCGTTCACATTCGAGATCCCCGGTCAGCCGCCAGTCACCCGAGTGCTCGTCATTGTCGAAGGAGTGAAGGGGCGTCGCGAAGTGGTGAAGATGGGGGAGGTCGCGCCCGCGCGCGAACCGGCAACGGCCGGCGCGGCCGTTCCGTCGGATGCCGAGCGGCCCGCTGCGAGCGGCGCGATGGGAACGCAAAGAGTGGCGGGGTTGGCGATGGGCGGTGCCGGCTTGGCGGGCGTCGCGCTCAGCGGCGTCTTCGGCCTTCTGGCCATCGCGGAGAAAAGCAATCAGCAAAACGTCTGCCCGAACTCGACGTCGTGCACGAGCGGCGGACATACGCGCGCGCTCATCGACCACTCGAACGGGATTACCGACAGCACCATCTCGACCGCCGCGTTCATCGGCGGGTGCGCGCTCCTGGCCGGCGGCGCCGTGCTCTTTTTCACCGCGGGCAACGCCAGGGACAAGCCCGCCATGGCCGGGGTGCTCCTTGCGCCACACGTCGAGCCCGGTGGCGGGGGGATGCTCCTGACGGGAGCGTTCTGAGGCATGCGCCCGACTCGACTTTTCTTGGCTAGCCCTCTCGTAGCGGCCGGTTGCGCCAGCATTCTCGGGTTTCCCGATGTGCCGGACATTGGCGACGCCGGTCCCGGGAGCGGGACTTGCTGCGACGCCGGGCCCGCCTGTGTCGGCGTCGCTTGCGGCGACAGCCCGACCCAGGACCAAGCCGTCCCCCCGCCGCTCGATGATTCCGGAGGCACATTGGCAGACGCGGCGATCGAAGCGCCGTCCCCTGAAACGGGTGACGATTCCCAAACCGGCGCCACTGGGGACGACACGGCGATCGACGCGCCGAGCGGCGACGACGCAGCCGTCATCGTCGGGGACGCCGACGCATCGATCGGGTTCGAAGCTTCGCCGGACGGACACCCTCACGATGCGCAGGACGCTTTGCCCGACCAATCCGAAGCCGCAGGCCCGCCGAGCAGCATCGACCTCGGTCTCGTCGCCCTCTACCACTTCGACGAAACGACCGGGACGACCGCAGCCGATTCGTCAGGCAACGGCAAGACGGCGACGATGGTGGGCGGCGCGACCTTCTCGACCGGCGTGAGCGGAAACGCGGCGACGTTGAGCGGCGCGGCTCAATACGTACAACTGCCGAGCGGCATCGTCAGCACATTGACGAGCTTCTCGATCTCCGCCTGGATCTACCAGAGGAGCGGCGCCGTGGGTTACGGCGACCGCCTCTTCGACTTCGGCACCGGAACCACCGTCAATATGTTCGTCACGACCGACGCGGACGCGCTGCGTTACGCCGTGACCAAGGGGGGACATCCGGCCGAAGAGAATCTCCTGACGAACGGCATTCTCCCCCTCGACAGCTGGCAACACCTCGCCGTTACGCAAGCTGGCGCGACGGCCACGCTCTACCGCAACGGGGCCGTCGTCTCTCAGAATGGGGCCACGACGCTCAATCCGTCCGCCCTGGGCGTCACCACACAGAACTGGATTGGCCGCTCGCAGTACACCTCGGACCACTACCTCGAAGGGGAGGTCGACGAATTTCGCATTTACAATCGGGCGCTGAGCGCGGCCGAGGTCATGGAGCTCTACACGGAGCGAAAATAACGCGGTCCGAAATCGTGTATGACAGCTGACTGGCTGATGCCTTCTCGACGCATCTGCAACGAGCCACGGCGCGGTTTCGTATGCTCCTCGGTGCGCTTCATCGCGCACGCGGCTGCAGTCGTTCTCATTTCGTGCGGCGCGCGAACCGGCCTCGATGTCGGCGTTGACCCCAGCGTGGTGGGCTGCGCGGACGGCACGCGCGAGGGCTTCGTCGACATGGCCGCCAATCCGCAGATCGCCGGTTGCAGCGGCGGCTGGAGCATTCCCGGCGTCATGCTCCAGAATCCCGGAACGGCTCCCCAGTGCCCGAGCGTTCCGACGTTCGACACGCGGTCCCCCGCGTGCGACCGCATGGGGGGCAACGACGGCCCGAACCCGGATGGCGTGGGATGCAACGTGGCTGACCTCTGCGCCAACGGCTGGCACGTGTGCACAGGCGCCGCGGACGTCGAAAATCACGCACCGAACGGGTGCGCGACGGCGACGCTCGCGGCCGACCCTCCACTCTTATTCGTGAGCCGCCAATCCTCCAACGGATGCTGCGCCTGCGCGTCCGGCACCCGCACCGACTCGGACTGCGACGCGCTCGAGTGCACCACGGGCTGCGCGCAGACGGCGGACACCGCGAACGACGTGTTCGGCTGCGGCAACTTCGGAGAGCCGCCCGACGGTACCGACCCGTTCGTCGACTGCGG
>CAZVPE010000025.1:0-36697 GCA_964628155.1 uncultured Polyangiaceae bacterium | reverse complement strand
GCAAGTAATAGACGTCGACGCTCGACGCGCCCAACCGCTCGAGCGAGCCGAAGAGCGCTCGATCCATGGCCTCGGGAGAGAGGCCTTCGACCGCCCCGCCGACGCGGTCCATGCCGACTTTCGTCGCCAAAACGACGCGGTCACGGTCGCGACCGAGCGCTCGTCCGAGGATGCGCTCGGACTCGCCGGCGTTATACACGTTCGCCGTGTCGAACACGCGGATCCCCCGCTCGAGCGCGCGACGCACGATGCGTTCGCTCTCGGCCGCGGGGGTGCGCTTGCCGAAGTTCATCGCGCCGAGCGCGAGCGCCGGAGGCTGTCCGGGCGCTCTCTTGGGCATGGGAGTCGTGGTCATCTTGCTCTTCCTTTTGCCACGTTCTGCGCGCGGGCACACGCCCGGCCTGAGCGTCGCCGACTTCGACGTCCATCCCGACGGCCGTGTGGACGCGCGGCTGACCTTCGCGAGCGCGGAACAGCTCGGCGGCATCGCGCTCGACCGCGACGGCGACGGCGAGGTGACCCCGGAGGACGTGACGGCCGCGCGCGACGACCTTCGAGCGTTCCTGCTCGACGGAGTCGGCGTCGACGCGGACGGATCGCCGTGCCCGGCCGCATTTCTCGATGCCGCCCTGACGGAAGTCGACGGCCTACTCCTTCGCGCGAGCTACGCCTGCGCGAGCGACCCAGCGTCCGTCGAGGTCACGCTCTATTACTTGAACGCCGAGCGACCCGGCGCGACCCCGCCGCTGCAAGCGCGTGGGCGCCGGGGGATCGCGCGAATCCGCCTGGGAGACGCGACGATCGAGAGCGTACTGACCGGCGATCATCGCGCGATTGCGCTGCGCACGGCCCGGCGCGCCGAACCCCGGAAAGCGTCCAATCGAGCGCGCGCCGCGGCACTGACGGGCGCGACTCTGATCGTCGCGATGCTCGGGTACGCCGCGAGGCGACGGCTCTGGGCCCGCGCCTCCCGCTGAACGTTTCCGTTGCCGCACTGCATTCAGCTTGCGGATCGCAAGGGCCCGTTTCCGTTCGATCTGGAATACACATCTTCGCACGCCGCCATTCGAAAGAATCATGAATCGAGGGTGCGAAAAATGGCCATTGCCTGGTGCCAGCGTGAGCCAAGCGCGACACCGATGTCACGGTTTTCGTTGGTACTCGCGCTATTTCTTCGTGATAACATGCTTGGCCGAGGGCTTGCGTAAGCCGGAGAAGCAATGAACGCATGGGTTCGGGTGGGGACGCTGGCGTTGCTGGGGGCACTAACGACCGGTGGGTGCTCAGCCGGTTCCTCGAACAGCGCCGCAGACTTCGCGGGCTCCGGGCCGTCCAGCGCGCCCACGGGCAGCGAAGGCAATGCCGGAGGGGGGACAGCCGGTGGGGGCGGGGCGGCAAACACGGCGGCGAGCGACGCGGCGGCCGCGTTGCCCGCCGAAACGAAGACCGAAGCGGACTACCAGTCGCCTGTCGCCACGGGCAAGATCGTGTGGACCGCGAACCCGACGAGCGGCCGCGTCGCGTACGTCGACGCGACGACCTTCGTCGTGCAAACGGTGCAGGCGGGCGACGGCCCGACGTACTTGGCGGCCGTTCCGAACGCGGATCCCGCGTCGAAGGGCGAAGCGGCGATCGTCATCAACGTTCGATCGCACGACGCCACCCTCCTTCGGAGTGACGGCACGGGGAGCCCCCCGTCGACGACCACGTTCCCCTCGACGGCCGACGCCAACGCGTGGGCGATTTCGCCGAGCGGCCGATGGGCGATCGCCTGGACGGACGCAACCCGAATCGCCAACGCGGATCCGACGCAGGGTTTTCAAGACTTGGCGGTGCTCGACCTCTCGCCCACGAGTCCGCGGCCTCCTTCGATTCTCGGCGACATCGGGTATCGGCCGTCCCAGGTCGTCTTCTCGGCGGACGAGACCGAGGCTTTCGTGGTGACCGAGGACGGGATCTCTGTGATCGATTTGGTCGGCGGGCCGCAGCCCGCCGTGACGCAGAACTTCCCTCTCTCTGCGCCGACCCCCGTCACGCCGGCACCGGACGCCGGCTCGCCCGAAGCTTCCGCCCTCGAAGCGTCCACTCCGGACGCGGGTTCGCCCGATGCACTCCCAAACGAGGCTTCGGTTCCCGACGGTGGGGCGCCTGACGTCCTCCCGAGCGGAGCGTCCACGCCGGAGGCGTCCACCGGACGGCCCGCGGGCGACGCCAGCGGCGGCTCGCAGCCGGCGGCGACCGGCGGCATGCCCGACGTCTCGTTCACCCGCGACGGCTCGTTCGCACTCGTTCGCCAGGACGGTGTGGCGGCGATCACCGTCGTATCGCTCAAGAACGGTTCCCCGACGACCGTCGCGCTCCCCGAGGCGCCCTCCGACCTGACCGTCTCTCCCGACGGCACCTTCGCGATCGCCGTGCTCCGGGAGCTGGGCACCGTCGCCGTGCTCCCTCTCCCGGGCATCGTGAGCGATCCCACTTCGCTGACGCTGACGCCAATCCCCGGCGAAGTCGTCGGACGCGCCATCGTGGCCCAGAACGCGACCCTCAACCAGACGAGCGTGCTGCTCTTTACGACCGCGGCGCCCATCGAGCGGCTGACCGTGCTTACCCTGAAGCCGCAGCCGAGTATTCGCACGATTGTGCTGCACGCGCCGATCCTCGCGGTCTTTCCGACCAGCGACGCCCAGAACGCCATCGTCTTGCACAGCGTCACCCCGACGCCCGGTTCGAGCGTCAAAGGTGCGTTCAGCATCGTGCCGATCGCGCAGGATCTGCCCGCGAAGATCGTCTCGCTGAGCGCTCCGCCGATCGCAGTGGCTCTCGCCCCTCCCTGCGTTGGATCGTGCACGGCAGCGAAGAGCGACAGCGCGCTCGTGATGGTGAGCGATCAGGCGTCGGTCTTCGCGGTGGAGCTCGTCACGATGCCTTCCCTCGATGTGCGCGAGTACATCCTCCCGAGCCCACCCACCGCGGTGGGAATCGCGACCGCCGCCGGCGATGCGGGCTCGGGATTCGTCGCGCAGAACTACGCGGACGGCCGGATCACATTCATCGACCTCGGCGGCGGTACGGTGCGCACGATCACCGGCTTCGAGCTGAGTGCGCGGGTTGTCCAGGGGAGCGACCAATGACCACCTCTCGATCTCGGCTGGCCGGGCTGGTCCTGGCCTTGGTGACGGCGAGTTGCGGAGGCCGCCCGAACTACTGGGATACCGGCATCCCTTCGGGCTCGATCTCGTTCGGCTTGGCCGACGGCGTTGCGCTCGTCGACGACCCTGCCCACCGGGTCGTCGTTCTCACCGCGCTCGCCGGCCAGCAGCTTTCCAAGCGATCGTTTCCCGTCGGGCACAACGTCTTGACCCAAGCGACGACGACTTCGCCCGACGGCTCGCGCCTCTTCGTCCTGTCCGCCGGCGACTTCCCGCGGCACACGGAGACGGACCAGTTGCCGGAGCTCACCGTCCTGACCATCGACCCGAAGACGTTCGCGACGGCAACGGCGGAATACAAGATGTCCGTTCCGCTGCCGAACCTGGCGATCGATCCGCTGGGTCGGTGGGCCGTTGCGTACTCCGGGCCCGGCGCGCCGGCGACGTTCGTCCAGAATGCGAACGAGCTCGTGATCTTCGATCTGACGGCGCCGTCGGGTTCGGCGCCGATCACGCACACGATCCGGAGTCAAGGCGGGACGCCGCAGCGGCTGACATTCACGCCCGAGCTCAACCTGGCCAAAGTGCCCGGAAACGGGCGACTGCTCATCGTCGAGACCGACATCGACGTCACCCTCGTGGAGCTCGCCAACCCCACTTCGGACGTGACGCTGTCGCTCACGAGCGGCACGAGCGCGCAGAGGGTGACGCCGGCCGGCGTCGTGGTCGACAGCGGCTTCGACCCGACCACTCCAGCGTTGTCGGGTCCCCCACGCATCGCACTCAAAGCCCAGGACAACACGAACGTCTTCACGTTCACGCTCGGCGCGTCGGTCACGAACGATTTCACGCCCATCGTCAACGTGATCGACGTGGGCGGGACGCCGACGGACATCGCCTTCGTGCGCGTCGATCAGGACTTGCTGCGCGTCGCCGCGCTGGTGCCTTCCAAAGCGAGCGCCGCGCTCGTCGACGCCGACGACGGGAACATCACGCAGGTCGCCCTGCCGGCCGCTTACTCGAGTCTCTCGCTGGTCACGAGCGTTCTCGGGAGTCCCGGCACCGACGTCGCGATGCTCTGGAGTGCGACCGCGACGGGCGTCGCCCTCTGGACTCTCGGGAACACCGTGGGGCAGCCGTACCACAGCATCGAAGTGCTTCCGATCACGCAGCAGGTTCAACAAGTCGACGAAGTCGCCGAACAAACGCAGCTCAAAGTCCTGCAAACGACGACCGCGAACGCCGCAAGTGGCTTCATGGTGCTCGATTTGCTGAAGGGAACGGCGTCGCCGCTGCAGACGAGCGCGAGAGCCACGCTGTCCATCGCGCCGAACGGGCAGCGCCTGTGGGCCTACGCGCAAGGCGGGACCGATCTGGCGCAACTCGACTTCACGACGTTGAATCCCGTGCCCTTGACCACCACCGAGCCGATCGACGTCGTCTACGAAGTCCAGCGGCCGAGCACGGGACCGGGTGGAGACGGAGGCTCGTCGCTCATCGCGATCCACAACCAAGGGACCGTGGGCGCAACGGTCTTCGATGCGGTCAAGCCGGACACGGCGCTTGCACGCATCGTCCCGGCGCTACTTCTGGAGGGGCCGTGAAACTTCGTCCAACGCTCTTGGTCGCGTCATCTCTCGCACTCGCAGCGCCTTCGGCCATGGCGGACGAGTGGGCCGCCGAAGCGACCGCACGGACCCGTCCGGTCGACCGACTCGAAGAAATGTGGCGATTCGAGTTGGGCTATCGAGGAAACTTCGTGACCGATGCGGGCTTCAACCCATTTTCGACGCAAGACTACTTTCCCCAGGTCTCCTTCGTCGCCTCACGGACCCTCGCTACCCGCGGGCGGTTCTCGTTCGCGCCCGGGATCGCGTGGGATTACGGAAAGACGGGGGCGACGGCGCGCGGCGACGCAACTTCCGTCCAAGTGCACCGGATTGCCGTTCCGCTCGAGGGCCGGATTCATTTCGGCGAGTGGGGCTACGCGTTCGTCCGCGCAGCGCCCGCCGTCGCGGTCGAAAGCGCCGAGGTGGACGATGCCACGGCAATCTGCCCGCAGGCCGCTTCGCTGGAGGCTTGCGCAGCGCCCATGACGAAGACCCGGTGGCTCTTCGCCACCGATGTCAGCGCCGGGTACGCCTATCCCGTGTGGTCGCGCAAGGAACTCTCCACCTTGGTTCCTCGGATATGGCTGCAGGCCGACGGCGGCTACGGTTGGATCGTCGGGCAGCGACTGAATCTCGCGGCCGACCTGGCTTCCGGCGACCCCAGGCTCGCGAGCGGGGTCGATCTCGGGACACTCACGATGCGCGGAGCCTTCTTTCGCGCGTCGGCGGCGGTCAGCTTTTAGACCCCCGATCGCGCTCGAGGGGAGCACGATGGCTCCCCTCGATCCTTCTCGCTTGGCGCGACGCACATATTTCTAACGACGGCTGCTCAAGCCGCCTTCCCAGGCGGCGGCGCTTCCGGTGTTGGCATGCAGTTCGGTCGGCGCCTTCGAACCCGAGTCCATGTCCGTGCCGGCGAGGCCTCCGTCGTAGACCTTCTCCTGGTTGGCGACGCCTCTGACCGCTTCACCCGCCGCGCTGGCGAGGCCGCCGTCATAGGTCTTCGGCTGGATGGCGAGGCCGCCGTCATAGGTCTTCGGCTGGATGGCGAGACCGCCGTCCATGCCGTTGGCCGTCCTGGCGACGCCGCCGTCGTAGGACTTCGTCGCGCTGGCGACACCGCCGTCGTAGGACTTCGTCGCGCTTCGCTCGTTGCAGCCCAGCAGCGCGAGCGACGGAATGCACAGTGCGCCGATACTCAATAGGACGATGCGTTTCATTGAATCCTCCCTTTTTGCGCGCGATTCATCCGCGCGTCTTTCACCCACATAGGCAGTGGCCGTGCCCACGCCGACCTCGAGCGTCAGTCGTGGTGGCCCGGGTCGGCGGACAGCGTGACGTGCGCGCCCCGAGGCGTCGCGTTCGACGCTTGGGCTATCGCACGGCCGGTGAGGGCTCCGATGAGCGCCGCGATCCACGTCGCGGCGACCCACTGGAGTGATTGCGGAACGCGCATGAACGGCTGATCCTCGCAACGCTCGGACCAGGAACGGTTGGACTCGAGCGGGCGCGAAGGACACGGCCGCCTCCACCCCGTCACGGCCGAGCATCGGGTCGGCGGACGCATCGGCCATGGCGCGGGCGTGGCCGCTCGCCCCAGCGCTCGCGTACGGGTCCGTGCGCCTCGCATGGTACAGATGAACCCATTCTGGGATCGGCCGCTTCAGTCGCGCGGAGCTCCGCGCTCCTCGCTGGGTGCATCGCGGCAGGGTGCATCGCGACCGCCGGCTGTGGTGGAGGGTCGCGCTCGAGCGCGGGGACTCAATCGGTGGGGGCGCACACGACCTCCATGAATTCCACGGTCCGCAGCAACGTCACACGGGAGGACTACGCGGGATCGGCGGCGTGCGTCCCTTGTCACGCCGGCGTGGCAGCCGCCTGGGAGCGCTCCCCCATGCATCGGATGACGCGCGAAGCGCGCGGCGCGGACGTGCGTGCGCCGTTCGACGGGACCGTGTGGCGTTTCCACAGCGAGGCGGCCGTGCTCGAGAAGCGGGGCGACGAGCGCTTCATCCGGATCGAGCCCGCGGGCGCCCCACCGCGGACGTTTCGCGTCACGCGCATCATCGGCGGACGAACCCGCGAAGACTTCGCGGGCGTCGACGTCGAAGCGGGACACGGCGGACCGCCTTCGGACGAGGTCGTACTTCCGGTGTCGTACGTATTTGCGACCGGCGCGCTTCGCTACAAGGGCTACTCGGTCATGGTGCACGAGCGCACGACGCTCAGCGCCGGTCCCGTGTGGAACCGGACGTGCGTATTCTGTCACAACACGGTCCCAGAAATGGACCGGTTCCTCGGGGCGATCGCGGGCGCGAGGGCCGAGCCCTACCAGGGCGAAACAGTCGACCCGTGGCTGGCCCGCGGCCGGCGAGCCGCCGTGGTCGTCACAGACTCCGAGCGATTCGCGCGCGCGACGAATCAGGAGATCGCGCGGCTCGGGGGACAGCCCCCGGCGCGCGCCGAGGATGTCCGTGAAATCGCCGTACGAACGGTCGACGTCGTCCGCGCCAAGTTCGACGCGAGCGCACTCGTGGAAGTTGGAATCGGCTGCGAGGCCTGCCACGGAGGCGCGCGCGATCACGCCAAGGACCCGAGTCTTCGGACGTCGCTCGTGCCCGTCGCACCGTGGCTGGACGTCGAGGTTCCGAAGGGTCGAGCGCAGGCCGTCAACCGCGTCTGCGCGCGCTGCCACCAGGTGCTCTTCTCCGGCTACCCGTTCACGTGGGAAGGTGGTCGTCGCAATGCGAGCGCGGGCGGCAGCCACATCAACTCCGGCGAAGCGCGCGACTTTCTTCTCGGCGCGTGCGCCAGCGCTCTGACGTGCACGACTTGCCACGACCCCCACGGTTCGGGCAACGCCGAAGAGCTGAAACGTTTGGCCACCCCGGCGGGCAACGAAACGTGCCTCGCGTGCCATCGGGGCCTGAGCGACGTGCGCGCGCACTCGCACCACGATCCGGCCGGATCGGGCGGCGCGTGCATCTCGTGCCACATGCCCCGAAAGAACATGGGACTCGACGGAACGCTCACCCGCTATCATCGCATCGGATCGCCTTCCGATCCAGCTCGCGTGCTCGGAGACCGACCGCTGGAGTGCGCGCTCTGTCACGCGGACAAGAGTGTGCGCGAGCTCGTGGACGCGATGGAGGCGTGGTGGCCCGTCCGATACCCGAGACAGAGGCTCGAGGAGCTCTACGGCGCGCTCGACGCGAACGCGATTCGCGCGACGCTGGAACGAGGCAAACCCCACGAACGCGCCGTTGCGATCGCGATCCTTGGAGAGGGGCACGCGCAAGATGCTCGGCCCCTCATCGAGCGAGAGCTTCTGAACGACTATCCGCTGGTGCGGGAATGGGCCAAACGGGCGCTGGAAGAGTTGGGGCGGTAGGAGCCAGACTCGGTCGCGAGTCGGCGAGACTCGCGACCGAGGCCGCCGAGAAGGGGAGCCAGTCCGACGAACTGGAAGGCGGCTCCCCTTCTTCAATGGCTCAAACCCCTACGGTTTGTGCCCGAAGTCGAACAGATCGAACAGGTCGCCGATCGCCGGCGAGTTCGTCGGCGCGTACGGATTCGGCCCGTTCTGTACCGGGTTCGGCAGATTGTCGCGGCTGCGCTTCGAGATCGGGTGCAGACCCCAGTTGCGCTCGATGAACTTCAGGATCGAGACGTGGTCGGTATACTCGTGCGAGACGCGACCGCCGGTGGCGTGAGGCGAGATGACGAGGGTCGGAATGCGCGTTCCGTCGCCGAAGAAGTCGACGGCCTGCACATACCCCGAATCGTAGTAACCGCCGCCTTCGTCCATGGTCACGATGATGGCCGTGTCGTTCCAGAGCCCGGGCTGACCCTTCACGAGATCGACGATCTTCTTCACGAAGCCCTCCAAGAGATTGATCTTGGACGACGCAGGATGGCCATCGAGCCACCCGCTCGGCTTCACGAACGATACGGCGGGGAGCTGGCCTTTGGCGATACCGCTGTAGAGGTCGATCGTGTCCTTGAGGTGCGCGGTTCGCGCCGCCGGGTTGGTCATGATCGACGTGCTGTACTGAAAGAAATTGCAAATATTGCAGTATTGATTGTTGGGCGTGTCGTAGAGGTTCGGGTCGACCAAGTATTGGTTGAACTGGTCGCCGAAGTAGGCGAACGAAATGTCCCTCGACCGGAGCTGGTCCGCGATCGTCGGCACGCTGGAAGGGGGAATGGTGAAGGTATTGAGGGGATTGGTCAGATCGACCGCAGTGCCGTCGCCGAGATAGCCGGGGTTGTAGTTGTTCAGAAGATAGTAGTGACCCGGGTCGCACCGCGGGTCGACTTGATAGGGAAGCGACGCGAGCGTGGTGAGGACCGAATTGACGCCGGGCTGCGCCGAGTCCGAGCAGTTGCTGTACGAGCCGCCGCCGAGCGGGGCGAGACCGCCGTCCGCGGTCGTCGTCGACGAGCCGTAGCCGTCGTCCGTGTAGTAGTTGTTCGTGCCCGGCTGGGGGTCGGGATTCTCGATCTCGGCGGCGGGCGGCGTTGTCGCGGTGCCGTTGCCGTCGCTGTAATACATGGCGTCGCCGGTGCCGAGCATGATGTGGTTTGCCCCGGTCCCGCCCATCACCGCCTGGTGATAGTTGTCGCTCAGCGCATACGCGTCGGCGAGCGACTTGAAATAAGGCAAATCGCCCTCGAGAACGTTGTAGAAGCCCATCGCCGTCGACCCCTCGCGCGTCGAGAGGTTGGTGAACTCGGCCGGCTGCGGCTTGGTATTGCTGCCGGCGCCAACCGTGGTCTCCACCCAAGGGAAGAGGTCCGACACGCAGCCGGACGGATTCGACGCGGTCGCGTAGTCCCCGCTGCAGTCGAGCTGCTGCCACATCTGGTAGAAGCGGTGTACGGGACTCGCGGCATACCCGTCGTACGGAATGCCGGGCGTGAGCTGGAAGGGACCAGGCGGGAGGTCTGTTCCGCTCACGATGCGCGGATCGGCAATTCCGCTACCGGCGACGCCTGTGCCGCCCGTCGTGAGAAGCGTGTACCAGGCGGGATCCGGAGCGCCGTTGGCGAGGTCCGGCAACCCGTTCTCCGCCGCTTCGGCCGCGGCGACGGTGGAAAAGTACGCGTTCTGCGGGCCACCCAAGCCGGGCGGAGGAAGCTTCGCATACGGCGTCTTCCCGCCGGGAGCTACCTGATAGGTCGTCGGGAGCGGGCTCGAAAGCGGCGGGGTCGCGGGCGCGGGGTTCGCGTCGATCGCGGTGTTCTGGAGAGCGAGATTGAAGTTGGGTCCCGGGGTGCCGTCCTCGTTGACGATCCCCTTGGAAAGGAGGTTGTCGATGGTTTGACCGGCCTTGGGCTTGTAGGTGGCGAAGAGATGATCGAACGTCCGGTTTTCGCCGATGATCACGATCACGTGCTTGATGGGCGAGGTCGTCTTGCTGTCCCCGCTTCCGCCGTAGGTCGTTCCCGGCTGGAGGGCGCTTTGGCCGGAGAGGACCGGCTCGGGCGCGGTTCCGCCGCTATTGGCACTGCAACCGGCGAGCACGCCGGATACCGCGAGCAGCCAGAGGCTGGTTTGATGCCGCATGGGTGACGTCTCCTTGGTTGGCGCTCGTCTCGAGCGTGAGAGCGTGCTTATGCGGTGCGAAGTCCCTCGGCGTGTCGAAACCGTGAACGTTTCGTGCGGTCACACAAGGTCTGCCGATTCGTGACGGTTCCGTCGAACAGGTGCTACATCCCGGGCCGGACCATGTCTGCGGCTCACGATCGCCTTCGCGCGCTTTACTCGCAGAAGCCGGCCATTTTGGCTCCGATGGAGGACGTCACCGATGCCGTGTTCCGGCGCCTCAGCCGAAAGCACGGAGCGACGATCGCCCTGACCGAGTTCGTCAATGTGGAGGGACTCCTCCGCGGCTGTCGCAATGCGCGACGCAAGATCGAACTTTCGCCGGACGACTCTCTGACCGCGATTCAAATCTACGGCGCAGATCCCGCCCGACTGGCCGAGGCCGCTCGTTTTGCCGAAAGCGCCGAGCCTCTGTTCATCGACGTCAACTGCGGCTGCTGGGTGCCGAAAATCGCGGGTCGCGGCGCGGGGGCCGGGTGGCTGCGCGACCCGACGGCGATGGTTGCCATGGCTCGCCTCGTCGTATCGAGCGTGGCGCTGCCTGTCACCGTAAAGACTCGGATCGGCCTGGGGCCGGAGTCGCACATGCCGATCGTCGAGCTCGCTCGACGCCTCGAAGACGCGGGCGTTGCGGCCATAACGATCCATTGCCGCACCGCGCAGATGGGGCACTCGGGCGCGGCGGACTGGTCGTGGGCCGCCCGAGCTCGTGAGTCGGTGGGAATTCCTGTCATCGTGAACGGCGACGTTCGGAGCGCCGAGGACGCCAAGCGGGCCCTCGAAGAGACGGGGTGTGCCGGGGTCATGATCGGACGGCGCGCCATCGAGCACCCGTGGGTCTTTCGCGAAGTGCGCGCGCTGCTCGATCGAGGGGCGGAAGTGGCACCGCCGACGGCGCAGGAGCGCATCGCCCTCTGCCGGGAGCACCTCGTGGCCAACGTTGCGCGTCGGGGCGAGCCGTTCGGTGTGCACTGCACGCGGCGGCACCTCTCGGGCTACTTGAAGGGGTTGCCCGGCGCCGCCGCGCTTCGCCACGAGCTCAACCACTGCGAGTCGCTCGAGGGTTGCCTCGGCATTCTCGACGGCGCGCTCGCGCGAGCCGCCGCATGAGGGCGACCGCCGAGACCTCCACCCAAACCTTCGGCGCTCTGGGAAGTCATGGCTCCGGTGTAGAGTGGCGAGCCGATCATGCCCCACGTCATCGTGCCGTTGACCACGCTCCGCGCGAGCCGCGCCCCCCTGCGATTCGCCCTTGTCGCCCTCGCCGCTTGCTCCCGAGCCCCGAGCGAACCGGGAGGGGTTGCCTCCGCGACGCCCTCTCCGGCAACTTCGGTCGCGAGCGCGCCTGCTGCCCCGGCGGCTCCCATTCCCAAGCAAGACATGGCCCTTCTTTGGAATGACCCTCCCAGTTTCGTCCGGACCAACCCGAAGAGCCCCGCGCGAGCCGCCGAATACGTCGTTCCGCGAGTGGGCTCCGACCCGGAGGACGCCGAGTGTGTCGTGATGACGTTCGGCCCTCACTCGGGCGGCAACGTGGAAGACAACGCGAAGCGCTGGCTCGACCAGTTCAAACCGGCGAACCCGAACCCAAGGCGCACGACCATCGACAGCAACGGGATGCGCGCCACATTCGTCGAAGTCAGCGGGACCTTTTCCGGGAACATGATGCCCAACGCGCAGGGAATGGCGACGCCGACGAGCAAGCCGGGCTGGCGCCTCATTGGCGCCATCATCGAGGCGCCGAGCGGTCTTTGGTTCTTCAAAATGACAGGCCCGGACCTCACCGTGAGGTCAGCTGCGCGGCAGTTCGAGGACATGGTCCGATCCGCCCGACCGAAGTGATCTACAAGAGGGGCGAGACGAGACGAGCCGCCCCCTCTTTCACGCGCAGCGTCCAAGGGCGCGCCTGCCAAGCACCGAGCTCGACGCGCCGGCTATCCGCCACCTCGGCGTGGAACGCGTCGCGCAGCGTTGCCGCCGTCGTCGCGTCGTGAACGAGCGCGTGAACTTCGAAGTTCAGACGGAAGCTACGGAGGTCCATGTTGGCGCTACCGACGAGCGCGACCTTGCCGTCGGCGACGAGCGTCTTGGCGTGCACGATGCCGGGCACGTACTCGCGGAGATCGACGCCCGCTTCGAGGAGCTGCGAGTAGAAGCTCCGGCCCGCATGGAATGTGACCGCGTGGTTCGAGCGCCCCGGCAGCATCAGTTTCAGGTCTACGCCACGCATCGCGGCGAGCTCCATCGCGACCAGCAGCGACTCGGTCGGCACGAAGTACGGCGTGGTGACGAGCACCTCGCGCTCGGCGCCCACGATTGCGCCGAAGAAGAGACGATGTATCGCCTCCGTGTGCGTGTCAGGACCGCTGGGGACGATCGCGATCGTCGCGCCCCCCGAAGCGATTGGGGCTTTTGGAAAGTACTGGCTCGGCTCGATTGTTTCGTTCGTCGCAAACGCCCAGTCTTGGAAGAAGACGCGCTGCAGCTCCGCGGCGGCAGGGCCCTCGATGCGGATGTGCACGTCGCGCCATCCGCCGACGCCCGGCATCTGGCCGCGGTACTCGTCGCCGATATTGAACCCTCCAGTGAACGCCGTGTGCCCGTCGACGACCACGATCTTTCGATGATTGCGTAGGTTCACGGGCTGCAAGAGAAGGCTTCGCATCGGCAAGAACTCGCCGACGAGCACTCCCGCCTTGTGGAGTGGGCGGCGCCACGCCGAGCCCAGCGCGAAGCATCCGTATCCGTCCATCAAGAGCCGGACGGTAACTCCACGCCGGGCGGCGGCGACGAGGCGATCGCGAAACCAGAGACCGGTCGCGTCGTTGCGAATGAGGTAATACTGAGCGTGGACGTGGTTGCGTGCCGCGTCTATCGAAGCACCGAGCGCGTCGTACATCGCGGCCCCTTCCGTCAGCACTTCGACGAGGTTGCCGCTGGTCGCGCGCAGATGCGTCAGGCGCGCACCGACTCGAAAGAGCGCACGCTCGAGCGGGCTCTCTGGGGTAGTCAGCGACGAATCGCGTTCGGGGGCTTCCTCGAGCGAGGCGGCCACTTGCGCGCGCACGACGGCGTCGCGCTCGCGTTTGCGCTTCGCCGGCAGCCGGATCCGGTCGCGGCCGAAGAGGAGAAACAGGATGGCGCCTACAGCGGGGATAAAGACGAGCGTCAGTATCCAGGCGATCGTCGCGGACGGTTCTTTGCGTCGGACGAGGACGAACGGGATGAGCGCCAGAGCCACCACCCAAAAAAAGACGCTGACCCAACGGACCGCGAGGGGCAGGTCGACGCGAAGCTCGTTCCAGAGCATACGGGGCAGGCTACGCTATGGCGACAATCGTGAGAGCGCGCTCTCTTCCGGCCAGGACCACCGAACACGGGTCTCCGGCGCGCCTCCCGATGAGGGCCTGACCGAGGGGCGACCGCGGCGTGACGACTTGCACGGAGCCCTCGGACAGGCGGCTTCCGCCGCCGTGAGGCGCGAGCCAGAGCAGCGTCTCGATGCCCCCCTCGTCGATGACGACCAGAGCTCCGAGTACGGCGGCGTCGCGCTCGGCAAGATCGCGTATCGCCATCGACTGCACCTCGGCGAGGGCCGCCCGAAGCTCTTCCACCCGGCGTGCTTCGCCCTGCGCGAGGTACGATTGCTCGAGCGCCCGCGTGTCCTTGTCGTTTTCCGGCTTGGCCTCTTCGTGCGTGGCGGCGTCGCTTGCGGCCCGATGGGCTCGCTCGCGAAGCGCGAGATCGGCGGCGAGTGCGCGCGCAAGCTCTTCTTTGAGGTGTGCCTTCTCTGGAAGCACGAGCATGGAGACGCCTTTCTAACGCGGAGCCCCCGGCCGGGTGCGCGCTTTTCATGCGATGCGCTTTGCGAAGAAGCGGACGAGCTCCTCGTGACGGGCGCGGGCGTCGCTGCGCCCGATCTCGATGAGGCGCCCCGCGAAGGCTCCGTCGAACATGACGTACGACAGAAAGTCCGCCTCGCTCTCGCCTTCCACGATCCGGCGCATCACGCGTCCGAGAATCCCTGGCACTCGCTTCGCGAACTCGGCCGAGCGCGCATAGTCGGCGGCGAGCACACCGATGTCCTCGGACGCCCGGACGTAGACGACGTCGAGCGGGCGAAGCGCGCCCTCGTCGCCAGTTCGCCCGAGCTCGTCGTTGAGCGCGTCGACGAAGCCCGGGCCGAAGCGGCGCGTGCCGGCAGCGAGGACCGCGTTGAGCTTCTGGAGGCGGCGGATGTCATTTTCGATCCGGTCGAGCAAGAGCGCATTCATTGCTTTGCCGACCACGAAGAGCGGATCGGGGTACACGCGCTCTCGCTCTCCAGCGAGGGCGGGCGCTGGGCTCTCCTCGCGGATGTAGCGCGGATTGACGACGATGAGCCCGGCGGCGCCGAGGCGACGAGCCGGCGACAGAGGCACGTTCTGGCGAAGCCCGCCGTCGCAATAAAACTCGCCGTCGATCTCGACCGCCGGGAAGAGAAGCGGCACGGCAGCAGACGCGAGAGCGTGCTGCGCCTCGATCTGCGCGGCACGCGCTACCATCGTCGGGTCGCTCCCCCAGCGTGGAAGCCCGGGGTCGCGCCGCTGGACGAAGACCGTGGTGCGGCCGCTTGCCACGTGTGTGGTGGAGATCGACAGCGCATGGAGGAGCCCCTCCCGCATGTGCTTGGCGATCGCGCCGAACGGCACCGCTTCGCGCACGATCGCTTCGATGCCGCTGGGGTCGAACATTCCCCCGCGCTTTGCGGCGAGGGAATCCAATCGCAAAGGTCGCCCGAACATCCGTCCCACGACGGGCAGGATTCCACGAGGCGACGGGCGCACGACTCGTTCGAGCTCGAGCTTCGTCCAGCGCTCCGCGAGCATCACGCCACGCGCCGCGGGCTTGTCGGCATGCGCCGCGAGCATGACGGCGTTGATGCTGCCGGCCGAGGTCCCGGAAATCACGTCGATCGGCACGTCTCGTCCGAGCGTGCGCGCGACGTCTTCCAGCACGTACCGAACCACGCCCACTTCGTATGCCGCGCGCGCCGAGCCCCCCGCGAGCACGAGGCCGACGTGCGACGAGGGTGGGGTCGACGGGCGCTTCGAGGGCATCGGGAAACAATCGTACATGGAACGGCGACCGCTCGCGGTTGCGGTCGGCGAAAAGGCGGCGCCAAACCGCACGCTTTCGCCTTTCCTCGAACGTTGGCGTGCGGCGTGCAGCCCGCGCGCCTTCGCGTGCGCCTCGCGCGCGCACCCAAGGAGAAGAAAGATGCCCCAGACAAAAAAACCGACCCGGCGCACCCCATCGCAAAAGACCGCCACCGAAACGAAAGACAGCGCGGAGCCGAGCGAGCGGGGACGCAGGTCGGCGACCCCGCGAAGCGCGGCACGCCGTACGAGCGCGAGCGCGTCGCGACGTGGATCGGCGAGCCGGAGCGCGAGCCCGTCCATCCGCAAATCCGCGGCTCCCAAGCGGAGCAATGCGCGAAAAGGCGCGCAGACCCGAAAGCCTTCGGCGCGAAAAAGCCCGCCCGCAAAATAGCGAGGGCCGCCGGAGCAAGACCGGCTTCGATGCGGTCGTAGATTGCCGGTCGGCGCGCGGAGGCAGACTTTCGAGCTGCCCGAGCACGACGACCGGCGACTTCGCGAGAAACGAAAAGGCCGTCCTCACGCTGGAAGCTGCACGAAAAAATGCGGCAACGAGGGGCGAAGGGAGAGCGCCCGAGCGCGAGAGCCCGAGGAATGGAGCGTGTGTAGCAACCGGCCTCACTGTGGCCGTTCAGCACGTGAAAGCGAAATTCGTCTACGTCGCCCCACACACCTTGGAGGGTCGAAAGGGGGTTCCCAAAGCCGCCCTATCCAATGTATCGATCTTAGTACGTGCTCATCTTCTCGGTGATCGCCGCTTCGCTCGTCTTGTGGATGAGCGCGGACGCAACCCCAGGGCTCGGGCTCGCAAGTCCGGCCGGCGCGGGCGGCGTTCCAGCGGCCGTTACTCCAACGGTCCGCGGGGAGGCGCCCGCGAAGTTGCGGCTCGCGATCTCGTCGGGCGAAACCGTCGCTAGGGTCCGGCGCGTCGGGCGCGCGAAGCGCCCGCCGTCGAAGTCCCATGGCCGTTCGAAAGGAAGAAAGCGAGGCGCTGGAGTTGGAGCCACGTCGAGGCAAGCCACGCCCAGGAGAGACGATCCGATTGCGAGCATCATCGTGCCGGCCGGCCCTCGCGACTCTTCCGGGTGCCCCGGGGGCATGGCGAACGTCGAGGGTCGCTACTGTATCGATGTCTACGAGGCTTCCCTGGTGGAGGAGCTCCCGAATGGCCAGGAGCGCTCGTGGCCATATTACGAGGTCGTGCCGCGCGACGCCGCTGTGAGGGCAGTGAGTTTGCCGGCCGTCTATCCCCAGGGATACATCAGCGGAGTCGCGGCCCGCCAAGCGTGCGAGCGCAGCGGCAAGCGTCTTTGCAAGCCCGACGAGTGGCGCAACGCCTGTATGGGGCCGAGGGCAACCGTCTTCCCTTACGGAAACGATCGGCAAGTCGGCCGGTGCAACGACAACGGTCGGAGCGGCATGCGCTTCTTCAATCCGCAGCTCGACGGAAAAGAGGAGCATCGCTGGATGTGGGGTCACGCCGGGAACATGGAAGACCCTCGCCTCAATCAGCTCGAGGGAACGCTGACGCGCACGGGGGAGCGCGCCGGATGCACCAACGAGTACGGCATATTCGATATGGTGGGCAACCTACACGAGTGGGTCGACGATCCGCAGGGCACGTTTCAGGGCGGCTACTACCTCGACACGCATTTGAACGGCGACGGATGCAACTACAGAACGACCGCCCACCCGGTGTCGCACCTTGACTATTCGACCGGCTTCCGCTGCTGCGCAGACGCGGCACGGTAGTCGCCCGGGGTCTCTAGACCTCGGCGGGTGAGCAGCGGCCGTCCGGGGGGGCCAAGCCTCATCCGTATGAGTGAGGCGGTCGTGTTTCGTGGGTGGAGGTCGCCGACTCCACGAAACATTTTCGTACTTGTTGCGCCCGGCGATGGACAATCCGGCACGGGGCTGCGAGAGAGGATGCTCTCGCGCGCAGGTCATCAAATCGCAAGCGTCATCGGCTTGACATGCCGCCGGCAACGAGACGTGATGGTCTGACTTGTGCTCTCCTTCGATTCGTTCAAAACGATTCGCGGCGAATCGCCCCTACACAAAGCCCTACAAAGCATCGAGTCGATGATGACATCTACGTCACTACAATTGGAGATAGGCCCCGAGATCGGGAAATACCACCTCATCGCGGAGCTGGCTCGCGGCGGTATGGGAAATGTCTATCTAGCCGCCTCTCAGGGGCCGGGCGGCTTCAGCAAACTCCTGGTGGTGAAGGAGCTGAAGCCCGAGCTCTCCGACGACGAAACGTACGTCACCATGTTCCTCGAGGAGGCCCGACTCGCCGCTCGATTGATCCACCCGAACATCGTGCAGACCAACGAAGTCGGCTCCGACGGCAATCGTCACTACATGGTGATGGAATTCCTCGACGGCCGTTCGCTCCACCGAATCGCAAAGCGATTGGGGGGGCAGCTGTCGATCGGGTCGCAGCTACGGGTCGTCTCCGAGGCCCTCCTGGGGTTGCACCACGCTCACGAGCTCCGCGAATTCGACGGGGAACCGCTGGGAATCGTCCACCGGGACGTGAGCCCGCTCAACGTCTTCGTGACGTTCAACGGTCAGACCAAGGTGCTCGATTTCGGGATTGCGAAGGCCGTCGACTCGTCGCTCGAAACGAAGATCGGCGTCTTGAAAGGCCGGGTCGCCTACATGGCGCCCGAGCAAGCGAAGGGGACCAAGGTCGATCGGCGGGCCGACGTCTACTCGGCCGGGGTCATGCTTTGGGAGGCGGCCGCCGGGCGCCGACTGTGGCCCGGGATGAACGAGGTCGAGATCCTGACGCGGATCGTCCGGGAAGGACCGCCCGCGCTGCGTGGGGTTCGACCCGACGCGCCGGAAGAACTCGAGCGCATCTGCGCCCGCGCGATGGCCTTCGAGCGGGAGGAGCGCTACGCGACGGCGCTCGATCTGCTGACGGACCTGGAGGCTCATCTCGCTCGCCGGGACGACACCCTTACGATGCGCGAAATCGGCGGGATGGTCGCCCAATCGTTTACCGAAGAACGTCGCAAGATGAACGCCGTGATCGAGGAGGCCCTCACCCGCGTGCGAGGCGGCCCCCGTTCGGGCACGGTGCCCTCGCTCCAGGGCCAATTCACGGGAACGCCGACGAGCGCGAACATCAGCTGCGACGGGCCGAGGGACGCGACGGCGCCGCTTTTCACGCCGACCAGCAGTTTTGCACCCAGCAGCGGCGTCTCGCGTTCCGTACCGGCGACGACCGCGACGCTCGGGGCGTCGGTGGCCGACACGCAGACTGTGCAGGCATCCCCGACCAAACGGGCCGCCGTTCTGTTCTCGAGTGTCGGTGCTGTACTTTTGGGGGCGATCCTCGTCGTACTGGCAAGCCGCACAGGACCGCCGACGGCTCGAGCGATCGCGCTCCCTTCGCCGGCTGCTTCTCCGGCTCCGCCACGGGAAGAGCCTGAGTACGTCGACGTGTCGCTCCGGGTTTCGCCCGCGACTGCACAAATCACCATCGACGGGGCGCTCGTGCTGAGCAACCCATTCCGAGCGCGGTACCCGAAAGACAACCAGATTCATCGTCTTACCGCGTCCGCCGACGGGTACGACACGAAGATGGAAGACGTCACTTTCGCGAACGACGTGTCGATCGACGTGAGCCTCAATCATCGCCCGGCCCCCCAAACGTTTCGCCAACCCGTCGTCGTCGCGCCTGCCCCGGTCCAAAACCGGCCGCCACGCCACTCCACGCCGGCGTCCAACTCCGCGCCTCTCGCAGATGGTCCGGGCGCGCCGCCGCCTTCCGCGCCCGCCCCGGCGCGGCAGGCTGAAACGACGCCAACCCCGCGACAGCCGCTCCGCGCGATCAGTACGAGCAACCCGTATGGGACCCAATGACCGCATCCGTTCGTCGTCGTTTCTCGTTGGCCTTGGCCGTGCTCGTCTTTCCGATTGCGCTCGCGTTCGCACCCGACGCCGGGGCCGAGGAGGCAGAGTCCCCGATTCGCGAAGCCGGCAAGCACTTTCAGCGCGGCGTCGTCCTCTACAGCGAAACGGATTACCGGGCGGCGCTCGTGGAGTTCAAGCGTGCGTACGGGCTCGCCCCGAACGCGGCGGTTCTCTACAACATCGGCGAAACGGAGTACCAGCTCCAGGATTACGCGGCCGCGCTTACCACGTTCAAGCGTTACCTCACGGAGTCGAATCCGACGGACGGTCACCGCCCCGAGGTCGAGGCCAGCGTCGAGGTGCTGAAGACGCGCGTCGGCCATTTGAGCATCACCACCACTCCGCCAGGTGCCGAGCTCACGATCGACGACCAATTGATTGGCAAAACGCCAATCGATGAGCCACTGCTCGTCAGCATCGGACACCGGAAGGTGGTCGCCACGATGTCCGGTAGGCCCGCCGTCACACGCTACGTGGACGTGGCCGCCGACGACAACGTTTCCGTTTCGCTGCAGCTACCGGTCCCGCTGGATGGGGCCCAGCTCTTCGCCCCGCCGCAACGGACGAACCTTCCGAGCGAAGTCCCCCCGTCGCGCGGGAATGGATCGGCCCTCCGCGTCGTCGGCTGGGTGGCGACCGGCGCCTTGACTGCAGGCGCCGTGACGTTCGGTCTTCTCGCGAACACCGAGGCGAACGACCTGAGACACGCACGCGACACGTTTCCGACAACGAGCGCTCAACTCAATCACGACGCCAGCCTGACGACGACGTACTCGGTCATCGCGGACGCAATGACCGCGGCCGCCGTGGTCGTCGGAGGAATAACACTCTTTTCGACCGTGTCCTCGCTTTCTACGGCGGGCGAAAGGACGGGCGGCGCCCGCGTGATGCTCGGCCCGATGTCGGCGCGCATGCAACTATCCTTCTAGTTTTGGCAGCCATGCCTTCTGACGTGCACACTTGAATATTCGGGGTAGAGTAGCCAGCGGTCTATCTCGGCCCGCGGCTCCCGTTGGTTGTTGGAGGTTTCATGAAGTCGATCAATCACATGGCGGAGCGCTTCCGCGAGATGCTCGAAGGTCCAACGGGGATCGAGCTGCCTGGGTGCTACGACGTGCTCAGCGCGATGGTCCTGGAGCGGGCGGGCTTTCCGGCCGTTTTCATGAGCGGATACGGCATCGCAGCCAGCCTTCTCGGCAATCCGGACATCGGCCTGACTAGCCTCGTGGAGACTGCGCTCGTCGCGAAGAACATCTCCCACGCGCTGAGAATCCCGTTGGTCGTCGACGCCGACAACGGCTACGGCAACGAGGATCTCGTCGCCCGGACGGTCCACGAGCTCGAGCACGCCGGCGCGGCCGCGATGATCCTCGAAGACCAGGTATTTCCGAAGCGGTGCGGACACGCCGCCGGAAAGAGCGTCATTCCCCTCGACCAATACCTGCGCAAGCTCGATTGCGCCCTGCAAGCCCGCCAGACGCCGCTCGTCGTAGTCGCGCGGACCGATGCCACGTCGATGGACGAAGGAATTGCACGCGCCAAGGAGTTCCACGCGGCAGGCGCGGACGTTACGTTGATCGACGGTCTTCCATCGGTCGAAGCTCTGAAGCGAATCGGCGACGAGGTGCCCGGACACAAGGTCATCAACTTGATCCAAGGGGGCAAGACGCCGCTGCTTCCGTCGGACCAGCTCCACGCCCTGGGCTTCAAAATCGTTCTCTACTCCACGCCGGCGCTCTACACGGCGGTCAACGCGATGCTTTCTGCGATGAGTCTCCTCAAGGTCACGCGCCGGCTCGACTCGATCTCCGACCAGAGTGTCTCTTTCCGGGAGTTTCAACAGTTCATCGAGGAGGAGTACTTCCATCGGCGCGGAAGCCGCGGCTTGGCGCGCCAGAGCGACTTCGCCGAGAAGCCGACCTCGCGCCCCGCGGACCCGGTCGTCCCCGTGGCCGTGACGGCCGACGGCATCGCGGCGATGGCGAACATCCGGCCTATCTCCGGCGCGCAGCGGCGCGCGTAAACAGGGGAACTCCAGGAAGGCGCAGCCGCGCACGAAGGCCAGGGCGCCGAACGCGGCGCAATGAGCACCCATTTTCGAGCGGCCATGCGGCTACGCCTGCCAAGCGTTCGCGCCAAGCTCACGGCGCTCGTTTCGCTTTCGATCGCCGTGATGCTCGTGGCATTGCCGGTTCTCTCTTGGTTGCTGCACCGGCAGCTCGTCGACGAAGTCGACGACCGAGTGTCGGAAGCCGAACGCTCATTTCAGACGGAGCTCGACGACGACATCGCCGACTTGGCCCTTGCTTCGAGAATCGTGGCCACCGACGGCGCCACCCGAGACGCGTTCGAATCGCAGGATGCGTCGCGCGTCCGACTGCTCCTCGCGCTCTTCGTCGAAGTTTACCCAGCCATCGACATCCTGGTCGTCGAGGGCGATGGTCGGGTGCTGGCGCAGATGGGCTGCGAGCATCCGCCCCTATCCCTGCGCCAGATTGCCGAGTTGGCGGACGTTGCGAATGGCAAGGCGTTCAAGGGGGTCGTCGAGCACGGCTGTGAATCGCCCGCGTCGAACGCGCCCCCCGCGTACGTCATTGGCGCTCCGGTCGCGGGCGCCGGCGCCGTAGTCGCCTGTCTCCCGGTGAACGGGGAGTATCTCAAGAACACGCGCGCCAAGTTGGGACTGGAGTTGGCCCTGGCCGCGGTCGAAGGCGAGACCATTCGCGTCGTCGGCGCAACGCAGGACTTTCCGAGTGGCGCAGTGAGCGCGGCACGGAGAACGGCCACGACCATCTTGGAAGGCTCCGGTCGTTCGTGGGCCGTTCAGCGATTCGAGCCCCACCAGCTGGACGGCCGCCTCGGAAAAATCGAAATGTTCGCGGCGCTCGATGTGGGCGACATCCGTGCCATCGTCCGTCGCAATCTCGCTTACGCACTGGCTGTCCTTGCAGCCGCCGCGGCATTGTCGGTGGGATTTGGATGGCGGCTCGCTTCGGTGATGTCGCGGGCCCTACGGCAGGTCAACACGGCGATCGAACGGGTCGAGAGGCTCGAATACGCGCACGTCGAGCCGGTGCACACGGGCGACGAGCTGGAGGCGCTCGCAAGAGGTTTCAACACGATGGTCGACGGGCTGAAGGAACGCGACAAGCTGCGAACGACCTTCGGCAAATACATGACCGCGTCCGTGATGGATCACCTGCTTGCGGGAAAAGTGGCGCTCGGGGGCGAGTCGCTTCAGGTCTCGATCCTCTTCACGGACATCCGCGGCTTCGCCACGATCAGCGAAAAAATGGCCCCCCAAGACCTCGTCGCCCTTCTCAACGAGTATTTCACGGAGATGGTCGGCATCGTGATGCACGAAGGGGGCGTGGTCGACAAGTACATCGGCGACGCGATCATGGCCGTTTTCGGAGCGCCGGTTCCCAAGCCCGGCGACGCAGCAAACGCCGTGCGCGCCGCGGTGCGAATGCGCCGCGCGCTCGCCGACCTGAACCAGGGGCTCGCGGCGCGGGGCCTTCCCACGTTGCGAACCGGGATTGGCATTCACACGGGCATCGTCGTTGCCGGGAACATCGGAAGCGAGAGACGGATGGAGTATACGGTCATCGGGGACGCGGTGAACCTCGCCTCGCGGCTCGAAACGAGCACGAAGGAGCTCGGTGTCGATGTGCTCATCAGCGAAGCCACCTACGGGTTCACCAAGCACGTCGTGGTCGCGCGGCCCGTTCGCGAGCTCACGGTAAAGGGGCGGCAGCAGCCCGTCCTGGCCTACGAAGTGCTGGGGTTGAAAGACGAGCCTTTGCTCTCGGCGCGAGGCGCGTGACTCAACGCCCGGACGTCCGCAGGCGTTCGAGCTCGTCGAGGGTCTTCGGCCAGTCGCCACGGAGCAGGCGCGAGAGAGAACGATCCGCAAGGAGCTTGCCGCCGGTTTGACAGCGGGCGCAGTAATTCGCCTCGTTCTCGGCGTAAGCGATGCGCTGCACGGGAGCACCGCACGCTGGGCATGCCTCCCGATAGCGACCGTGGACCGCCATGCCCGGACGAAACGCGGTTACTTTTTCCGGGAAATCGTCTCCCGCCTCGGCCATCAGCCGCTCGGTCCATTCGCGAAGGGTCGCCTGCGTAGCCGCGTAAAGGACTGCGATTTGCTCGTCGGCCATGGCGCTCGTCGGGCGCATCGGAGAAAGACGCGCGCGCCAAAGAATCTCGTCGGAATACGCGTTGCCGATGCCGCTGAAGAGGTGCGGGTCGGTGAGCGCCCGTTTCAGCGTGTGCCGTTCGCGTCGGATCACGGACGCAAAGGCTTCCAAGTCGGCGTCGAGCGGCTCGATGCCACCCGGGTCGACGTCGCGCAGCGCGCTCTCCCCGCGCACGAGGTGCAGAGACGCGCGCTTCTTGGACGACGCTTCCGTCAGCAAAGCGGTCCCCGACGAAAAGTCGAACGCCGCGAGACCCACTTTGCCCGGGACTTTCGCCCCTGCGTCCCGCCAGCGAAGCCGGCCGGCGATCATCAGGTGCACGACGAGCCAGAGGTCATCCTCTAGGCCGAAAACGATGCGCTTTCCGACGCGCCGGATCGCGTGTACCCGCTTACCATCGGCCGCGCGAATCGGAGGATCGTAGGATCGGAGGACGAACGGCGAAGCGATCCGTACCCGCTCGAGCACTTCTCCAAGCGTGCGACGGCGCAGGTGGGCGACGTAGACCTCGACGTCCGGGAGCTCGGGCACGCGGACCGCCCGTCATCACGCCTTCTTGACCGCGTGTCCACCAAACTGGTTGCGGAGCGCCGCCAGAATCTTCGCCCCGTACGACTCGTCTTGCCGCGACCGGAACCGCGTCTGAAGCGAAAGGGTGATGACGGGAGCAGGAACGCTCTGGTCGATCGACGCCTGCACCGTCCAGCGCCCCTCACCCGAGTCCTCCACCCAGCCGCGTATCGCCTTGAGATCCGCGTCGTCCGCGAGGGCCGCCTCGAGAAGCTCGAGGAGCCAAGAACGAACCACCGAACCCCGGCCCCAAATGCTTGCGATCTTGTGCAGATCCAACTGGAACGGAGAGGTCTTCATGATTTCGAACCCCTCGGCGTACGCCTGCATGAGTCCGTACTCGATGCCGTTATGCACCATTTTCACGTAGTGACCGGCTCCGGGCTGGCCCACGTGCGCGTAGCCGCCCTCGGGCGCGAGCGTGCGAAAGATCGGCTGGCAGATTGCGACCGCCTCGGTTGCTCCGCCGACCATCAGACAGTAACCGTTCTTCAGCCCCCACACGCCGCCGCTCGTCCCCGCATCGCAAAAGTAGACGCCTTTTTTCGCGAGAGTCTCGGCTCGGGCTCGAGAATCCTTCCAGTTCGAGTTTCCGCCATCGATGAGCACGTCGCCCTTCGACAAGCGATCACTCACCTGACCGACGACCGCTTCGGTCACTTGCGCCGGGACCATGACCCAGGCGACACGTGGCGGCTGAAGCTGCGCGATGGCCTCGGCGACCCCACCGGCGAAGATCGCTCCTTGCTTGGCCACATCTCGCGCGACATCTGCGTTTTGGTCGACCGCCACGACCTCGTGGCCGCCGCCGAGCAGGCGCAGCGTCATGTTGTATCCCATCTTCCCGAGCCCAATCATCGCGAGGCGCATGACCGAAGCTCTAACGCAAAACCCCGCCAATGGGCAGCCCCGGGGCGCGAAGAGCTATCCGGCCACCTGGCCGGGCTCCTGACAGACGCGAGAAGACGCCGCCCGGCTGACTCCAGCCGGGCAAGGCACTACCAACTATGCGGGCTTGGAACTACCAGCGTTCGCGCCGGTTGCCGCCACCGCCACCGCCACCGCCGCCGCCACGCCGCCGGTCCCCACCGCCGCCGCCACCACCGTAGCCGCCACCGCCACCACCACCACCACCGCCCCCGAACCCGCCCGGTCGCTGGGGCCGATCTTCCGCCTCGTTGACGCGAAGGGCGCGCCCGTCGAGCGACGCACCGTTCATGGACTCGATCGCTTTCTGAGCTTCCGCGGGCGAACCCATCGTCACGAAGCCGAAGCCGCGGGACTGACCCGAAGCACGGTCGGTGACAATGTGGACATCGGTGACCTCGCCGATGCGCGCAAACGCTTCCCGCACCGTCTCAACGGTAGACGAGAACGACAAGTTGCCGACATAAAGACGCGTCCCCATGAGTATCTCTTCTCTCTCTCGTAGCGGCTACGAACGCGCGCTCCACCGGAGCGCCTTCACCAAGTGCCTGCCATCCAAACAGCCGCGGAATCAGGAGTCAGGGCGCGACGGCGGAATCCGCCGCTTCCCCACGTTGCGTAACCTTCGACTGCGATCCGCGATCCCATGTGTCGAGAGAGCGTCCTTGCCGGGGGAAACGTCCGTGAGCAAGAAAATAATAGCCGGCGCACTCCTGGGCGCAAGCCCCCCAAAGCCAGGCCGATCCGAAGCACAAGACCACCTCTCAGAGCTCCAAGCGCCAGCGCACGCCGACCCCGAAATTCCCCACGGGGTAGACCGGAACGGGGGCAACATTCTCCCATAAGGTTTCGAACCAGACATTGCTCCCCAGCCACCAGGAAACCGTTCCGCCCACGATCCGCTGATAGGCGAGACTGCTCGTCACTGTGGCGGCAAGGCGCTCGCCAATGCGCTTCACTACGGTCACGTCGGGAACGATCACCAAGCTCAGCGGCGAGTACGTCCCTCCGAAACGTACTTCGTCGATCGGCACGACGTCGCGAACGAAGCGCTGCGCGCCGCCGAGTCCGGCAATGACTTCGAGTCCGGCGCTTGCTTGAAGCTGCGCCGTGGCCTGCATCGCGTCGAGCTCCGGACGGGTCATGCCGAGCGTCAACAAGAGAACGATGTCGGTCTGGCTCAAGGGCGGATCGCTCGCCAGCTCGACCCGGAGGTCGCCCTGGCCGCCCAGAGCCCGGAGCTGGATCCGCCAGTCCCGAGCGCCGCGCGCTCCGTACGAAGTGAATGACGCGGGGGGTTCGAAGGCGCTCTCGCGGCGATATTCCGTAGTGGCCACGAGGTCGACTCGAGGAGTAACCGCGAGAGGGTCGTCGAAGTCGATGGTGGCGCGCGATACATCGAAGGAGATGCCTCGGACGTGGAGCTTTCCGCCACCCAGCGCGACCAGCCGACCGTCGAGCGAGGGACGCTGGTTGGTGCCGCGAAGCCAGAACTCGCCCGCCGCTCCAAAACGCACGGTCGCCACGTCGTCCTCGAGCTGCGCAGGCGCGCGCAGGCGCAGGCGCAAGGCAAGATCGACGAGCTCTCGCGACGGGTCGAAGTCTTTACCTTTGTCGCCGGACGCCGCGCCGACGATGTCGAGCGGGCGCCGGTAGACCAGACCGTCGAGCGCTGCGTCGCCGGTGACGACGACCGCGTGCGGGTCGCCGCGAAGGAGTCGGCGGACGTCTGCGAGCACGCTGGCGTCGGAGTCGAACGCCGCGTCGATACCCGGTGCGATAGCGAGGTGCACGCCCCGCGCGCGAACGGCCAGACGCGCCACCCCGGGGAGCAGCCCGGTGATCGTGCTTTCGCCCGTAGCGTCCACCACTCCGTCGCCGAGCCGCGCCGACGCGCGAAGGACGCGAATCTCCCGCCGGTCGACGGCGACGTCGACATTCACGTCGCGAAGCTCGCTCGGGATCCACGTGAAGCTCGCGACGTCGGCGTGGGCCCGAAACGCCCCCTTCAGCATCGGCTCGTCGAGGGGCCCCTTGGCCGTGAGCACGCCCTCGAGTGTCCCCTCCGCGTTGGCGAGGTCCGGCACGACTCCGACGAGAAGAGCGAGATCGGCGGGGGGAAGGTCGACCGCGAGGTCGATCTGCGGAGGATGCTGCGAGAGCGCGCCGACCGTGCCCCCGAGCGTCGCGCCGACGACTCGTTCGTGCGGCGGAGCGGGCCGCCGGGGGACGACACCGGACATCGACGCTTCGGTCGGAACCGGAACGACCCGCCGCTCGGGGAGCTCGATCTCGATTCGCATGGGCGGCACGGTGACCGCGTCGTCCGCGAGCACGATGGCCGACCCGGTCGAACGAAGCACGACGCTCTCCGCCCCGAGCGAAGCGTGAAACGCCGTGGGGACGAAGCGCGCTCGAGCATGAGAGATGTCGATGGGGTCGAACGCGTCGACCGTCAGGTCTCCGGACACAAATGCTTCCACGGCCCCCGGGGCCCCCGATCGGTCGCCCTGTGGGCCGCTCGACACGGCTCGGGCGGCCCGCACCCATGGATCGATGCGTAGCGCCCGCAGCGAGGCGGAGCCGCGGAATTGGCGGCCGCTCGCCGCGAGCTCGGAGACGCTCACCTGCCCGCCGAGGAGACTTCCACTCGCGGACAAACGTATCGGGACCAGCGCTGCCATCGATGCTTCGACGTGAATGGAGGACGGGCCGAATGGGACGTTTGCGACGCGCAGCGGACTGACCTCCACGTCGGCCGAAGCCCCCAGTGCCGCGATCGTACCAGCCGCTTGCGCGACCCCCGACACCCGCCCCTGGATCGACGCGGCGAGTGGCGGAGTCACCAAGACGCGCGACAGGGGAAGGGCCGCCGCCACGGCCGTTGCTCGTATGGTTCCCCCGGTCAGTTGCCCACTCGCGACGAGCGAGCCGCCATTCTGCACGGACCGGACCGGACCCTGATCCCTCACCTCGAGGGTCCGCAGATCGATGTCGACGCCCGCAAGACCGGCGTCGCGATTCCACCAGCGCACGTCCACACCGAGGGTGCCGTCGTCGAAGTGCGCGCCGAACGCGCTCGGACGGAGCAGCCCCCCGTCTGCGCTGACGAAGAGCGTCCCACGCCCGAGTTCGTCTTCAGGACCGCGTTGGACGAAGCGAATGCGTGCACGCGCGTCGCTCAGGCTTCCGCCGAGCATCGAAAACCGATCTTCGAGATGGAAGACAGCAAGAAGGTCGCGCACGGCCAGCTCGCGCGCACGAACGATCGCGTCGACGTCCAGCTGACCGTCGTGGCCGAAGTCGATGCGGAGAGACGGGACCTGGTACGGGCTGGCCCCCGTGTGCGCCGAAATCGCGTCGAAGCGAAGGGTGTTTTGATGATAGCGCCCGCGAACCGACGCGACGTCGCCCAGCGGATCGCCGCCGAGCACGAAGCCGTCGACCGAGCCGCTGAAGTCGACGACGGGGTCACCCAATCGCCCGAACACGCGCGCGCTCGAGTCCATTCGGCCGGCAATGGAGAGCGATGCGAGCGGCGAGGTTCGGCCGAGATCGAGCCGCGCTCGACCGCTTTCGACGCTCAGCTGATCGTGAAAGCCGATGAGCACGTGGGCAGCCTGCGCATTGCCGCCGGTGAGCGTGGCGCGCACGTCATCCATCGCGAAACCCTGCGAGCTCAGAGACGCGCGCGCAGCGATCGCGGAATGTGCAAAGCCCCAAATACGCCCGCATTGCTCGATGTCACAGGCGCCGTCGAAAACGCCAAAGCTCCCTGTCCGGGCGGAGAGGTCGCCCGCGAGAGACAAGGGCGAGAGCGTGCCCTCGACGGCGTCCCACCCGAGCGCCTCGATCGCCCAGCTCACGTGAGGGTGGCGGGCGACCTTGATCGCGCGCAAGAACTCTTCGAAGCGAAGTCCCCGGCCGAAGACCCGTCCTCGCGCCGGCATACCGGATGCCAGCGGCCGGATTTCGATTTCGGAGAGGCGCAGGTTCCCCGACGTGGTGTCGACTTCCGCCGACGGGATACGGACGACCCCGCGGTCCAGTGTCACGTGAGCTTCGATCGCTCGCGCGACACGGAATTCGTCGACGCTCACCTCATGCGCCTCGGCGGTGCCGCGGGCATCTGGCAAGCGGTCGCCCGCGGCGAACTGCACGTCGCCGTCGACGCTCGCCCATCCTCGCACGTGGGTGAGCTGCGCAGCGCGCTCGAGAACCGAGAGGGGCCCGTCCGCTCGCACGTGGCCGCGCGCCACCGAAAAGTTCCCGTTCGGCTCGATCTCGACGGAGGCGCGGTCCGCTCGCAGAACGACGGCGCCCGCCCTCGCGTCGAGGAGCGCACACGCGGTCCTTACGTTCTCGACGTCTGGGACCGCTCGCGCTTCGAGACGATCGACCTGGAAGCCGTGCGCGCCAGCGCTCCCCACGGCGGAAAGCGCGCAAAACGCATCCTCGTGCGGGGTGCCGTCGCCCAGGGAATCTTGGACGCGCCCATCCGCAATGGCGATGCGCAGGGACCCGCCGCTGTCCCCCCGGGCATGCGCTTCGATCTGAATTCCTCCGGCGGTCGCGTGCACGAGTCCCGACGCGATATCCACGCGCCCGTCTCGAACGATCAGCCCTCGCACGCGCCAGTTGCCGGTCAGAACGTTCCGGGCTCGGGTCCATGCGTCTTGTGAGGGCGCCTGCTCCGACGATGAGTGGACGACGCGCAGGGTGGGCGCGTCGTACTCGATCGACGACGCTTCGAGACGAGAGCACGCCAACCGCAGGGCGACGACCACGCGAGGCGCCTCGAACGTCGGCGGGCCGCCGTCGGGCGACGCGACCCGCACGTCTTCCAGCACCAGGCGCAGCGGCAGCTCCCATCGCGCTCGAAAAGTTGCACGGATCCCGTCTCGAGCCAGCATGCGCTCGATCTGGTCGGCCAGCATCTGTCGTCCCAAGCGTGTGCCCGCGAGGAGCCAGAGCGAGGCGACCGCGACGAGGATGGCCACAAGCAGCGCGCCCACGACGCGCACGCCAAAACGTGCGACCGCGACCGTCCGCCGGCCCAAGCGCATGGGCAGACGCCGGTGCAGCCGGCGTGCCTCCGAGCCGAGGCCCCGTGATGCCCCAAAGGTCGAGCTCAGCCAGCTCTGGAGCACCGAACGGTTTGGCGGACCGAGGATTTGCCGCGAGTTTCGACCAGCGCGACGCGCGACGACGAGAACTAGCGCGCGGCGAGAAGTAGCTGTCTCAGAACGTACGGCAGAATGCCGCCGTGCCGATAGTACTCGCGCTCCTGCGGAGTATCGATTCGTACCGTCGCCACGAACTCGCGCACGGTCCCGTCTGCGAGGCGCGCGCGGACGACCGCGCGGCGCTTGGGGATCGCCTCGGTCAGACCCTCGATCGAAAACGTTTCTTCGCCCGTCAGACCGAGCGTGGTCGCACTTTCGCCGGGCTCGTACTCCAGCGGCAAAATCCCCATTCCGACGAGGTTCGATCGGTGAATGCGCTCGTAGCTCTCGGCGAGGACGGCGCGCACCCCGAGCAATTTCGGACCCTTGGCGGCCCAATCGCGAGACGAGCCCGAGCCATACTCCTTGCCGGCGAGCACGACGAGCGGGATGCCAGCCTTCTCGTAGCGCATCGCGGCGTCGAAGATGCTCATGGTCTCTCCGCCTCCCTCGCCGGCCGCAGGGAGATACCGAGTGAAGCCGCCCTCGGTACCGGGGGCTAGCAGGTTGCGCAACCGCACGTTGGCGAACGTGCCGCGCACCATGACTTCGTGATTGCCGCGTCGGGACCCGTAGGAATTGAAATCCTTCACGTCCACCCCGTGAGCAATGAGATACGCCCCCGCGGGGCTGCTCTTTTTGATTGAGCCAGCGGGTGAAATGTGATCGGTCGTGATGCTGTCGCCCAAGACCGCGAGCACCCGCGCGTTGCGTATGTCGATGACCGGCCCTGGTTCGCGCGACATCCCTTCGAAGTAGGGCGGGTTCTTGACGTACGTCGACTTCGGGTCCCACTCGTAGAGGTCCCCGCTCGGGACGCGGAGCTTCTTCCATTCCTCGTCGCCATCGAAGACGTGCCCGTAGACCTGCTCGAACATCGCGCGATCGATGCATTTGTCGATCGCGCTCTGTATCTCGGCTCGCGTCGGCCACACGTCTTTGAGAAACACGGGCTTGCCGTTGCTCCCGATCCCCAGCGGCTCGGAGAACGGATCGAAATCGACCGTGCCGGCTAGGGCGTAGGCGACCACGAGCGGAGGCGACGCGAGATAGTTGGCGCGCACCTCGGCGTGCACGCGCCCCTCGAAGTTCCGATTCCCGCTCAACACGGCGGCCGCAACGAGCGACCCCTGCTCAATCGCCTTCGACACCGGCTCGGGCAACGGTCCGCTATTGCCGATGCAGGTCGTACAGCCATACCCGACGGTCTGGAAGCCGAGCTTGTCCAGGTACGGCGTGAGGCCCGCTTTCGCCAGATATTCGGTCACGACCTTCGACCCGGGAGCGAGGCTTGTCTTCACCCAACTCTTCTGCGAAAGCCCCTTTTCGACGGCCTTCTTCGCGAGAAGCCCCGCCGCAATGAGCACGCTCGGATTCGACGTGTTGGTGCAGCTCGTGATCGCGGCGATGACGACAGACCCGTGCGAAAGCGAGACATCTCCGCCGTCGAGCGTCGCGGTGGCCTTGGCGGCCAGATCGGGAGGGGCCGCCCCGGCAGGGCTCGCGACCGACTTGCCGAGCATCTTGGCGAGGGACGATCGAAAACCGGCTTTCGCCTCCGTTAGTTTGACTCGATCTTGCGGTCGCGTCGGGCCCGCCAGGCTCGGAACGATTGTCCCCAGATCGAGCGGCGCGACGTCCGCGTAGCGCGCCTCGGCCGCGCCAGCCGTGTGGAAGATCCCCTGCTCTTTGCAATAGCTCTCGACGAGCGCGACGAGGCCTTCGTCTCTGCCGGTGAATCGGAGGTACCGCAGAGTCTCTGCGTCGACCGGGAAGATGCCGCAGGTCGCGCCGTACTCCGGCGCCATGTTGGCAATCGTCGCACGGTCGGCGAGCGACAGCTGTGCGAGTCCGTCTCCGAAGAACTCGACGAATTTCCCGACTACGCCCTTCTTTCGGAGCATCTCCGTCACGGTGAGGACCAAGTCCGTCGCCGTGGCACCCTCGGGGAGGACACCCGTGAGCTTCACGCCGACGACTTGGGGAATGAGCATGCTCACCGGCTGTCCGAGCATCGCGGCTTCGGCCTCGATGCCGCCGACGCCCCAACCGAGAACGCCGAGCCCATTGATCATGGTCGTGTGCGAGTCGGTGCCCACGAGCGTATCGGGGTATACAGTCGAGCCGTCGTCGCTTTTCATCACGACCCGCGCCAGGTACTCGAGGTTCACTTGATGCACGATCCCCTGATCGGGCGGCACCACTTTGAACTTACGGAAGGCGCTCTGTCCCCACTTGAGGAACTGATAGCGCTCTTTGTTGCGCGAGAACTCGAGTTGCGCGTTGATTTTCAGGGCATCGCTCGACCCGAATGCGTCGACTTGCACGGAATGGTCAATGACGAGTTCGACAGGCTGGAGGGGCTCGATCTTCTTCGGATCGCCGCCGAGGAGCTTCATCGCGTCCCGCATCGCACCGAGGTCGACGACCGCGGGGACTCCGGTGAAGTCTTGCAGGAGCACCCGCGCCGGGGTGAACGCTATCTCCTGGGACGGGGGAGCCGTGAGGTCGACGGTCGCCAGCGCTTCGATGTCTTCGGCGCGAACGGAGACGTCGTCTTCGGTCCGAAGAAGGCACTCGAGGAGGATCTTGAGCGAGAAGGGCAGTCGCTCGGCCTGAGGAAACTTCGCGTATACGGCGGCGAGGCGGAAAAACGTGTACGAGTTCGGGCCGACCGCGAGCCTGGATTTGGCAGCGAATGTGTCGCGCATGGTAGGAGACAGGGGTACTCCGCGGGGGGAGCGACGGCAAGCCCGCTCACCCGGAGCGCCTCGAGGGCGCGCGGGAAAGGGTTTGCGCTTTCCCCGCACTCGCGATTGCCTTGTGTTTCTCCCAGCAGTCCCCGCAACGCCACACCGCACGGACGCGGCCGTCCGGCGTGCGCTCCCGGGTCAGACGCCAGCCCATCGAGCTCGTGAGCGTGTGGTCCTCGTCCATCGCGGGCGAACGGATGCCGCAGTCGACGCAGGTCTCGCGATCGTGCATTGGAGGGCCAGTTCCGAAAGGGAGCGATGTCCTCGCCCCCTTCTCCCTTGAACGGCTCTGGGCGAACTCCCATTAGACGAAAGCGACGAGGAAGGGGGCGGCGTGCGTCCAACGGCACGGTACGACGGAGTCACATTTCAGCGATCTGCTCCAGCGACTTGCCCTCCGCGGGCACTCCCCACACGGCGGCGGCGACGCCGCCCGCGATCATCAACGAGGCGGCGACCGCATATGCGGCGAAGACGCTCGGGCGATCTCCGGTCTGGACGAGCGCCGCGAAGAGCGCCGGGGCCACGAGCCCCCCAACCGAGGTTCCCACGGCGTAGAAGAGGGCAATCGCCATCCCTCGGAGCTCGACGGGAAAGAGCTCGCTCACTGTGAGGTACGCCGAACTCGCGGCCGCCGACGCGACAAAGAAGGCGACGCACCACGCGGCCGTCTGCGTCTCCGCCGTAAGCCAGCCTCGGAGCATTCCGTAGCCGGCGGCGGCGATGAGGAGCCCCGCAAGGGTATAGGTCGTGGCAATCATCGGGCGACGGCCGACGGTATCGAACAGTCGGCCCAAGAGAACAGGGCCGAGAAGGTTTCCGACCGCGAATGGAATCAAGTAAAGGCCGACATCGTCGGTCGAAACGCCGTAGAAGCGACCAAGGACGAGGGCGTATGTAAAGAAGACGCCGTTGTAGGCAAAGGCTTGGGCGACCATGAGTGCCAAGCCCAAAAGGGTGCGCCTCGGGTGACGCCGCGCGAACTCCCGCACGATGACTCCGAACGTGACGCTACCCTTGGCCTCGAGCCATTGCTGCCTCGCCGGGATGGCCGGCGGAGTCGAACGACCAGATCGGGCCCGAGACTTCGCGACGTGCCTCTCGATGCTGGTCACGACGGCGGACGCTTCGTCGACTCGGCCGTGCAAGAGGAGCCACCTGGGACTTTCGGGCAGGTGATTTCGCAAGAAGAGAATCGCGGACCCCAGGATGGCGCCGATCAGGAAGGCCAGGCGCCACACCGGGGTCTTCGACGGCAGGGGGGCGTGGAGGAGCGCGAGCGTAAGGGAGGCCCCCAAAATGGTGCCGAGCCAGTACGTGCTGTTGATTGCGAGATCCGCGCGCCCGCGCACCCGCGCCGGGACGAGCTCGTCGATCGCAGAGTTGACAGCGGCGCTCTCGCCGCCGATTCCGGCCCCGGTAAGCGCGCGAAACGCGGCAAAGGAAGCGAAACTCCAAGCAGCCGCGGTCATCGCGGTCGCGCCGACGTAGAGCGACAGAGTGACGAAGAACAGGCGCTTGCGCCCGAACATGTCCGAAAGACGGCCGAAGAACAGAGCTCCCGCCACGGCCCCGGCGAGATAGGCGGTCGCGGTGCCCCCGATTTGCGCCTCGGACAGGCCCAGCGCGTCCGGCGCTGCGAGGAGGGGAGCGACGGCTCCGACCAGAGTCACTTCGAGTCCGTCGAGCATCCAGGTGACACCGAGCGCGACGAGGACGCGGGTATGCCATCGCGACCACGGCAGTCGATCGAGCCGAACGGGGACGTCGCTCAAGAATCGGGCGCCCGGCGCGACCTGGGCCATTCGGGTGCGCTTGAAGCCAAGGCCGTGCCGAGACCCGCGCCTCGCGCTGGCTCACCCCCGCGGGCCCTTGTCCGAAGGCCCGCGGCGATCGGCGGATGACGGGCCCCGCCGAGCATCTTTGGCCGACTCTCGTGCCGCAGGTCCGCGACGCTGCAGAAGGCGCGACGGCTTCGGGCGCCGCAATCCCCATGTCGCGACCGCCGCGCCGGTCAACGCCATCAACCCGAAGAGCCCGTGCGCCAGCGCGCTCGGAGGACCCACCAAGAGGCCACCGAGCGCCAACACGACAAGCGCGAGTGCGCCGGCGATCGCCGGAATACGCGCGGGGCGAGCAGGTGTCGCCCCGGCCGCCGGCCTTCTGCCGGGTTGCGACCGCGCGATCGAGGACCGTTCACGGACAGAGTCCGGGCCGACCCCAACGCGACTGACTCGATCGCCGGTCGGCAGGGTAGCGACGACGGCGTCGATAGCCGCGGCGAGTTCGGCCGCGCTCCCATATCGAACGTGCGGCGTCGGGGCCATGCACCGCCGGACGATTTCCGCCACCTGCGGCAGGTCCCGTTCGCCGACGAGAAGCTCGAGCAGACATCCGGCTGACCATATGTCGCTGCGCAGATCGGGCTCGGCGCCGTTCTTCACCTCCGGCGCCGCAAAGGCCACGTACCTCGCGGCGTCTGCCCGGCGCTCCAGGAGCGCACGGACCGACACGATACCTGCCTCGGCGAGGACGGGCTGTAGGTCGTCGTCGAGGAGCACGTTGTCCGCGCACAAGCAGCCGTGCACGACGCCGGCGCGATGAAGCGCATCGAGCCCTTGGGTGACTCGGCGTACGAACTCGAGCCTGCGCCGCGGCGGCCAGTTGAGCGTAGGCAAGTCCGTCGCGCACCCGGTCGTCCACAGGTCGACGACGAGCGCGTCGTGCGAGGGGGAGACGGCGTGCACGCGGACCACCCCGGGGACCGCGCCCGCGGCGTGCAAGCGGTCCGCGACAGCCGCGAACCGCTCACGCTCGGCATCCGTCGCAGTGTCGGCGAGGACGACAAGGCCGACCAGCTTGCCGTCCTGCTTTCGGGCGCGCCACGTGCGCGTCGAAGGGCGCTCGCCGACGAGACCCAGGATTTGAAGGCCCAGCGCCTTTGCCGCGCGCGCTTCGGAGCTGCCTCCTGCCGCCGCAGCCGTTGGGTCGACGATTGCGTGGGCGAGAAATGCGTCGATCCCGTCCATCCATTAAGAGTGGACGGCCAAGGACGGCCGCGAGTAAAGGCCTTTGTCGCGGCACAGTCAGGAAGCGACCATACCGGATTACCGTGTGGGGCGACCTAACCGGGAAGCACCATTTTTTCCGGACGTACGTATTTGTCGAAGTCCTCGGGCTTGACCAGGCCAAGCTCCCCAGCCGCCTGTCGAAGCGTCACGTTTTTCGCGTGGGCGAGCTTGGCGACTTTGGCAGCATTGTCGTACCCGATGACCTCGTTGAGCGCCGTCACCAGCATGAGGGTGCTCTCCAAGTGACGCGCGATGGCTTCGCGATTCGGTTCGATGCCAACGACACAGTTGGCGCGGAAGCTATCGCAGGCATCGGAGAGCAGCGCGCAACTCTCCAGCACGTTGTGGATGATGACGGGCTTGAACACATTGAGCTCGAGGTGCCCATTGGACGCTGCGAAACCCACCCCGGCGTCACTTCCCATGACGTGGGCGCACACCATGGTCATCGCTTCGCACTGCGTCGGGTTCACCTTCCCGGGCATGATGCTGCTCCCCGGCTCGTTCTCGGGCA
>CAZVPE010000024.1:0-36866 GCA_964628155.1 uncultured Polyangiaceae bacterium | reverse complement strand
GTGACGTTGAAGGTGACGGCCGCGTGGGAGCAGCAAACGGTCAGGTTCGACGACCCACGGCTCTCGACCCTCGGTTGGTCGACGACCCCTGCGCGTGCCCAACCCTGGTGCACGCTGGACACGACCGCACTCTACTCCGTGCACTTTCAGCTCTCCACGAATGGCCAGAGCGCCCTCGCCCCCTTCCACATTCAAATCGGGTACGTGACCTGGGCGCGTTGAGCCCTCACCTGCAGGTCAGGGCGACGCAGAGTCGGCTTTCACAATCGCGCGAGAGCTCGCACGCGGCGCCTTTCGCGTGACCCGGCGAGGGTGCGGCCGGGACCTCGACGGGTCTTGCGGAGGCCGTGGCGCCGCCTCCGCGAACCGTGCCCGTGGGACCGGTGACGCCCCGCGGCGACGACGACGGGGTGGACGGACCACTGGGTGCGGGCGTCGGCGCCGGACCGGAGGAGGGTGGCGAAGACGGAATGACGGGGTCGATGGGGCGTAGAACGTCCGACGGCAAGGCCGCGGCTCGCGCGGTCGCTGGTTCGAGCGATGCGCGCGGTCGATCGGAGATTCTGGCCCCGGACGGCGTGCGGAGTCGAAGGGCCAGCGCCGCCGCGCAGGCGCAGGCAGCGATCGTGGTCATGACCGTCGCGATGGTCTTGTGGCGACGCCGTCGGGATGACTGGCGTCCCGTCCCGGCGTCGGTCTCGCTGGCTTCTCCCGGGAGTTCGTAATGCGCAAGCGCCTCGGAGAGCGCCTGCGCGGAGGCAAATCGCGAGGCGCGATTCTTTGCGAGACACTGCATGATCACCGCTTCGAGCCCAGGGGGGATCGCGGCCCGAATCGACGACGGCTTCAGCGGCGTCCGGGTGGCGATGGCCACCGAAAGGGCGGGCAGCGTGGGTTCGCGAAAAGGGGTCTTTCCGGTCAGTAGCTCGTAAAGCACGACCCCTAGCGACCATATGTCGGTGCGCGCGTCGACGTCCTCGTGCCCGAGGATTTGCTCGGGCGACATGTAGAGGGGTGAGCCCACGATAGCCCCGGTGAATGTGACCGCTTCTGCCCCCGCCAGGCCCTGGTCGGCTGCGAATTTCGAGATGCCGAAGTCGAGAACCTTGACGTGCGCACGCCCGTCTTCGCGTGTCGTAAGAAACAAATTCGCAGGCTTGAGATCTCTGTGGACGATTCCCCGGGCGTGCGCCTCGGTGAGCGCCGCGCAAGCCTCGCGCAGGTACATGGCCGCGTCCCCCGCGGCGACCGGCCCGCGTACGATGACTTGGGCCAGGTCTTCGCCGGTCAAGTGTTCCATGACAATGAAGGGCGCGCCGCCGGGAAGGCGCCCGAGGTCGAACACGCGCGCGATGTGCTCGGTCGAGAGGCGCGCGCAGGTCTGCGCTTCCCGCAAGAACCGCACGGCGGCGCCGGGGTCGCGGCTTCGCAGGACCTTTATGGCGACGCGATGGCCGAGCTCGACGTGTAGCGCGGAATACACCTGGCCCATGCCGCCGCTGCCGAGGAGCGCCTCGATGCGGTACTTGTCCGCCAGGAGCTCGCCGGGTCGCGCCGATTCCGCTCCCGGTCCGCTCGCGACCTGGTCCGTATCCGCCCCCTCCGGCACGTCTTCCGCGCTCTCGCTTGCGCCGTATCCCGCGTCGGCCACCACGCGGCGACAGACGGCGCAGATGGCCAGGTGTCGCTCCGCACGAGCCAGCGTCTCGGGGGCGAGCGAGCCGGCGATCACGCCAGCGACCGTCTCCTCGTCCAAGCACGCACCGGCCGCGACCGGATCCATCTGCCCATCATGCTCGCCGACTCACCGAGCGTCCATCCTAGCGTCGGTGCGTCCTTCTCGGTCGCCTTCCACGCCGCCTCGCTCGGGGGCTTCACGCGCTCGGTCCGGTGTTCGTGGGACTCGCGCTCCATCTCGGCGTACTCGCCACCCCGTCGCGCGAACTCACCAGGCCGTCGCGCGGGCGGCCCCTCGAATCGCGAGCGCCTGCAAGCGCGCCCTTTCGACTCGTCCGCAGGCGGTGCTCTCGCTCTAGGCCGAAACGCCCTCAGCGCTTGAGCAGTCGGTCGAAGACGTTGCGCCACCCGCTCGAGGACGGGTGGGAAGCCGAGCCGACGGAGGTCACCCGTAGGACCGCTGCGGTGAGGTTGTCCGGCGTGCCCAGCTCATTGGCTGCCCGTATCAGCGCGTCGCACGCGTCGTTCGGGTCTTTGCCCGCGACGATTTCGCGTATCGCCATGTCTTCGAGGACATTGTAGAGACCGTCGCTGCAGACGAGGAGGACGTCGTCCTTGGCGAGAGGAAACGTAATTCGGTCGATCGCCGCGATAAGATCCTTTCCGAGGCTGCGCGTAAGCGTCGCCCGGTCCACATGCCCCTTCGGACGCATGCTCAGGCCGATGCGCGCGCGGTCGGCGGCGACGGTGTGATCCTTGGTCTTTTGAACGATTTCTCCGTTCCGAATCAGATAGAGGCGGCTGTCGCCGACGTGCACGGCGTGCAGGATCCCCTCGTGCACGACGACCGCCGTCAGAGTCGTCGACATTCGGCACAGCTCGGTGACCACGAGCGCTCGATCGTGGATCTCGATGTTGGCCTGCTGCGCGGCGCGATGAAGCCGCTTGAGAGGACCCCACGCGATAGGGCTTTCGCGAAACGCACGAAGCGTCACTTCGACCGCGGTCTGACTGGCGATCTGGCCCCCCTCGTATCCGCTGACTCCGTCGGCGACCACGGCGAGCGTGCACGCCTCGTTCTCGACGTATGTGCCGCACGCATCCTCGTTGGCCGGACGCGCCGTGCCGCAGTCCGAGACGGCCGCCACCAAGACCTGCCCGCTGTCGCGCTTGTCGTCCGCGGTCATCGCCATCGCCATGAGGTAACCATTCCATAAATATCGGGGCCACGCATTGGTCGGCCACGGCGTCGTGGGAGCCACTCGGACGAAACATTGCTGAAATGTTTCCGGAGAGTTTGCTTTCCTCCGGGTGTCTCTCTGCGTTCTCTTCTCTGCAACATCCCAGAAACAAGTGCCGACGTAGGTACTCCAGGTTCGTCCACCAAGCGCTAGGGGAACCCCATGTCGGACATTACCAACGCATCAAATTCGGGATCGCCCACGAGCAGGGCGACACTGGGCCTCACGGGGCTCACCATCAACGCGATGGCGCTGATTGCGCCGGGCGCCTTTCTATGGCTGACATTTCAGATACAAGCGCTCTACGGCGCACCGATGGCGGGCAGCGCCATGTGGTTCGGCATCGTCGCGGCGCTTCTGCTGTGTTTTGCCACGGCGATTAGCTACGCCGAGCTCGCCAAGCTCTACCCTGGAGCGGGGTCATCTTATTTCTTCGCGGAGCAGGCGTTTCTGTCGAAGCACAAGGCGTTCAAGTTCGCGCGCCTCGCGAAGTTCATCACCGGCTGGGCGAGCCACCTTTACTACTGGGTGTATCCGGGGTGCATGGTCGGGGTTACCGCTCTGCTCAGCGGATACCTCCTCAACCAATTCTTTCCCGACACGTTCAGCGGGAGCTTCAACAGCCCCCTCTTCATGTTTCTTTTTTGCTTCGCGTTCGCCATCGGTATTTCGTTCATCGCGTTCCGCGGCGTGACCGGCACCACCAGCGTCAATATGGTCATCAACATCGTCCAGATTTCCGCGCTGCTGGTCTTCTCGGTGATTGCGATTGCCTATCGATTGCAGCACCCCGAAGGCTCCAAAGGCTTCCAGCTGGTGAACGGCACGCCCGTCGACTACGTGGTGGCGCAGGAGCAGGTCGTCGAAGACGGCAAGCCGAAGGTCGACGCGGACAACCATCCGGTCTTGCAGAACAAGATCGACGAAAAGACGGGGGATCCAGTTCCCGAAATGAAGGGCGGCAAGCCCGTCCCCTTCGTTCTCAGCTACGCGCCGGACCAGGCGGTCACGATGGAGCCTGCGGACTCCGACCACCCGAAGGAGCTGACGGAACACTTCAAATTCCACCCGACTGCAGGTTCCGTCGTCGCACCTCACGGATTCTCGTACATGTTCATCCAGGCATGTATCGCCATCCTGATTCTGGTCGGCTTCGAGTCCGTCACGTCGATGGGCGAAGAAGCGAAAAATGCCAAACGCGACATTCCGCGCGCGGTGCTCCTGTCCCTCGCGATTCAGGGCGCATTCTGTTATTTCATCGAATACTTCGCAGCCAATTACATGCTCAACTCCGGATATACGCTCGCCAACGCGGCGGCCTCCGGAGCGCCGATCGGCGATATGATGGTCATCGCCGGCACCTGGCTCTTCGGGTCGTATTCGGCGGGCCGCGCATTCATGCTCGTGCAGGCCTTCACGGTATTTCTCGCGCTCGTCGGAACGACGCTCTCTTGCCTGTCGACCGGGGCGCGCGTCACCTACGCCATGGGCAAAGACGAAGAAGTGCCGGAGCACTTCGGAATGCTCCACGGAAAGACCGCGACTCCCCACCGCGCGATCTGGACGCTCGGCATCCTGTCGGCCGTCATTGGCGTCATTACCGTGTCGATGTACCTCGGAGGGACGACCCCGTCGCCGCTCGACCCGAAGTTCCACAACATTTGGTACAGCATCGGCGTCTTCGATCCCGCGCTCATCGCCAAGTTGCCGAATACGTTGATTATCGTCACGCTCGTCAGCAATTTCGGCACCTTCATGCTCTACATGCTCACGTGCATCGTGTGCATCGTGGCATTCCGCGAGCACCACATGTTCCACGGATTTTTGCACATGGTCGTGCCGACCTTCGGCCTCTTGGCGAACCTGGCCATGATGCTGTTCTATCTGCTCGGGCCGTTCACGGTGACCGGGATGAGCCTCAAAGAACCGTACATCGCGCTCGCAATCTGTGCGGTCTGGGGCATTTACGGCGGCATCTACTTTCTCCGCAGCAGCAAGGCGAAGGCGAAGCCGGTGCTCGTCACCGAAAAGCAAACGGTCACGCAGTCGACGTGAGGCCGCGAACGCCGTAACGAGCTCCCAGGGGGCCAGCGGACGGTCCGGCTTCGCGCCGCGCCGTCCGCGTCGTGAGGTCGATGGCAGGGGCTGTGATACACGTGACCGCGCATGCGCGAGGTGATCGTCGGTGAACGCCTTGATCAGTACGAACTTACTGATCTCCTGGCCCGAAGTGGAATGGCTTCCATCTTCAAAGCCACCGACGTTCGATCCGGCGCGACGGTCGCGCTGAAGGTGCCGCACATGCAGTTCGAGAGCGACATAGCCTTCTACCAGCGCTTCGAGCGCGAAGAGAAGATCGGTCAGAAGCTCGAACACCCGAACATCGTGCGTGTGCTCCGGCCCGAGGCAAAGAGCCGGATGTACCTGGTGATGGAGTTCGCCGAGGGGAGCTCGCTTCGGGCCATCATCGGCCGGCGCAAGCGGCTACCCACGGCGGAGGCGCTCGATATCGCCCGCCAGATATGCGGCGCGCTCGTTTACATGCACCAACACGGCATCGTGCATCGCGACCTCAAGCCCGAGAACGTTCTCATGACGGAGGACGGGCACGTCAAGCTTCTCGACTTTGGCATCGCAATGGACGAATCGGCGCGCCGACTGACGTGGGTCGGCCTCTCGTCGACCATCGGGACGCCCGACTACATGGCCCCCGAGCAAGTGCGCGGGCGGCGCGGCGATGCGCGGACCGACGTCTATTCGTTGGGAACGATGCTTTACGAAATGATCACGGGCGAGTTGCCGCACACGGGCGCGAACGCCCAGGCGGTCATGCGCGCCAAGGTCGAACAGGATGCGCGGCTGCCGCGCGAAGTGTTCGCCGACATCGATCCGAACGTGGAAGAAATCATTCTTCGCGCGATCGATCGGTCGCCTCGCGAACGCTACGCGTCCGCCGCGGAGATGCTCGCCGACCTACAGGACCCGACGAAGGTCGTGCCGAGGGATCGTTCGGAGCGGCGCGACCGGCCGCTTCTCAGCCTGCTTCGGTTCCCACGTCGAGCGCTGGCTCCCATCGTCCTCGTGCTGGTCATTACGGGGCTCGGACTTCTCATCTGGGCCACGTCGCGACCCGGTCCGCGTTATCACGCCGCGCCTCCCGCCGCCCCCGCCGGAGAGCGCTCCGGGAGAGGACGCTGAGATGCCGGAGCACGCGCTCAACCTTGCCTGGCTGCTCGTGTGCGCGTTTCTCGTGATGTTCATGCAGCTCGGCTTCGCGATGATCGAAACGGGCTTCACGCGTGCGAAGAACGCCGTGCACACCATGGGGATGAACCTCGTGGTCTATCCGATCGGTGTCGTCGGCTTCTGGCTCGTCGGCTACGGCATTGCGATGGGAGGCGTCGGCAGCTGGCCGACGCTCGGAGGCGCCGTCTCGTCGCATCACGAGTTCGGCGTGCACATCGGCTCTCGCCTCCTCGGTCTCGCGGGCGCCTCGAAGTTCGCGCTCGTAAGCGTCTCGCACGACCCGTCGGATCTCGGCATGTTTCTCTTCTCGGTCGTCTTCATGGACACCGCCGCTACGATTCCGACGGGTGTCCTTGCCGAACGCTGGAAGTTCTCGGCGTTCGCTCTCTACGGCTTCTTCATGTCGATGTTTCTCTACCCGCTGTACGCAAACTGGGTATGGGGCGGCGGCTGGCTGGCCACCCTCGGCGAAAACTTCGGGCTGGGGCACGGATGCGTCGACTTCGCCGGGTCTTCGGTCGTGCACATGACGGGCGGCGTCACAGGACTCGCCGGCGTACTCGTCGTCGGACCGCGCTTGGGAAAGTTCCGGAAAGACGGGACCGTAGGTCTGATGGCCGGCCACAACCTGCCGTTGGCGGTCATGGGGACCTTCGTCCTGGCGTTCGGTTGGTTCGGGTTCAACGCCGGCTCGACGCTGGCGGCGACCGACTCGCAGATCGCCGCGATCGCCGTCAACACGGTCATCTCGTCGTCGGCGGGCGCATTGACCTCGCTCTTCTACGAGTGGCAAAGGCACAGGCGGCCGGACATCGCGATGACGTGCAACGGACTTCTCGGGGGCTTGGTGGCCATCACGGCGTCGTGCGCGTTCGTGGCGCCGTCTTCCGCGGCGCTCATCGGCGTCGTCGCCGGCCTTCTTGTTCCGTGGCTCGTGATCGTGCTCGAGCGGCGCGGGAAGATCGACGACCCCGTGGGGGCCATCACCGTGCACGGGGCCTGCGGGGCCTGGGGAATGCTCGCGCTCGGCCTCTTCGCAGACGGAAGCTACGGAGAGGGGTGGAACGGAGTGCCGGGCTCGGTGCGCGGTCTCCTATTCGGCGATCCGGGGCAGCTTGCGGCCCAGGTGATGGGAATCGGGACGAACTTGGTCGTCGTGTTCGGCGTGTCGTACGCCTTCTTCCGAGGCGCCGAGCGGCTCATCGGCAATCGCGTTTCGTCCGAGGTCGAGTGGAACGGGCTCGACGGACTCGAGATGGGATCGGAAGCATACCCGCGCGAGTAGTGTGCTCACTCGTTCCGTATCAAGAGGACTTGGCGGGCTGCGAAGGGTCGCGAGCCAAGAAGTCGATCAAGTCGATCTTCGTCACGATCCCGACGACTTGGTCTGCCTCGGCGACGATCGCGACTTTTGCCTCGGCCAACACGCTCTGAAGAAGCTCGAGTTTGGTGTTCGGCGTGACCGTCGCGTAGTCGCTCTCGACGAGCTCGTCGATGGTCGAATCGAGCGTCTTGTGACCGCTGACGAGATGCCGGAGGAGGTCGACCTCGGCGACGATTCCTTTGAGCCTACCGCCTTCGACGATGGGCAGTTGGCTGATGCCGCGCGACTTCAGCGTTTCGATGACGTCGCGCACCTTCGAGGAGAGCGTCGCGGTCACGAGTTCTCTCCCGCCGCGGTCTTTTGCCACGAGCAGATCGCGCACCGTTCCGATGCCCGGGGCATCGTCGAGAAAGCCATTCTCGCGCATCCAGTCGTCGTTGAAGATCTTCGACATGTACTTGTGGCCACCGTCGGCAAGAAAGACCAGGATCTTTTGCCCCGGTTTACCGAATTGCCTCGCGTACTTGAGCGCGCCGGCGACCGCCGCCCCGCCGGACCCGCCGACGAACAGCCCCTCGAGGCGGGTGAGATCGCGAGTCATGAGAAAGCATTCGCGATCGTCGACACGGATGATTTCGTCGATGATTTTCAGGTTCATCGTCGTGGGGAAGAAGTCCTCTCCAATCCCCTCGACTTTGTACGAAAAGGGCTTCGTCACGCGACCGGTCTTCACGAAATCGTAGTAGAGCGACCCCACGGGGTCGACTCCGACTATCTGAATGTCTTTCTTTCGCTCTTTGAAGAACTTCCCGCAGCCGCTGATCGTTCCCCCGGTTCCCATGCCCGCGACGAATACGTCGAAATCTCCGTTCGTTTGGCGCCAGATCTCGGGGCCGGTCGACAGATAGTGGGCCTCGGGGTTGGCCGGATTGTTGTACTGATCGGCATAAAACGAGTTGGGAGTCTCGGCGGCGAGCCGTTTGGCCACGCTGTAATAGCTGCGCGCGTCGTCGGGCTCGACGGCAGTCGGGCATACGACGACTTTGGCGCCGAACGCGCGCAAGTGAGCAATCTTTTCCTGGCTCATCTTGTCGGGCATGACGAAGATGCACTTGTATCCGCGAAGAACGGCGAGAAGCGCGAGGGACGCGCCCGTGTTTCCGCTCGTGGCTTCGACGATCGTGCCGCCAGGCCGGAGCCCTCGCTCTTCTGCGCGTCTGAGGAGATTCAACGCGAGGCGATCTTTGTGGCTGCCCCCCGGGTTCAAGTATTCACACTTGACGTACACCTCGGCGTGGACACCAACCGCCACCCGGTTGAGTCGCACGATTGGCGTGTTGCCTACCGCTTCGGTGATGTCCTGGATCGCTCCGTGCATCATGACGCGGGCATAGCATGAGCGGTACTAGGTACCCTGCAGAGCACTCCCGGCGTCGCCGGACCCGGAAGGCGGACTCGGAGGCCAGGGAAGCGACCAGCGCCGGTTGGTCGCTCGGTCGAGAAGCTCGAGGCGAGTTCCGCGCTTCGTCGCGGGAAAGATGACGCCGATGCGTGTCCGCAGCCGGCCCGTCAGCGACACGCTTGCATCGGGCTCCACGGCGCCCAAGAGTGGAAAGTCGAACCGCACGCGCTCGATCAACGCCGGCCCTTCGAAGAGCTCCAGCGCAAAGCGTCCCATCGCGCGCGGCGTCTCCTGCGCAGCGGCAAGCTCGAGACCCCGGACCGCCAGGAGCCACACGTCCCCGCGGTCCCATCGAAGGTCGAACACCCACTGGCTACGCTCGACGAGCGGGGGCGGATCGGCCGGTGTGGACGTGCTCGCCCCATCGCGGGGAGCGACGACGGGCGGTCCGGCATCGAGGATGCGGCTGACGTCGATGGTGCGGCGCGGGTCCGCGGCGAGTGCTTCCAGCACGCCTCCGACGCACGCGACAGTCGCGAGAAGGGTCACCCGGGCGCGCATGACGTCACCAGCTCCCACGCATCTGCCTCACCGCCGAGCAGCACCCATAGGTCCCGAACGTCGGCCGGGATTGGCGACGAGACAGCGAACGGAGCGCCGCTCTCGTCCGGCACGACGACGCGCGCCGCGTGCAGAGCGATGCGTCGTGGCTCGACCACGCGACCGCTCGGGAGCGTGATGCGGGCCGGACCGCCATAGGCTCGATCGCCGATGAGGGGTGCGCCTGCGTGGGCGGCGTGCACGCGAATTTGGTGGGTGCGCCCGGTCAGGGGAGCGAGGGAAAGAAGCGCGGCGCCGCCGGGTGCACGCGCACACACCGCGTAGCGGGTCGCGGCATCGGTCGCTTCCCGGCCGCCCACCGAGCGAAGGCGGGGGTCCTTTGCGCGTCCAATCGGGGCGTCCCAAGTTCCCCCGTCGCCCGACGGATCGCGCGCGGCGATGGCGGCGTAGCGCCGCTCGTAGACTCCGTCTTCGCGAGCGCGGACGAGCCGGCGGGCCGCCGCTCGGGTCCGGGCGAAGACCACGACTCCGCTGACGTCTCGGTCGAGGCGCGAGGTGGGATGGAGGTCGGACTCTGCGATCCCGAGAGCGCGTGCCGAGAGCGCGACGAGCGCGTGGGCGGCGCCGCCGTGGTCGGCAATCGTCGGAACCCCGGCCGGCTTGTCGACCGCAACGAGGTCGCGGGTCTCGGCGAGGATTGCGATGGGCTGCGCGCTTGTCAGGCGCGGCGGTGCAACCTCGACGACGTCCCCGTCGCGTACCGCCTCGTCGGCGCGTCGTACCCGACGGAGCGCGACGAAAACGCGACCCTCGCGAAGGGCCTGGGCGTCGGCATTCGCCCGGGCAAGAACGTCCCGCACCGTGGGCCCGTCGTCGGGACCCACCGTCCAACGAATCGGGTGGCTTGTTCGCGAGGACGCCAACGCCGAGGGAGCGTAGCAGCACCCCCGGGCCCGTGGCGGCGCGATGCCGGGGGTTCCGTCGCTCTGGGCTCTGGCGTCCCAACCGTGAAGGCACTACACGGACACAACGCCATGAGCGGCATCGCACGAACGAGCGCCACGGGGACCGAGGGCATGCTGGACGAGCTCCTGGCCTGGTCGTCGTCGTCCGAGCACGACCGCGCGCTCGTGCGCGAAGACCTCATCGGCAGCGCAGCCCACGTGACGATGCTGGCGAAGACGGGGATCATCCCGCTGGCCGACGCGAAGACGCTGCGGGAGGGGTTGGGCGCGCTGCACGACGAGGCGTGCGCCGGAATCCTCGAGCTTCCCGACGAGGAGGACGTCCACATGGCCGTCGAGGCGGAGCTCACCCGTCGCCTCGGGGGCGTCGCGGCGCGCTTGCACACCGCCCGGTCGCGCAACGACCAAGTGGCGATCGACCTGCGCTTGCACGTGCGTGACCGCGGCGCCGCGCTGCTGCGAGAGGTCGGCGCTCTCGTCGGCGCCCTCGGGGACCGCGCCGCACGGGAAAAGAACGTGCTTCTGCCCGCCTACACCCATCGGCAGCGCGCTCAGCCCGTGAGCGCCGCGTTCTTGGTGGCGTCGTGGGGGGTCGGACTGGCTCAGGCTGCCGAGACGATCGACTTTGCGCTCGATCGCATCGAGATGCCGCTGGGCAGCGGCGCTTGCTCCGGCACCTCCCTTCCCATCGACCGCGCGTTCGTCGCGCGCTTGTTCGCCCCCTGGAAGGCCACTCGGAACGCCCTCCATACCGTCGGCGATCGGGATTTCGCGCTCGATTGGACGTGGAGCGTGGCGCGTGTGGTCCTCGCGATGTCCCGCGTCGCCAGCGACGTCGTCGAGTTTGCGACCAGCGAGTTCGGGCTCGTTCGACTCGACGGAGCGATTTCGGCCGGTTCAAGCATGATGCCCCAGAAGAAGAATCCGGACGTCTTCGAACTCGTTCGGGGCAAGAGCGCCCGCGCTCTCGGGAACGTGGTCGCCTTGTTGACGCTCATGAAGGGGCTGGCGAGCGGCTACAACCGCGACCAGCAGGAAGATCGCCTCCCCCTCTTGGAAGCCGGACCGATGGCGCTCGGCTGCGCGCGGGCCCTGTCGCTGGCGCTGCCCCACGTGACGTTCGACGCGGAGCGCGGGGCTGCGGCTCTCGCGGGCGGCTTCACCCAGGCCACCGACCTGGCAGAAGCGCTCGTGCGGCGCGGTGTCCCCTTCCGCGAAGCGTACAAGGCGGTAGGCAAACTCGTGGCCTTGGCCGTCGAGGACAACGTGGCCTTGCGAGCCATTGACCCGGCGCGGGCGCGCGCGATTCATCCGTCGATGGACGCGGACGCGCTGCGCTCGCTCGATCCCGCGACGGCGGTGGCCGCCAAGGAGAGCTTGGGCGGGACGGGGCCGCGAGCCGTCGACGCGCAGATCGCGTGGCTGAACGAGCGGGCGGCGGCCCTTTCCGTGAAGGCCGACGCTCAGGGCTCGCTCGAAGCACTTGCGCGGCGCATTTTCGCCGAACCGCTGGAGCATCCATGACGAAGCGCGACTTTCTCGAGTTGTCCGACCTGACGGTCGCGGAGTGCCGCGAAGTGCTCGACTTCGCCAAGCAGCTGAAGCAAGAGCGCAAGGGCCTTCGCACGCATATGCTGGCGGGACGCGCCGTTGCGATCATTCTCGAGAAGGCGAGCACACGCACACGGGTATCGTTCGAAGTGGGTTGCGCGCAGCTCGGCGCGCATCCGGTCGTTCTGAACGTGCAGGGCAGCCACCTCGGACGCGGAGAGCCCATCCGAGACACGGCTCGGGTTCTCAGCCGCTACTGCGACGCGATCGTGTATCGGACGTCGACCACGGCGAAGCTGCGCGAAATGGCGACAGCACGGGTCCCGGTGATCAACGCGCTGACCGACGACGGCCATCCGGTTCAAGTGCTGTGCGACGTCTTCACGGTCGAAGAGCAGCTCGGCACCAGCATCGCGGGAAAGCGGGTGGCGTTCGTCGGCGACTGCTCGAGCAACATGGCGCGCTCGTGGCTCGACGCGGCGGCGATCTTCGGTTTCCACCTCGTCCTCGCAGGTCCGCGAGGCTACATGCCGCCACCCGCGGAGATCGAGCGAGCCGGCGGACGAGCGACGCTCGTCCACGACCCCGAGGTCGCTGCTACGGGATGCGACGTAGTCAACACCGACGTGTGGACGAGCATGGGCCAGGAGGCTGAAGGCCAGGAGCGAACGGAGGCGTTCGCGGGCTGGACCGTGGACGGGGCGATGCTCTCGAGGGCGCTGCCGGGCGCGATTGTGCTTCACTGCCTGCCCGCCCACCGAGGCGAGGAAATCGAGGAGTCGGCGCTCGAGGGCGAGCGCTCGCGCGTCTGGGATCAGGCCGAAAACAGGCTGCACGTCCAGAAGGCGTTGCTCCTGTGGCTGCTCGACGCCATCGCGTGACCCTCCGCACGCGATTCGCACCTTCCCCAACCGGTGACCTTCACCTCGGTGGCGCGTGGACGGCGCTCGCCTCGTGGGTGCTAGCGCTTCGCTCCGCCGGCACGTGCGTTCTGCGCATCGAGGACATCGACCGGCCGCGGGTCGTACCCGGATCGCAGGCGCGCATCGAGGCGGACTTGCGCTGGCTGGGTCTGGACTTCGACGCGGGTCCCGTCGTCCAGAGCGGGCGGACGGCGCTCTACGAGGATGCACTCGCGAGATTGGTCGGTGCAGGGCTGGTCTACCCGTGTGACTGCTCGCGCGCCGAGATCGCACGTGTCGCGAGCGCCCCACACGAGGGGGAGGACGTCGTCTATCCGGGGCACTGCCGGACCCGGGACCCAGCTCGCCTCATGAAACGGCCGCCCGCCTTGCGCGTGCGCGTTGCGGACGAAGTGATCTCGTTCGACGACCAGGTGTTCGGGGGGGTGGCGCAGGACCTCGCGCGGAGCGTCGGAGATTTCGTGCTTCGCCGCGCAGACGGCGTTTTTTCGTATCAGCTCGCCGTCGTGGTCGACGACTTGGCGATGGGTATCACCGACGTCGTTCGCGGGGCCGATCTCCTGTCGTCGACGCCACGCCAAATCTGGCTCGCGCGTGCCCTGGGTGAGCGGCCGCCAAGGTACGCGCACGTTCCTCTCGTGGTGGGCGAGGGCGGAGCGCGTCTCGAGAAAAGGACCCCGGGCGCGATTGTTCGCAGGTTGCGCGAGGCCGGAATACCCGCGTCGCGCGTCGTGGGCGAACTCGCGCATGGCTTGGGACTGGCGCCGTCGAGCGCCCCGACGACCGCGCTCGAGCTCGCACACGCGAGCGCGAGCCGAGAGCTCGCGTGGCGGCGGGAGTCATGGCCGATCCCGGCGAGTCTACGGACCGGGGGCTGAGGCGGGCTCGGTTTCTCCGGGCGGCACCGGCCCTACTCGTCCTTCTTCGGCCCCTCGTTGTACCCGCGCGGCCGGTACTTCGGGCTCACGCCACGGTTCTCGTCCCCGTTCGCGAACGTGTCGTCGACGAGGTACTTGAGCCATGATCCCGGGTATTGATCGGCCAGCTCCTGGAGCTCCTTGCGCGCGCTCGAGTCGTCTTCGAGCTGATGCTCGTCCCACAAGCATTGAAGGCCGAGAGCGACGAGGTTCATGTCGTTCGCCGCCAGCGAGAAACCTCGCAGGTAGTGGGGGAGTGCCTCTTCGGCGCGATGCAGCCGGCAAAGCGTGTCCCCTTCGTACACGTTTGCCATTGGCCAACCGGGCGCAAGTTCGAGCGCAACCGCGTTGGAGGCGAGCCGCCCTTCGAGATCGCCGCGCGCCCCGAGCATGACCGAATAGTTGAGGTGCGCTTTCGCGCTACGAGGTACCGCCTTGCGTGTGGCGTCCCAGAAGACGAGATCATTCGTGTAGTCGAATGCATGCCGGCGCGCGGCTTCGCATTGGAACCAGAAGAACGCCAAGAGCCCAACGACCGCTGGCAAGCGCGCGCTTCCCTGGGCGCCGAGAAGCCGGCGAAACGCGAGCGCCAGGATGATCGCCGAACCGATCGCCGGGAAGTACCAAAAGCGCTCCGCCCGTACGGTGGGCAAGACGACGGGGATGTTGGAAACGGGAAAGTACGAGACGACGATCCAAACGAGCGCAAAAGCGACCAGGGGCGCGGCCGACATCGCGCGACCGCTCTTGCGGGAACGCCACCATGAGACGACTCCGACGACCGGTGCGGCCAGGAGGGGCAAGACCATCGCGGCGGCGCCGATGACGCTCTCCGGAAAGACCAGCCGGCCGGGCACCGGCTCTTGGGGTGCGGAGTAATCGCCGGAGAGAACGCGGGGCAACAGCAGTTGTCCGAGGCCCCGCGCATAGACGCGCAGCGCACCGGCGACGCGGTACGGAGGCGTCGCCTCGATGAGCGGATTGTTGAGCGGGTCATGCGGCAGCGCCGGCTGCGCGTACCAGCGAAGAGCGGATGCAAAGGCGCGCTGGAGCACGGGCTTGCCCGCGTTCGCCTCGGCCGTGAGCTCGGGGGGCGTCGTCACGGGAAACCAGCGCCGGCGCATTTCCACGTAGAAGACGAACGCAGCGCCGGTGGTCAATGCGGCGGCCGTGGCGCGCCACCAGCGAAGGGGCCGCTCGGGATGAGCGATCTGCGCTGTAAAGAGCGCCGCAAGGGGAACGAGCGGGACGATGCAGAGGGCGCTCTCCTTCGAGTAGAGACCGAGCATCGTCGCGCCGAGGAGCGCGAGCGGCATTGCGCCGAGCGGCAGATTCAACGCGAGAAGCGCGAGAAGGGCTCCTGCCCCTCCGAGCACGTCAGCGAGTCCTACGACTCCGCTGACCGCTTCCGTGACCACGGCCGTGGCCACGAACAAAGCGCCGGCGAGCCAAGCCGTTCGCCTGTCGCGGGTCCACCGGAGGACGAGCAGCACGAGGAGCGCCCCGTTCAGTCCGTGGAGGAGAACGTTGACGTAGTCGTGCGGAAACGCGCTCTGCTCGCGCATTCCGACTTTCCACAGCGCTCGCCAGAGAATATCGGGCAGGGGCCGATACGAGCCGATCGTACGGTCAGGGGTGAGACCCCAAAAATCTCGCTTGAACGCTTGCAGCCAACCGATCTTGTTTCCGGGGGTGTTCGAGGCCCGCACGTACGGATTGGCGAGAAGTGCCTCCTGCTCGTCGAAGATGAAGTTGGTGGTCGGCCACCGCGTGTACAAAATCATCGACAGAAAGCACATCGGCACGAGGGCGGTGAGAAGCGACGGATCTTCGCCGAGGAAGTAGTCGCGCACGCGCGGCAAAAAGCGCTGCTTCGGAAGGGGGGGCAACGGCTCGCCGGCGTCGCTTGGGTCCGAGCCATTTGCGGGCGAGGAGATCGCCATCCCCTCGTCTGGGGTGGGTTCCGAGTGCGCTCGATGCGACGGCGGATCGTGCGGGGTCACGGCACTCTGCGTAGCTCCATCGCAAGCGCGAGCGCGACGACCATTCCGATCGATGCCGCCACGTAGGGCGCGCGCCCGCCCACGCTCGTGTACAGCCACCCGCCCAGGGCCGGACCAAAGGTTCGCGCGAGGCTGGCGACCGATTGATTCGCCCCGAGCGTGCCGCCTTGTCGGTCGGCCGGAGCGCGGCGCGAGATGAATGCCGAGGTGCTGGGCTGAGTCAGACCGTTGCCCAGGGCGAGCAGACCGCCGGAGGCAAAGAGCAGTGCGCGGGAGGCCACGCCGCCAGCCGCGACCAAGCCGGCGAACGCGACGGCCTGCAAGAGCGTGCCGGCACGAATCAGCGACGGCTCGTCGAAGCGCCTGGAGAGCGGCCGAACGAGTCCCCCTTGAACGGCCGCGGCGACAATCCCGATGAACGCGAGGACGAACCCCGTTCCGCCCTCGTCGATGCCGAACAGATCGCCGCAGAAGAACGTGAAGGTCTGATCGAGATTGGTGAAGCTCAAGACGGCGATGAAGTTGACGCCGATCGCGAGCCCGACTCCCGGTAGCGCGAACGCTTCGCGCATGGCGTGGAGGTTCAGAGGCGCGAGCTTGCGTGTGGGCGCGAGTGCCCGCTTTTCAGGCGGCAGCGACTCGGCGACCCCGAACGCGACCCACACGAGGTTGGCCACGCTGAGGCCGGCCGCCACGAAGCACGGGATCGCTCCGTGACGCCCGTCGACGGGAATCTTCGCGAGAGCGCCCCCGATCCCGGGACCGAGGATGAACCCCAAGCCGAAGGCCATGCCGATGAGCCCCATTCCGCGCGTGCGCTCTTCAGGCTTGGTCACGTCGGCGATGTAGGCGCTCGCGGTGCCGAGGTTCGCGGTCGCGATGCCGCCGAAGACGCGCGCAGCGAAGAGCCAGGCCACGCTGGTGCCCCACGCGAGACCGGCGCCGAGACCCAACATGGCCAGGCAGGTGCCGGCGATGGACCAAATCAGCACCGGACGTCGCCCTATCCGGTCGGACAAGCGGCCCCAGACGGGAACGAAGAGAAACTGCATCAGGGAGTAAACCGACCCGAGCAGTGTGCCGGTGAACTCGCTCACCCCGAAGGTGTCGCGCGCCTCTTTTGCGAGAAATGGAAGGACCAGCCCGAAGCCGAGCAAATCGATGAAGACCGTGAGAAAGATGGCGCCGAGCCGCGGTGCTGCCTTCATACGCGAGAGGGGGGCACTATAGCGGCTGGAGAGCCTCCGCGGTTCACTTCTCCGGATGGGGCAAAGCGCTTCGCGTGCACGAATGCTTCCCGATTGCCCTTCGGGCCGGCGAGTGCGCTGTCGCACTTCGAGACGACGACGAAGCCCGCAGCACCGATGGCTTCCGTCACGCCCGCAATTGTCTCCTGGCGCAGGGACTCGTCGCGCACGACCCCCTTTCCGCGCGCCGCGAGCTGCCTTCCCACCTCGAACTGCGGTTTGACGAGCGCCACGAGGTCCCCCCCTTCGCGCGTGCACCGGACAATGGCGGGCATCAGCTTGGCCAGGCCGATGAACGAAGCGTCGACGACGGTCAGGTCTACGGTGCCCCCGATCTCCGCTTCGGTGAGCGACCGGGCGTTGGTGCGCTCCATGACGATCACTCGCGGATCGGTCCTGAGCTTGTGGGCGAGCTGGCCATAGCCGACATCCACGGCGACCACCGCGGCGGCGCCGCGCTGAAGCAAACAATCCGTGAACCCTCCGGTCGACGCGCCGACGTCGAGGCAGCGCAAACCGCGCGGGTCCAGTCGAAAGGTATCGAGCGCGCCGGCGAGCTTCGCCCCGCCTCTCGATACGAAGGGATGAGCGGCGACGCGCACGACGACGTCGGCGTCTTCGGCGACCAATGCGCCAGCCTTGTCGACGCGAGACCCCGCAACATACACCTCCCCGGCAAGAACGACCGCTTGGGCGCGAGCGCGCGAGTCGGCAAGTCCGCGAACCACGAGAAGGTGGTCAAGGCGGACCTTGCTCACGGTCTCCTCGCGCTCCTTCGACCGATGTTCTTCACGGAATGGCCGCTTCGGGGTGAAAAATCCGCGCCAGCACGGCAAGGCCATCCGCAATGCGGGGTCCGGCTCGGAGGATACGCTCGTCGTGAATGGGTACCACGTGCCCTTCGCGCACGGCCCGCAGGCCCGCCCATCCCGGAACATCGGCCGATATTCGAGGCATGCCCTCGATGCCCGTGGACGCGTCGAGAATGACGTCCGGATCCATGTCGAGAATCCGTTCGAACCCGATCGCCGGCCACGCGCCGCCGTCGGAAACGACGTTCTCACCGCCGGCGTCTTGGATAAGCTCGTCGGCGAAGCTCTCGGGACCGGCGGCAACGACGGGGGCCAGCGAAACGACGAAGAGCACGCGCGGCCTAGACGCTCCAGCCACGGCGTGCTCGATGGCGAGCTCGCGCGCGCTGAGCGCTTGGGCGAGGCGGTTCGCGTCCTGCGCGTGTCCTGTGCGTTCGCCGAGGTCGCGAATGAGGCTGCCGATGGCCGTGAGCGAGTTCGGGTCGGCAAACCAGGAGGGAATGCCGCGGGCCTTCAGTTGGTCGGCCGTGCGGACGGAGGCGATATAGCGGACCCCGACGACGAGGTCTGGCCGGAGCTCGAGAATGGCCTCGAGATCCGGCTCGACGTCGCCGACGATCGGGAGCGCCTTGACCTCCGGAGGAAACTCGCAGAAGCGCGAACGGCCAACCACCCGATCGCCAGCGCCGATGGCGAAGAGCGCCTCGGTCGTGGAGGGCGCGAGCGATACGACGCGACGGGCCCCGCCTGCACCGAGGCCGGCAGCCGGCGATCGGTCGGATCGAGAACACGACACGATCGCCCACGCGGCCACCGCGAGGACTACGAAGCGCAACGTCATCGGCCAATCAAGCCGTACTTGTGCAGCTTTTCGATGAGCGCCGGGCGGGAGACGCCGAGCCTCCGGGCGGTCTCGCTCTGGTTGCGGGCGGCTATTTCGAAGGCCTCTGCGATGAGGGTGCGCTCGAACGCTTCGACGCGAGCGCGAAGGGGATGGCCAGGCCCCGGATCCCCCGTGGCGAGCGGCGCCACCGACGAGGCCGCGGGGCCATCGGCAATCGATCGCCAAAGCGCCAACGTAATTCGCTCGTCCGGGGCGAGCGCGAGCAGGCGCGCCACCGAGTTCTCCAGTTCGCGGACGTTGCCGGGCCATGGGTGCACTCGAAGCGCCTCGACCAGGGACGGCTCGACCTCGACGCCGCTCATGCCGTACCGATCGGCGTACCGAAAGACGAAGGTACGCACGAGCGGCTCGACGTCCTCCGGGCGCTCACGCAACGGAGGAACGCGAATGGGAACTACGTTGAGCCGGTAAAAAAGGTCCTCGCGAAAGCGACCCGACTTCACCTCGGCGGTGAGATCTCGGTTGGTGGCGGCGATCAGGCGAACGTCGACGATCTCCGGGCGACCGCCCACTTGCTGCACCTCGCCCGACTGGATGACCCTCAGCACCTTCGCCTGCATGCCGAGCGGAAGTTCGCCGATTTCGTCGATGAACAGCGTTCCCTTGTGGGCCTGCTGAAAATAGCCGAGACGCGCCGCTTGCGCTCCGGTGAAGGCTCCCTTCGTATGTCCGAAGAGCTCTGCCTCGGCGAGCTCGCTCGGAATGGCCGCGGCATTGAAGCGCACGAGCGGCTTGTCGGCCCGGCGCGAGTGCGCGTGAAGCACCATCGCGAGAACGTCTTTGCCGGAGCCACTCTCCCCGGTCAGAAGCACGGTCACGTCCTTGGGTGCCACCCTGGCGACGACGTCCATCACGCGCTTCATGGCAGGGCTCTCGGCGATGATCGTGCGGCCGAGCGCGGCTTCCGTGCGCAGTCGCGCGTTCTGCAAGCGCAGGTCGCGCCAGTCGGTCGCCCGTCGAACGGCCAGCACGAGCTCGTCGGGATCGAAGGGCTTCGGGATGTAGTCGAAGGCGCCCGCCTTCATCGCGGCCACCGCGACGCGCTCCGACCCGTGCGCCGTCAGCATGAGCACCGGAACGCTCGGATCGTTGGCACGCATCCGCTCGAGCACCTGCATTCCATCCATGCCCGGCATCGCGAGGTCAGTCAGGACGGTGTCGGCGCCACGGGCTTCGAAGGCGGCCAGACCGCTGACCCCTCCGTCGCAAGCCTCCACGACCAACCCGGCGTCACTCAAGACGGCTTCGAGCGTGAACCTCAGCGCGGCATCATCGTCGATGACGAGGACACGGCTCATTTCGGACGCTCAGCGCGCGCCGGCGACCGCCGGCCCAGTGTTTTCGGCTTCTTCGTGCTTGCGCGCGCGACCCGGATTGGGCAGGCGTGCGCACGGCTTCGCCTTCATGGGAAGGGTGACGACGACCGTCGTACCCTTGCCCGTGACGCTCTTGAATTCCAGGTGCCCGCCGTGTTGCTCGATGAGGCCGCGCGCGACGGCGACACCAAGGCCCGTTCCACCCTCTTTGGTGGTGAAATACGGTTTGCGGATGCGTTCCAAGACCTCGGGAGTCATTCCGACGCCGCAGTCGTTCACGGTAATCTGCGCCCCGCCGCGCGCCGCCTCGATCTCGATCCGGACCGTGGCTCCATGCGGCGACGCCTGGATCGCGTTGAGTACGATGTTGAGCAAAGCCTGCCTCAGCTTTCGGGCGTCGGCGTCGAGGACGAGCCCGGCCTCGCCGGAGACTTCGAGCACGACCCCGGCCTCGGCCGCGCGTGTCTCGAGCAGGACGCCCAGCTCTCGAGCGACCTCGTACGGCTTGACTGCAGCGAGGTTGAGATCGTCCAGACCGCGGGAAAACGATAGAAAGCCTTCGACGATGGATTGCAATCGGTCCGCCTCGGCGGCAACGATCGCCAGGCGCTCGGCGGTCTTCCCGTCGGTCGCGTTGCGCGCCATGTGGGTGGAGAGCGCCCGTATCGCCGCGAGCGGATTTTTCACTTCGTGGGCCAACCGCGCCGCCATTCCCTCGAGCGCGCGAGTTCGGTCCTCGTTCTCGCTACAGAGTTCTTCGCGACGCTCGGCGAGTTCGAGCGCGGCTCGCTCGTAACCCCGGGTCATCGCGCAGCCGATCCCGTAGACGCCCGTCATCGCGAAGGCGGCTGCCAAGACCGCGATGCCCACATATTCGGGGCTGGGCCAACCGCTGGTCACGGCGAGGGGCCCGTCGAGCAAGCCGGCCGCCGTGCGCGAGACCGCCGCCATGGCGATGAAGCCCCCCAAAAACACGGCGAAGACGACGTTGCGCAGCCAGGGCGGCTCATGCAGCTTAATCGCGGCGGCAGCCATCGTGATGGCGCCCGTAACGAGCAGCGGGCTCGCGAGACCGCCCGTGGTCGCGAGAAAGACGAAATACCCCAAGACGCCGAGCACGAAGGAGACGACGCGAAGCCGCCAGTCGTTGGTCAGCAAGCGTACGGCAAACATGACTCCCACGACGGCGACGGCCGCGACTTGCGCAAGCGCGCGACCCGCCGATTCGCCGCGCAGGACAAGGAGCACGATGACGAGCCCGTGAAACGGCAAAATCCAGGCGAGCCGCATGCGGATGGAGCTTCGACCCATATCCTCGAAGACCCGGCGGCGCAGCGCTTCGAAGCGGGCGCGCGCGTGCTGCTCGCGCACCTTCGCATTCTGCATGAGTGAGTCCATTGACTAAATGGGAGCAAATCTCGTGCGCAGGCGCCAGTTGCCCGGCTGCGTCGCGAAAGACTCAGAACCTATGATGCTCGGCCGAGCAACCCGATTGCGCGAAGATATCAAGTGTCGCAACTCCGACAGCCCGACCGGAATCCTACGCCCGACGCGCTTTCCGCCGCGCGCGCACGAGCGCGGTCATCGCAAGCGCCACGGCTCCGCCGGCAGACCACGGCGCCCGAGCCTCCAATCCAACCGCCGCGATCGCGCATCCGCCCGCGCCGGTCGATGCCGAGGGCGAAGCGGCCGCCTCGTTGCCAGAATCGCCTTCGATCCTCGAAGCGGGCGCCGGGGCGCTGCCGGAATCGGCTTCGGCGCTCGAAGGAGCCGTTGCGACGCAGACTCCGCCCTGGCAGCCAAAGCCGGTGTTGCACGGGTTGTTGGCATCGCAGGCGCTGCAAGCGAAGGTGACGTTGTCGTGGGAGACGCAGTTCACGGAGCAGCAATCGCTATCCTGGAGACATACCCCGGCATTTGCCAGGCAAGCGCTCGAGCCGGTCCAGCTGGGAGGCGCGTAACCGCCCAACTTCGCGGCCTGGTTCGCCGTTTCGATGAGGAGAGAAGCCCAGGCGTCGAAGCGTGTGTAGATAGACCCCATACAGGTTCCACCTTCAGGGCTCACCCCTCCGCGCGAAAGCACTCCGAACGCCACCCAGTTGCCCTTGTCGAAGCTGCCCTGATCGTAGGCTCCCGACCCGGAGTCACCGTCGCAAGTTCCGTCGCCGCCTTCGAACTCGTTCACCGTCGCAAACTGAAGCCAGGTTGGATCGAGGAGGCAATTGGGGAACGTCGTGTCGTTTGGAATGCAAACGAGGTTCACGTCTTGTTTGATGCGCCGCGTTCCGGCACTCGTACCCATCGTGTCGAGCGGCGTGTCGACGCCGTAGCCGATCGCGGTGGTAGCCGTCGTGTAGAGCTGGTGATCCGTCATCGGAGGGGTAATCGTCGGCGTCACGTACTGCGGCAGTTGAATCGACTTCGAGAGAATGAGAAGTGCGATGTCGTTGCCGCACACAGTCGTTTGGGGCGGGACGTGGATGCTCGCGACCGTCACGAAATGGCCGCTCATCGTGATCGTCGGATCGGTCGTGACGAAGATGTCGGTGGGCGGATAGGTGCTGACGAACGCGGACGAAGTACAGTCGATCTGCGGGGACTGGAGCTGGGAGACGCAGTGACGGGCGGTCGCGACCAAATTCGGCGCGAGAAGAACGCCGGAACAGAACGCTACGGTCTGGTTGGTCATCTGGACGATGCCGACCGCAAACTGGTGGGTCGTATCGGCAGTCCCGTCCTGAATCGCGCTCGACTCGCTGCCCAAGGGCCCGAACGCGGACTTGGACGAAGGATCGGAGCTCCCGCAGCCCGCCGCCCAACCGAGCCCGAGGAGGCCCATCGCCAACGGCTTTCTCAAGGCCGACGTCCCATCATTCGTCCCGAAGCGTATCATGTGAACGCCCACCGGGCCCCGTCGCGGGGACGGTTTTCCGCGACGCCATCTCGCTCCTGCGAAGCTAGCCGGCAAACTCGGCGTGCGCGGCTCGATCCAATAAGCCCGCCGCGTGCGCCCGGCTGTAAAGTTCGTCAATAGCGAACCGAACGTCCGGCGCCGCATCCAGCGTGTCGGCATTCGCGTACATCGAGAGATATCGATCGAGCAGCGACCGGTCGAGAGCGAGATCGGAACGAGATTCGCGCTCCAGAAGGGCGCCGATCGTTTCGTCGCGGTGCTCCAAAGCCCACGCGATCGAGGCCCTACAGAGCCGCGATACCCGCGTCAGGAGCGGCGATCCCAGGGAGCGTCGCACCGCATTGCCCCCGAGCGGAAGCGGCAAGCCGCCGGTCGCACCCGCCCAAGCCTCACCGATATCGCACACGCGCGCGACTCCCTCGCGCTCGTACGTCAGCCGGCCCTCGTGAATGAGGAGGGCTGCGTCGACTTCGCCGGTACGCAGCGATTCGAACACCCGAGCGAACGGCGTTATCGGAATGACCACCGGAAGGAAGTCGGGAAGAAGAAGGCGGAGCACCATGCACGCCGTTGTTTGCAAGCCGGGAACGCCGATCCGCGCGCCGCGCAACGATGCGAGTTCTCGCGGCCGATTCGCAACGACGACGGGGCCGTAGCCGCGTCCCACGGACAGTCCGTGGGCGAGCAGAAGATAGTCGCCGGCGATCGCCGGCCATCGAGCGACCGAGACCGCGACGATGTCGAGATCGCCGGCCGAGGCGCGTGTGTTCAAAGTCTCGGTGTCGGCCCGCTCGACTTCGAACGCGACTCCCTCCGAGTCCACCTTGCCTGCGAGGAGAGGCCAAAACATGAAGATGTCATCGCTATCGGGTGAGAAAGCGAGGCGGATGGGCGTCATGCGGCCTTACTCTTAGCCTGCATTTCTCACCAGGGAGACCCCGATGGTGCGCACAGTCGCGGCGGCGGTGGTGCTCGTGGCGGCGGCTTTCGCCGTCGCCATGGCCGTTGCGCGCGGCCGGGAAGACGAGGGGGCGCGCTGCGGGGCGGGGTTCGTGGTCCGTGGACCGCGGTGCGTCGTGGAAATCGGTACGTGCCCCCCCCCTCTCGTTCGGACCCCTCGCGGCTGCGAAGCGCCCGATGTTCAGTTGGCTTTTGAAGAAGTGACGGTCACCGTGGGACCGTCCGATTGGGAAGCCGAAGGCCGCGTGCGGTCGCGGTCGATACATGTCGAGCCCTTCCGCGTCGACGCGTTCGAGGTCACGCGCGGCCGCTGGAGCGACGTTCGCGACGAGGACGTTGCCCGCGCTGCGTCCGGGATGACGCGGGACGAGGCGGCGGCCTTCTGCGCGTCGAGGGGGGGCCGGCTGCCGACGGAGGAAGAATGGATCGTTGCCGCGTCCTCGGCGACCAACCCCGCTCGGCGCTATCCCTGGGGAGACACGGGCGCGGTTTGCCGCCGCGCCGCTTGGGGGCTCGCGAGCGGCCCCTGCGCGCGGTCCGGCGGAGGCCCGGACACGGTCGGCGCCCACCGCGACGGTGATTCACCGCGAGGGCTGCACGATATGGCCGGGAACGTGGGCGAATGGGTCGCGGCCGAGCCCTCCCGTCCTGACGTGGGAGTCGCCAAAGGTGGCTCCTGGCGGAGCGACTTGGCGGCCGACCTGCGAATCTGGTCCCGGCTGGAGCTGTCCCCCGGCGCGCGCGACCCGAGGGTCGGCTTTCGTTGCGCATATCCCCCCTGACCGCCCAAGCTGCGCTACGCTGACATTTCCTATGACATGCGCAGTGCTGTCCATTGGGACGGAGCTGACGCGCGGAGAGCTCGTCAACTCGAACGCCGCATGGCTGGCTGCAGAGCTAACCGCGATCGGCTTCGATGTCGTCGAGCACGTCGTCGTCGACGATGATCGTGCGCGCATCGGGTCGACTCTCGGCGGACTCGTCCAGAGGGCGCGCGTCGTCGTGGCGACCGGCGGCCTGGGACCAACGACGGACGATTTGACGACGGAGGCGGTCGCAAGCGCGCTCGGAGTACGCCTCGTACGTGACGATGCGTCGCTCGAGCACATCCGCCGGCGCTTCGAAAAGCTCGGACGCACGATGACCGCGTCGAACGCGAAGCAAGCCGACTTCCCCGAAGGCGCCGATATTCTGCCCAACCCCGCGGGAACAGCGCCGGGCTTCGGCGTCCGTTTCGGCGATTGCGTTGCGTATTTTCTACCCGGCGTTCCGCGCGAAATGAAGAAGATGTTCGAAGAGCAGGTTGCGCTCCGCATTCGAGCGCTCGCTCCGAACAATCAGTACCAATCGCACCTTCGAACGTTCGGGTTGCCGGAGAGCGTCGTGGGCGAGAGGCTCGCGGGCATCGAGCCGTCGTTCCCGGGCACGACGATCGGTTATCGCGCTCACTTTCCCGAGATCGAAGTCAAGGTGTTGGTCCGCGCGGGATCGCAAGCCGCCGCGCGAGACGTCTGCGAGCGGGCGACCGCCGAGGTGCGCGCGCGACTGGGCACCCACGTCTTCGGCGACGCCGACGACACCTTCGCCGGAATCGTCGGCCGCGCGCTCCGCGCGCGCGGGTGGACTCTGGCGATTGCCGAGTCGTGTACGGGCGGGCTGGTCGGTCACATGATGACCCGCGAGCCTGGAGCGAGCGATTTTCTGTTGCTCGACGCCGTGACGTACGCCAACAGCGCCAAGTCGCGCGTCCTCGGCGTGAACGAGGAAACGATCCGCTGGCACGGGGCGGTGAGCCCGGAGGTGGCGGCGGCGATGGCCGACGGCGCAAAGCGTGTGTCTGGCGCACACGTGGCACTTTCGCTGACCGGAATCGCCGGTCCCAGCGGCGGAAGCGAGGGAAAGCCGGTCGGCACCGTCTACGTCGGGTTGGCTCGTCCGGACGGAACGACGGAAGTGAAACACCGGGTGTTCGGCGGAGACCGCTTCCAGATCCAAACCCTGGCCGCCTATAGCGGGCTGCAAATGGTTCGCGAACTGTGCGCGTCGCGCGTGTCCGAGAGGCCGCCGAACGGCGCGCCGAACTCGTGAATGCGACCTGGGATGCCGGACAAACCGAGGGCCGACGCGATCCGAGCATTCGTGGCGCTCGACCTCGAATCGACGAGCCTGCGCCGTGTCGCGCGGGTGGCGGACCGGCTGCGCATGGCGAGCGGTGCTCCGAGCGCGACTTGGGTTGCCGCGGCGAACATGCACGTGACGCTGAAGTTCATGGACGAATTGCCGAGCGCTGCGGCAAACGAGCTCGCGAATGACCTCCGCTCGCTCGTGGAAGGCAGGGCAGCACCCGCGGCTTGCCGCTTCCGACTTGCCGCGTTCCCCGATCTGGAGACGGCACACGTGGTGGTCGCCGAGCTGGAGGACAAGGGCGGCCAGCTTTCGAAGATGTCCGCGGAGGTCTCCTCGCTCGCTCTCGATCTGGGCGTTCAGCCCGAGGAACGAGCCTTCAGACCGCACATCACGCTGGCGAGACTCAAGAGGCCGTACGATGCTCGCCGCTGGCTCCGGGGAGAGCTCGCGGAAGAGGTAGGCGAATGCCGCGCCGCCAGCCTCACCCTTTACCGAAGTGAACTCGGATCGGCGGGCGCCAAGTACACCGCGTTGGCAAAATTCCTGTTCGCGTGAGGGATGCGCAACGCGTCGCCACTACAGGACGAGGACCCAAACATCGTAGAGCGCGTGCGTCCAAACCGCGGCGGCGAATCCGCGCGTTCTGTATACGAGCGTCAGCGCGAGCCCCAGCACCGTGCGCGCGACGAACGACCGGATCTCGAACGCGTCGCCGAGCGAGCCGACGTAGTGCACTCCGCTGAAGATCATCGCGCACACGATCGCCCAGGCAGCCCCGCCCACGATGAACGCCGCCCGCTTGCCCCGAAGGACCCAAGCAAGAAGCTTCGCGCCCAGGCCGAACAGCGCCACGCGGAACGCGAGCTCTTCGTAAAACCCGGCCCCCATCGACATCACCAAACCGGCCCAGGGCCCGTCAACCGCCGGTAACGGGGGGGGCGCGGCGAACAGTCGGCCGACGACCCAAGAGGTCGCCGTACCCATCGCGAGCGCGTACGCGGCGCCTTCGACCGCGACCTGAACGAGCTTGCCGAGTCGAAGCACCTGGCCGCGACCCAACACCGCGAAAACGATCACCATCGCGACGCCGACTCCGGCCGTCAGCCCGAAGTACGCGACGCGATCGCCTGCGGCCAGCCGAAGGAGACGCGAGGTGACCACGTCGCTGCCATTGCGGACGTTCAGAAAGATCACCCCGAGCTGGTAAGCCAGGAACACGGGAAGCGTGAGAACGAGATCGCCCCAGGCTCCGGGCTTCGTGGTGATCGCCCGGCGTGCGCGGTTGGGTGGCCGCACGCCCACGCGCGCCGTCATGGACTCGGACGAAGTCGGTAGACGATGGCCACGACGACGGCGACCCACACGACGATGTTCAACATGAAGAAAACGTCGCGAAGCATCTCCTGAGTCGGTGACTCGGCCCTCACCCCGCGTCCCGCTCGCCCGCTCACCAGCATGAGGAACCTGACAATCCCAAGCGCCGTGAACGGGGTGGTCAGCCAGAGGTAGTTCGAATTGAAGAAGGCCCGTGTCGCCGGATCGAGAGTGTAGGCAACGTAGGTGAGGAGCGTGGCGGTGCCCGTGACCGCAAGCGCGATGTTCAACGCGGCCGGTGTGTAGACGTCGAGGGCCGCCCGGTGCAGGCTCGCGTTCTCGAGCGCGAGTTCGTGACGGCGTTTGCCGAAGCCGAGGAAGAGCGAGAGGAGGGCGGTGCACGCGAGCATGTACGCCGACACGTGCACATCAGCTGCAATGCCTCCGGCCAAGACGCGCAGGACGAAGCCGAAGGCGATGAGACCCACGTCGACGAAAGCGACTTTCTTCAGCGAGAAGCTGTAGGCGATGTTCTGGACGAGGTAGACCAGGGAGACGATCGCCAGCGCGGGGGCGATGAAGTAGGCGGCCGCAAGCGAAACCGCGACGAGGCCGGCAGCCATTCCACGTGCGAGGCGCTCAGGGACAAGACCGCTGGCGATCGGCCTGTCGCGCTTGATGGGGTGCGCGCGATCGGCTGCGATGTCGGCGAGGTCGTTGATTGTGTAGACCGCCCCGGAAAGCAAACAGAACACCCCCGTGGCCGCGAGCGCTCGGCCCGTCACGAGGAGGTTCAGCGCCGGCCCCTGCGCGGTGTGGAGCAAGACGTCCTTGGAAAAGACGATGGGCGCGAGCACGAAGAAGACGTTCTTCACCCACTGATGAGGCCTGAGCGTCTTGACGAGCCCGGACAAGACTCCGCTCTGCAACGCCATCGACCCCGAGATCGGGGCTGAACCAACGGAGGAAACCGGGGGTGGTTGCATCGGTGCTTTCCTCGCGCGACGGCCCCGCGAGGGTGACCTCCGCACAAATAGCGCGAACCAAAGGCGGTGCCACCAAAACAGATCCCCGCGCCGACGTGTGCCGCCGCGCTTGACGGCAGGCCCCGCCGCCGCAGAAAGTCGGGCGAGTGCCCTCGTCCCAGGTCCTACCCCGTTCACTCGCGCTCGCCGTGACGCTCGCCGTCTCGCTGGCCGCTCCGACGCGGGGGGCGGCCGACGTCTCGGATAGACTGCCGCGCCTGGCGAGGCTGCGCGCCGAGATCGGCGCAGCACGCGGACCGTTTGCGTACCTCGCACTTCGCAAGCTGTGGAGCGAATGGGACCGAGGCGACCCGACAGAGGTCGAGGAGGCACTGCACGAGGTTGCCTCCGACTCCGCCGAGCCCCCACCCGTTCGATCTTATGCCGGCTTGCTCGAGGCGTACGCGCGGAGGCGCCGGGGCGATCTCGACGGAGCGCGGACGCGGATCGAGCGCCTTGCCTACGTGAGCAATTGGATGGTCGTCGGACCGTTCGAGAATGACGGCAAGGTCGGCTTCGAGACGCAATACGACCCCGAGAAGGAGCAAGACGCTCCGATCCAACTCACCCGAGATTACGACGGCAAGGATCACAAGCCCGTCCGGTGGCGGCTTCTCCCGGCCGTTTCGCCGTACGGCTGGGTCGACTTCGGCGCGTTCCTGCGGCCGGTCGAACAGTCGTGCGTCTACGCGACGACGTTCGTACGCGACTCGCGGTTGAAAGGCCGCTCGACGAGAGCCGTATCGGTGTGGGCGGGAGCGACTGGAGCCCTCCGCTTGTTGTGGGACGGACAGCCGGTCCTGCGCGACGACAAGTACCGAGACCTAGACTCGGATCGGTTCGCGGCGACGGTGACGCTTCGCCCGGGGTACAACCGTCTCACGGCAAAAGTGTGCGGGGACGAGCGCGCGCCCATGCTCTCGCTCCGCGTGGCGAGCGCCGAAGGAGCGCCCGACGTGAGTCTGGAAATCGACGCCGATCCCCGACATTCGACGGAAGCGGGAGGCGCCGCGATCTCGACCGGGAAGGGCGGCGAGGCGCCGACCGGCGGGCACGTCGAAGGCCCGGCCCAGGCCTTCGAGAGGCTCGCTCGCGACGGCGGTCCCGCGGTTCTGGAAGCGTATGCGCGGTATCTCGGGACGACCGGCTCGGACGACCCGACCGAGCACAGGGCACGCGAGCTGGCGCGCCGGGCAGCGGAGAAGGAACCAACAATCGAGAGGATGCTCCTGGCCGCCGAGCTGGCCGAGAACCGAAACCAACGCAATTCGTGGGTGGATCGCGCCGAGGCGCTCGTTGCCAGTCGCCGAACGACCACGGAAGAGCAAATCGAGGTCCTGCTCTCGCGCGCCGCCTCCGCGCGGGCCGGGATCAACTGGCGAGACGCGGTTCCGTACTACGAGCGCGTGCTCGCGCTCGACGCGGACAACGTGCCCGCCACGCTGGCGAAAGTGGAAGCCTACGACGAGGCGGGACTACGGGACACGGCGCTCGCTTTCTTGGAGCGTGCGCTCGCCCGCAGGCCAAGAAGCGTCGCCCTTCTGCGAGCAGCCGCCGCTTCGCTGCGCGATGAGGGACGAGAGGCCGAGGCCGACGAAGTCGCCGAGCGCTACGCCCAAGTGCGCTTCGACGACCCGGCGTTCGCGCGAGCCCACGTCGAACTGGCCGTCGCGCGCCGCGACACGGCGTCGGCCGCCCGCTGGATCGACCGCCTGGTCTCGACCGACCCCGACAGCGCGGGCGCACTTCGAGCAGCGGGTCAGGCTTGGATGCGCTTGGGCGACCGGCCGCGCGCTATCGCGGTGTACCGCTCGGCGATCGATCTCGCCCCCGAGGACACGGATTTGCTTCGGGAGCTCGCCACGGCCTACGCCGTTTCCGGAGAACGCGACGAACAGCTCCGCCTGCTCAAGCGCGTCCTCCAGCTGATGCCGCAGGCCAAGGACGTACGGGACGAGGTTGCGCACATCGAGCCGGCGAGACCTCGACCCGACGAACAGTACGCGCGGCCGGCGTCCGAGTTCCTGGCCCAGCGGACGACGCCCGCCGCGGGTCAATCGCTGCGGACTCTGGTGAATCTGCAGGTGACGACGGTCTTCCCGAACGGGCTGGCGAGCCGCTTCCACCAGGTCGTTTACCAGCCGCTCACGGACGCGACCGCCGCGGAGTCGCGGGAGTACAACGACATTTTCTACGAGACCGACAGCCAAACCGTGCAAGTCCGTTCGGCCCGGGTGTTCCGCAAGGACGGAACCGTCGACGAGGCGGTCGAGAGCGGCGCGGGGGCCATGGCCGAGGATCCCGCCTTGGCGATCTATACGACCGGCCGGCGGTATTACGTGCGCTTTCCGCGCATCGAGCCTGGGGATATCGTCGAGCTTCAGTATCGCGTGGAAGACGTCGCGCCGCGCAACGCGTTCGCCGACTACTTTGGCGAGGTCGTGCGGATGCAGGGCATCGAGCCCATCGCCCGGAGCGAATACGTTCTACTCACGCCGAAGTCGCGGACGTTCTATTTCAACGAGCCGCGCGTTCCAGGACTTCAAAGAACCGTCGAAGAGCGCGGGGACGCGCGTATCTTCCGGTTCGTAGCGCTGGATCTGCCCGCCGTGGCCCAGGAGGCGCTTCAGCCACCCTGGGACGAGGTGCTCGGACACGTGCACGTGTCGACCTACAAATCCTGGGACGAGGTGGGACACTGGTATTGGGGACTCGTGAAGGATCAGTTCGTACCCGACGACGAGGTGCGCCGTCGCGCCGAAGCCCTCACGGCCGGCCTCAAAGACGAGACAGCAAAGGTTCGCGCCATTTACGACTACGTGGTGCAGAAGACCCGCTATGTCGCGCTCGAATTCGGCATTCATGGGTACAAGCCGTATCGGTGCTCGCAGATTTTCGCCCGAGGCTTCGGCGACTGCAAAGACAAGGCGACCCTCATCGTGACGATGCTGCGCGCGCTCGCAATCAAAGCGACGCCCGTCATCGTAAGGACGGGCCAAAAGGGCGATATCGAACCGAGCCCTGCGAGCCTCGCTCCGTTCGACCACATGATCGCGTATGTGCCGTCGCTCGACCTTTATCTGGACGGCACGGCCGAGTACACGGGCTCGCTGGAGCTTCCGGCGATGGACCGCGGCGCCGTGGCGCTGCAAGTCAACGAGGGGGACGCGAAGCTGGTGCATCTTCCCGATCCCCCCGCGAGCGCGAGCGTCAGCGCCCGCCGGTTGGACGCTTCGCTCACTTCGGACGGCGCCGCGCAGCTCGACTGGCGGGTCGAGGTGAGCGGCGTCGAAGCGTCGGAATGGCGGGTGAATTTTCACGCAGCGGCTACCCGCAAGCGCCGTGTCGAGGACGTGATCGCTTCGATCTTGCCGGGCAGCGAAGTGACGGCCGTCGACACGGGTGACCTCGAGGACATCGAGCAGAAGGTGACGATGCACGTTCGCGGCAGGGTGTCGCGGTTCGCGCGTGCCGAGGGGGACGTGCTGACAGTCCCGCTCGGGCGAAAAGAACACATGATTCGCGACTACGCCCCGCTCGCGACTCGCAAGCTCGACGTGCGGGTCCCCGCGCAGCGGACGGAAGAAGACGACTGGGTCGTTCGGTTGCCACCCGGGGCGAAGGTCAAGAGCATTCCGGCACCCGCACGCGGCTCGAGTCCATTCGGATCCTACTCCGTAGACGTCGAGTCGAACGGAAACGCGCTGCACGTGAAGACGACGGTCGCGCTTGCGCGGACGCGGATCACCGCGAGTGAGTATCCGGCGTTCCGTGCTTGGTGCGAAGAGGTCGATCGGGGGCTGGGACAGCGCGCGACGGTCTCCATTCGATGAAACGACTCATGCACACGACGACCCGCGCCAGCACGATTGCGCTTGCGACGACGGTGCTTTCCTGCGCGGCGGCGATGCCGCGTCCCTCCGCGCCGGAGCGCCTGGACACGCTCCGCGCGAGCGGGCGGTCGTCGACCGACGGAGAACTCGTTGGACGCTGGGCGCTGTCGGAAGCGATTGCGCCTGGCGGAAGCGCGGAACAGGCGGCCATTGCGCGAGGTCGGCTGGAAACCCTCGGGCACGGCGGGATGTGGGGGAGTCTGGCTCGAGCGCTGATCGACGAGTCGTACGGCAGTCCGAAGTCGGCCGCGCTCGCGTACGTCGGGGCGCTGGAGGCGTCGGCGCGCAGCGACGAGGGCCAGGCTCCGCTCGTCGCTTGGCTTGCATCCCGTCGATTGCTCGGACTGCGCGGTTCCGTCGCCGACCTCTATGCCAAGAACCGAGCGGCGATCGACGCGCTGCTCGCGCGACCGGGACACGCGGGGTGGCGCGCGGTGGCCGAGCTCGAGGAATGGCGCGCCCTCGAAGTTTACGACAAGGCGGAGAAAACCGGAGATGCCTTCGACGCCGAGGTCCAGGCTCGGGCGGGCTGCGTCCGCGGCGTACGCATCGCCGGGCCGTTTGGCCATGGTGGCGCTCCCGACCGACTGCGCTCTTTTCCTGCCGAGCTGCCGGCTCCTTGGCCCGTCGCGTGGGAGCCCGACCCGATGCGCCGGAGCGTCCCCCATGCACTGGCCGTGAAGCAGACGCGGTGCCTCGCCGTGGCCGACGAGCAGGTGCAGGAGGGCGTCTTCTACGCCCAATCGTTTTTCAGGACGCAAGGAGATCGGGAGCTCATAATCGCCGTTCAAGGGGCGGTCGCGGTCTGGGTCGACGACGTACGGGTGCTTTCTCGCGACACCTCGGAGTGGGGCGCTTGGCAGCGCTTCGGCACCCATATCGCGGTCGGCGAGGGCCGCCATCGCGTCCTGGCGCGCGTGCTCGCGCCCGCCGCGAGCGTACGGCTACTCAATCCGGACGGAACCGCGGCCCGTCTCCAATCCGACGGCGACGAGCGCGCGCCGTACTCCGTGGAACCGCCGCGGATCCTTTCCGATCCGAATCCTCTCGACCCGATCGTTCGGGCCGTGGCGCACGGAGCCGCGGTGCTCGGCCCGCTGGACGCGATGTTGGCAGCAGATGCCGCGCACGCCGAGCAGTTGGACGACGTCGCGTCCATGCTCATGGAGCCCTTGGTGACGCCACGGGACGCCGGGCCCCTTGCGCTCCAACTGGCCGCGTCGTTCACCGCCAGCGATCCGGCCCTTCCCGAGGACGCGCGAGCCCCTCGGGCTCGCGCCCTTCGCGACAGAGCCCTCGCACGAGATTCGAGGCTTTGGCGTGCGCGCCTGATGGCGATTCTCGACGACGAAGAGCAGCACGGCCTCCCGGATGCAGTGGAGCCCCTGCGCAAGCTCGCCGGGGAAGTCGAAGGCGAGCCGGAGATTCTCGAACGGCTCGCTCAGCTGTACGGCCGATTGGGATGGCGGGGCGATCGGCTTCGAACGCTGACCGACTTGGCCCATCGATTCCCGGACGACGTGTCCGCACTTCATGCGTACCTCGAGGCGCTCGAGGAGGACGGACCGGCCGCGAAGGCCGACGAAGTAGCTGACCGCATCAAGAAGCTCGACCCGGATTCGGAGGTCGACCTCGATCGGGCTCTGGCGCGCCACGCCTACAAGGAAGCGATCGCCGAGCTGGGACGCCTCGAGAAACGAAGACCCGAGCGCAAGGAGATCGCTGTCCGCATCGCGGAGGTTCTCGCGCGGTCGGGCGACCCGGGCGCCGCCGCCAGCGAGATAGAAAAGGCGCTCGCCAAGCAGCCGCTCGACGCTCGGGCCCGATTTCGACTGGCCGATCGCGCGTACGCAAAGGGCGACAGTGGGGCGTTGAGGCGCGCGCTCGCGGCGGCCCTGCAAGCTGGGGCGGACAGTGCCGAGCTCCGAGCGGCCATCGACTTGCTCGAAGGCGCAACGGACCTCCAGCCGTACCGGAAAGACGGGCTCGCCGTGATTCGCGACTTCGAGTCCTGGGAGAGATCTGGCCACCATATGGACGGAACGGCCGCGCGGGTGCTCGACTACGCCGCGCTTTGGGTGCACGACGACGGGTCGAGCGAGATGCTCGAACACGAGATCCAGAAGATTCAGTCGCAAGAGGCGATCAATTCGGAGTCCGAGACGGCGCCGCCGAGCGGCCTTGCGCTGCACCTTCGCGTCATCAAGCCCGATGGCCGCGTGCTCGAACCCGAGCCTGTCGCGGGTAAGGCGACGTTGACGCTACCGCACTTGGAGGTCGGGGATTACGTCGAGCTCGAACACATCACCTCTCAGCCAGGCGACGGCGCGAAGGGTCGGCAGTTCAGCAGCCCACACTGGTTCTTTCGCGAGGCTGACAAGGGATACTGGCGCAGCGAGTTCATCGTCGTCACGCCCGCCAGCAAGAAGCTCGAGATCGAAGCAAGTGACAAGGTTCCTCCGGCGCAAACGAGGCAAATTGGCACGTTCGTCGAGCGACGATGGCGCGTCGACCTGAGTCCGCCCGCCGAAGTGGAGCCGGACAGCCCGCCGATTACGGAGTTCTTGCCCAGCGTTCGCGTTGGCTGGGGCATCTCGCTCGACGCGACACTCGCGCGGCTGGTGGACGTCGCGGGAGACGACGCACCCCTCGACCCGCGCGTACGCGCGCAGGCGCTCGAGATCGTGAGAGGTGTACCGGAGCATGCGACCGACGAGCGCGCGCGCCGCCTCTATCGTTGGGTCGTCGAGCACGTTCAAGACGGAAAGGAGACGGACGGGCGCAGAGTGGTCACCGGAGGCGCCGGCTCGCGACAGGCGGCGTTCCGATACATGGCGCGCCTCATCGGGATCGAAAGCCAGCTCGCGCTCGTCAAGAACCGTCTCGCTGCACCGCCGCTCGGAAAACTGAGCGAAGTCGAGCAGTACGATGCGCTCGTGATGCGTTTCAACACGGATCGCGGTGTGCGGTGGATGACGGTCCGCGACAAGTTCGCGCCCTACGGCTACATCCCGGCGGAGCTGCGAAGTCAGCCGGCGATCGTCCTTGCTCCGCAGATGCCGCGCGACACGGTGAACGCGCAAGGGACCATCGACGGAGTGTCGTACGAGGGGCGCGCGGCGGTCGGGGGGGACGGGTCGGCGAGCCTCGACCTAACGGTGACGTTCAGCGGGAACAGAGCCATCGCCTGGCGCAATGCGCTCGCCCGCATCCCTCAAGCGAGGCTATTCGACTTCGTCGAGCGCGAGCTCATTGCACCCTCGTTCGACGGCGGCCACGTGCGGGACTTGAAGGTGGACGGCGCCGACGCGGTCGACCTGCCGCTGGTCTTGCGGGTGCGGGCCGAAGTGCCGCAGTTGGCGAAGTCGGTCGACGGCCATCTCGTCATACGCCCCCCCTTCGCGCCCGGACTCTCGCAGCTGGCAGCGCTCCCCGAGCGACATACCCCGCTTCTGCGACCCACGTCTTGGCACACCGAAGTGCGACTGCGCGTCGTTTTGCCCGAAGCCACGACCATGCCGAGCGGCCTGACCTCGGGCGAGCTCCGCTTTGGCGACGGACTCGTGAGCGCGAAGGACGCGGTCAACGGCCACGCAATCGATTTCAATCGGGTCATCGACCTGCCCTCGGCGCGCGTTCAGCCGGGAGACGAGTATGCCCACTGGCAGGCATTCGTTCGGGACGCGGACACACTTCTCTCGCGGGACGTAATCGTCGGCAAGTAAGGAATCGACTTGCCTTCTCTTCCTAATTTGACCCCGCAGGGGGAGATTTCGACAGATCGCTGAGCACGCCGCCGTCTCTCGTGTCTTCGATACGGCGACGCACGACGTCGTACGACTTGTCTTGCCGGAGCATCGCGTCGATTACTTGCTGCCGCGAAGCCGCGCTCGCCGGATAGGCGGCGGGACTCGGGAACCGGCTCGACCAATCGAGGTAGGCTTGCCATGCGGCTTTCGCGTCGTCCCACTTCCACTGTCGTTCTTTGAGATCGGCCACGGCGAAAAGAACACGAGAGCGAAGTGCGGGATCGTGGTCACCCGACGCCAGCGACGCTCGATTCCACGAGGCCTCGGCGTCGGCGATACTGCCGGCGGCGAGCTGGGCTTGCCCCAGCAAGTAGTAGCCCAACGGATTCTTCGAATCGAGATCGATCGCGGCGTGGTAGTGCGCGATCGCGCCCGAGAAATCGCGGAGCGCGTACTTCGCGTTTCCCTGGCTGCACTCGCCGGCGTAGGTTCTGGAAGGCGCTGCGGGAGCGACCTCGGGGGAGCTTGCCGCGTCGCCGTTTTCCTGTGCGAACGCGTAAACCGACGGCAGCGCGAGCACGAGAACGCCGAGCCACGGGATCGCTCGAGTTCTTTGGGTCCGCATCGAATCTCCTCGTCAAAAGAGCGTATCAGGTCTCTTGCGGGGAGACGGCAACCAGTGACAGAAAGTACCCATGACGCTGCCGCGGACTCTCGAGAGGGTTCGCCCGTTTCCGTGGCGATCGCTCGAGGCCATCACGTTCGCGGAGGTCGGCGCCCTGCGCGAACTGAAGC
>CAZVPE010000023.1:0-36868 GCA_964628155.1 uncultured Polyangiaceae bacterium | reverse complement strand
TCCTAACGACTCACCAGGCGCGGAAGGGGGCCCCCTCGGGCGCGGTCGCACACAGGCGAGTTGGCGGTCGTCCGGCTTGCCCCGACCGTCGCTACAGTTGGAGCGCGCGCGCCTCGGCGTTTTCGGGGTCCAGCCTCAGTGCCTCGTCGCGTTCCTTTCGCGCCGCCGCGGCATTGCCGAGAAAAAGCCGCTCGCGCGCCAAAAGCGCATGAGCGGAAGCCTTTTCGCGCGGCTTGCCTTCGCAGAGAAGGGCGCTCTCGAGCTCGAACGCGGCCATCTCGTGCGCCGCCGTCGCCGAGAGAGCCCGCGCGTAGTCCACATGCACGGCCGCGCTCGACAGATCGACGAAGATGGCGGCTTCGCCGATCCGTCGCGCGTCATCCCAACGCCGCGCCGCAACCAGCCTTTCTAGAAGGAGCGCGTAAGCACGCCGGTCGTGCTGATCGAGGCGCGCGATATCGCTCAGAATGGCGAGCGCGTCGGCGTCCCGTTTGTCGGCACTGGCGAGCTCGTAGAGTTCGTGGAGCGGCTCGGTCTGCGTCGGGTCGAATCGGTGCGCGGCTTCGAGAGCCGTCCGCTCTTGCGCCTTGTCGTGTCGATCCTTCGCAACCTGGGCGAGCGCGATCTCCACCGAGTATCCGTCGCCTCCCGATTGCTTGATGGCGGAAAGATGGCCGGCCTGAGCGGCCGAGTCCTTGTCGGATGCGGCGAGCTTGGCCGCAATGAAATGAGCATCCTTGTCGTTCGGATCGATGCGCAGAGCCTCGGCGATCTCGCGCGATGCGTCGGCCGCCTTGTCGGCGTGCAAGAGGGCGACGGCGAGGACGACGTGCGCGTGTGCGCTGTTGGGGCTCGCGATCGCCGCGGCGTGAGCTTCGTCCGGGGAGACGGGTCTCACCGCGAGCATGTACTGCCCGTCGTAACGCGAGAGCCGCGACAGCTCCCAAGCGCGGAAGCGGGCGTCGTAGTCCGGGGGCGAGACGCCGAACGCTTCGCGAATGACATCGACCGTGCGCCGGCCCTGCCCCCAGAGCTCGAGAGCCCGGGTGATTCCCGAGAAGCCGAATTGCTCCGCCGTAAACGCGAGCATCTGACTGGCCGCGTAATACGCGACGGTGACGTCGAGGTCACCGTCGGCGTGGGTGAACGCGCGATTCATCTCGAGGGCGCTCGGAAGCGCGTTCCTTTTGAGAGCGAGGTAGAGCTCCGGATCGAGTTCGCGCTGCCACTCCGGACGGCGAATCATCGTCTCGTACTCCGACAGCCCCTCGGTAAACCATCGTGGGACGTGGTTCTTCGAGAGTTGGATGGCAAACACGTGCGCCAATTCGTGCCAGATCACGTTGCCCCAGTTGAACGGCTCGCTGTTCGGGCTCATCGCCGCGACGACATGCCCGAAGCACACGCCCTCGATTCCGATGTTCGGCAGCCCGCTCGTCCGCACGCTGAAGTGCTCCCGCTTGCGGTACATCTCGATGGCGACCGGGGTCGCGGGCGCGAACATGTAGTGCGCCTTCATGGTGCCCCAGGCTTCGCCCAGCATGCGCGGGACATAGCGCTCGAGAAGGGGGCGCTCGTCTTTCGGGTAGCGGAGCTCGAAAATGCCTTCGCGCGCGCTGTCGTACTCCTGAGGGATCCACTGGCCGTACAGCTTCTCCAGCGTGTTGTAGACGCGGACGTTGAAGTGGTCCCCCCTCCAAGCCTCCTCGAGAGACTTCACCCCATCCACTTCGTTTCCCGAGCGCGTCTGCATGAGCCCGAGCTGGGCCCACGCCTTGTGGTCTTTCGGGTCGAGCAGCGTCGCTTGTTTCATCATCGCGACCACGTCGTCGTACCGATGTTCCCACTCGGCGTATTCGCCGATGATGCCGTAGCCGCTCGAGAACTCTCGATTGCGGGAGAAGAGGGCTCGCTTCGCGGACTCGAATCCAGCCTTGTCGTCCGCAAGGAAGCGGGCCGCAGCGCGCTGGCTGAGGAGCTCCAGGTCGCCCGGGTCGATGGCCAAGCCGGCGTCGATCGCCCTGTCGGCTGCGTCCAGAGTCATGTCGCGCAGGGCAATGGCGGCGCGCACGGCGTACGCGCCGGCGCACTTGGGATTCACGGCCAGCGCCGCGCGCGCCAAGCCGTCCGCGGCCTCGAAGTCGAACGCCTCCTCGAGCTTGAGGCGGGCGAGCATGACCATCGCGTCGGCGCGATGCGGCGCGATCTTCAGTGCTTCGGCGAGTACGCCCCCGGCGTGTCCGGGATCGTAGTTGTCGATGTAGAGGTCCGCGCGCCACAGGAGCGTTTCCACGCGCGGACTGCCGTGAACGGGCGAGTCTGGGCTGCCGGGCGCGCGCGCCGCGGCTCCGAGCGCGGCCATATCGGCTCGTTCGCTCTCGTTGTACGCGCGGTTGGCGTCCTTCACGTGCCGAAGCAGGTGCATCGCCCGACCGACCATCGCCAGACCCTCGCCATCGGTGGACGAAATCGCGTCGTTTCCGTATTCGTCGGCAAACTTCAGCAGAACCGGCTCCGCGTCGGCGCGCCGGCCCGCGCGGATGAGGAGCGTGCCGAGTTCGAGCCGCACGCGGCGGCCTCCGATTCCCGGCGCGTCCTTGTCGGGATCGAGGAGCTTGATCGCCTCGTCGACCTTTCCTTGCGCCGCCAGGACTTCGGCTCGGAGCGCGAGGGCGATCAGCCGCTGCCCGGCGCCGCTCGCCGCGGCTTGCCGCGCGTACGCGTCGGCTTCAGCGAAGCGCCCCTGCTCGAGCAGGATTCGCGCGAGGGCAGAGAGCGCGGTCGGGCGGTCGGCATCCGCGACGCCTCGCAGCGCTTTCTCGGCGGCCGGGTAGTCGGTCGTCCGTGCCGCTTCGAGCGCAGCGACGAGTGGCGCGCCCGGCGCGGGCGCGGCGTGTGCCGCTTGCGCGTGCACGAGGGCGGGCGAAGATGCGACGAGGAAGAGCGTGGACACCAAGAGCGCGAGCTTCATCGACGGCCTCTTCTAGGTGGTAGCACCCTGGTTGCCTCCGCGCCTCGGCGGCGCCGACGCCCGGAGCGACCAACCCCAGGCCGACGAGCCGTTCATCGCGGCGTCGAAGCTAGAGCTTCGTCTCGTCTTCCCGGCGCATCACGTCGCCGGTGTTCGGGTCGAAGAGCAACACCATTTCGACGGCGTCTTCGTCGTCCGGATAGTACCGATCGCGCACGCCCGTCGCGAAGAACCCCAAACTTCGGTAGAGGGCGAGGGCCCCGTGGTTCGAGCGGCGCGCCTCGAGGAGCACGTGCTTCACCCGCTTCGAGCGTCCGTAAGCCACGGCCGTTTCCATCAACGCGCGGCCGATCCCCCGTCGGCGCCGGTCCACCCGGGTCGTGACGTTGAGAACGTGCAGCTCGTCCGCTACGTGCCAAGCGGACAGAAATCCGACGATCTCGGCCGCTTCCTCGGGTCCCGCGCGCGCGACCCACGTCCTCGACCACGATCGGCCCAGCTCGTCGCGCAGAGGGCCCTCTTTCTGGTCGCCCGGCGGATCGATCGCCGCGACCGCCGGCACGTCCGACTCGGTCATCTCGTCGATCCGGATGTTGGAGCGCATGGGGTCAGCGAGCGGCGGTCGAAGAACCGTTCGAATGGGTGGCGGCGAACGCACGGGCGCGCGGGGCGACCGCCCATGGGTCAATGGCCAACCGCAAGGACCCATCGCCCCGCACGATGGCGCCCGCGAAAGGCCCGAGGCAGGCGACGAGCGCTCCCAGCCTCCGGACCAAGAGCTCTTCGGTGCCCTTCACCGCGTCGACGGCTATCGCGAACGGTGGCTGAGGCTCGTCATCCGCTTGAAGGTCCAGGTCCAAGGCGAAGTGCCCGTGCGTGCTCGCCGCGACGTCGAAACAAGCGAGGAGATGGGGTACTCGAGCGGCGTCCGGTCCTTCATTTTTTCGGACGCAACGCACGTTCGCCGCAGGGAACGCGAACTCGCTCTCGCCGGCGACGACCCAGAGTACGGTCACGAGGCCGCCGTCGATTGGCACGTCGATTCGCGCGCTGAAGCCCTCGCCCATTCGGCTCGAAAGCCGGATCGCCCCGCCCATGCCGTGCGCCGCTCGGCGCGCGATCTCGAGGCCGATTCCCCGCCCGGCCAGGAGATCGCTCGATTCTCGCGTCGAGAATCCCGGGACGAAGAGGAGAGACAGCAGCGTGTCGTCATCCGCCGCGTCGGCGATGGCGGGGGTGATTAAACCCGCGAGCACTGCGCGCGCGCGTACGTCGGCGAAGTCGACCCCCGCACCGTCGTCCGAAATCGTGATGCTGAGGCGGTTCCCCGCCTTGCGCGCGGCCAGCGAAATGGTCCCGCTCGCTGGCTTCCCCAGCGCCACGCGAAGCTCGGGGGGTTCGCTTCCATGGGCGACCGCGTTGCGCACGAGCTGCAGGCACGGCTCGACCAGGTGTTCGGCCATCCGCCGATCGATCGTCTCGTCGGCGCCGCGCGTCCGCACGATGATCGCGCGCGCGTCGCGCCTCGCCTCGGACTCTATTGCTGTCGTCAATCGAGAAAAGATGCGCCCGACGGTGGTCTGGCGCATCGTCGACAGCTGCTTCTTCGCGTCCGCGATTTCGTCGCGCAAAGCCTGCCCGACCGTATGGAGACGCGACGATGCGAGATCGAAGTCCTCGCCGAGCGTATCGAGCGAGCCCGCGACTCGTTCGATTCGCCGAAGCGCGGCGGCCGGCGCTCCCCAAGGTCGCGCCGGACCGATGAGTCGCAACGCCTCGACCAGGGAAGATCGCAAGTCGCGCAAAGCCGCTGCCGTCTCGCGCGTGCGCTCGGCGCGGGAAGAAATCCCCTCTCGCACGAGGTCGATTGAATCGAAGCGTTCGAGAAGGCGATCGACGTTCGCTGCGGCGACGCGGATCGTGGGGCCCCCCTCTTCGAACGAGCGCGGCGCTTCCGAATCCATCGGTCGGACCGAAGCGGCGCTGACGACGCGGGCGCCTGGTGTCTTGGACGGACGAGCGACCCCGCGCAAGTTGGCGAGTGCTGTCATCGGTTCGTCGAGCAGCCACCCCAAGACGACGCGCCACCTGGCGACGTCTTGGATGGCCGCGCGCGCGGCGTCCTCGCTGCTCGCGGCGTTCAGGCTGTCCTCAAGGCCGTGACAAAACCAGGTCATCGGTTCGTCGCCGACCGCGCTCGCCGCCCCCTTCATCGTGTGGAGATGGCGATAGATGACGTGTGCGGCTTCGATGAGATCATGGCCCGTGGCCAGCGCCTCGTCGATGCGCGCCAGTCGATCCGAGACCTCCGCCGCGTATTGGGTCCGCACGAGCGGGTCGATCGGGCCCGCCGTGAGGTCGTCGGGAGGAACGGGCCAGCGCGCCACGACCGCGGTTTCGCCCGCGGAGAGTCTTTCGATGGCCGTGCGGACGAGGGCAGCGGCCTCGCCCAGCGCCGTTTCGTCGCCCTCGTTCATCCGCCGGTGCAGCCGTTCGAGGGTGGCGGCGAGCTCCGGTTCGCCGGCCAAGCCGGCGCTTCCTTTGATCGCGTGCACCGCTCGCTGTGCCTCCACGCTGCTCGCAGGTTGACCCTCCAGGGTCAAGAGGTGCCGCTTGAGCTCTTCCAGAAGGAGCTTGGTCAGCTCGGGGTCCGAGTCCGTCGAGCGCGAGCTCAATCGCTTCCCCCCTCCTGGTCTTGCTGCTCCTCCGCAAGGAGGTGCGCGAGCGGTTCGATCGCCGGGCGCAGGGCCGCCGCCAAGAGGGCGCGCGGGACTTTGCCGCTCAGTGCACCGAGCGCGGTCACGAGACTCCTCGCCCGATCGCTCGCCTCGGCGATGGCGCGTATCGTCTCCGGGTCGCTCCCCGTGGCTCTCTTCACCCGCTCGCCGATATCGGTGACTGCGGACTCCGCGTCGCTCGCGGCGCCGAGCGCACGCGCCGAGTCTTGCGTCACTTCGGCGACCACGCCTTGCGCCTGTGCAAGATTGGAGTCGAGCGGAACCAATTCGGCGATCAGCTGCGAGAGCCCCGACGCCAGCTGGCGAGCGGCCTCAGCTCCGCGCGCCGAATGCGAGCGGACCTCGTCGCTGACCAGCCCGAGTTGCCGTCCGTCGGTCTCGCCTCGGCGCGCCCCCTCGAGCCCCGCGTTGAGGGCGACGAGGCCGAGGCTTTCGAACGCGTCGATCACGCGGGCAAAGCCGGTTTGCACTTCCGCGGCCCGCGAGGAGATGGCGCGCATTCGGTCCGCGACGCCGTCGATGGCCCCCCGCTGCCTCGCGCTACTCGCGGCGATTCGCTGGGCCGCCGCGCCCGCGTCCCGAGCCCGCACGAGCGCACGCTCGTACGCGCTCCACAAGGCGCTAAGCTCGGGGGTGGCCCGATCGGCGGAGGCGCGGACGCCTTTGGGGGCGCGGCGGAGCAGGCGGAGCAGCCGCATCTTGGGTGGGTCGGCCGGCATGGGGAGGTCGAGGATACCCGGTCACGTCGGCGGACGCATGCGCGCATCGTCGACGATCCCGTTGACGGCCAGTGTCCCGAAGTCGATGCGCGTCCGATCGCGCGGGCCCTCGACGAGGAGTACGTGCGTGGGGCGCGCCAAATCAGGATCAAGGGAGAACCGAATGCGTTGCAGGTGCTCGATCGCCCCCGGGCGCGGAGTGGCCTCGAACTCCGCACCCGCGGCGTCGTCTCTCGTGACCTGCAACTCCCATCGCGCTCGCAACCCGGTGAGATCCCCTCCCAGCAGCGTGCGAAGGTCCGCCAGAGCGACCCCTATCCCCGCGCCAGCGTTGCGAACGGCTCCCCGTCCGTGTGCGCTCTTGAACGCGAGTCCCTCCGGGCCGACCCAGAAGGTCACGTCGTCGGGTGGGTCCAGCTCCCAGCGCAGGCGATCGGGGCGCACGAGGGCGAGCCTCCCGCGCGATCGGACGTCGGTCGCCAGCAGCCCGATGGTCCGCACCTGCTCGAAGGGCCCCTCCAGCGTCCGCATGTGCTCGCGGGCACGGGCGATCCGCGCGAACAGATCCCCCGCGTCGGCGCGCGCGCGGCGAGTCCCGAGAAGCATCCCCGCGCCTACCGCGAACTGCCGGCGGCCGATTGTCATCGGATTGCCCGGGCGACGCGCTCTTTTGCCTTTTCGTAGCGGCCGTCGTCCAAGATGGGATCCTCCGGCATCGTCTCGGGATCCGGATCGCTCGAAGGGTCGCGCGCCGCCGCAAACACGGCGCGCAGGTCGATGCCGACGAACTTTCCCGAGAGATGCGGGCCCGTACCGACCCAGAGCATCGCCGCGGTCGTGTCCGCGACGACCCCGTGCGTCGCGATGAGCGCGTCGATGGAACGGCGATCGCCGAGCTCGCAGCGTTCGTCGTCTGCGCACTGGTGGTCGCGCAGCGCTTCGAGCGCTGTCCGCGCGGAGGCGCTGCGCTCCGGGATGCGAGTGAGGAGCTGTTCGATTCGCGTTGCGCGGGCAGCGCTCGTCGTACTCTGGCGCACCCCGACATTCTTCGGATCGCTCGCCAGCGGTCCCGCGAATTCGTTCGTGAGAGCGCCAGTCCCCTCGGTCGCGTGCACGTAGGCCGGCACGCCGGGCGAGCGCTCGACCACGGCGAAATGACCCTGGCCGTCCGCAACAAAAACGAGATGGGAGACCATGACGTCGTGACTTCGCAGAATATCCACGGCTTGTTTCGTGTCGTGCGCGCGCTCGAGAACTTCTCGAAGCGAAAAGGCGATCGGCATCCCCTCGGCGCGCGGCTCTCCGGCTCGAGCGCCGTGTACCGCGACGAACACACCTTCGAGGTTCATGCCCGTGACCACGCCGACGAATCCGGGCCACGCCACGCTCGCAAAGGGAATGGCCCCGTCCTCGCGCACCAAGAACACCACCTTGTCGGTGTCGAGCGCATCGTCCGTTTCCATGTCGAACGCCCGCGCAACGAGCGCGTGCCCGTCCGACGTCATCGGCGGCCCCAGCGCAAAGGTCGAGCAGCCGATCAGCGGCGAGTGCTCGAACGAGAGAGCGATGTCGTAGAGTGCGTGTAGGAAGATCATTCGATGGTAGGTGGGCATTCGCCGGCTGAACGGGTCGGGCTCGAAAGCGAGCGACTGCGCCGCGAGCTCGCGCCGCCGGGCCTCTGGAATTGCCCTGTCGAGGTGACGATACCGAATGCGGCTGGCGTCTTGAATCCCGACACGCGCGATCCAGAGCGGAACGAAGAGCCGGTAGTCGTCCCAAAGACGCGACTCGTCGGCGATCATTTGATCGCGCAGGAGGTACGACTCCGCGGATCCGATCGCTTCGGGTGAGCCCTCCAAATAAACCTCGCGAAGACCCGCTCGGAATCTCGCCCATGATCGGCTCGAACCTCGCGCCGGAATCTCCACGCGTGGCGGCTCCAAGCCGGTCGCGGCGGCGACCACCGCGTGCAGGGCGGCCAGAAAGAGCACCAGCAAACCCGCGAGGGCCACCGCGCGTTCGAGCGTGCCCCTGAATCGACCCATGCCGGTCTCCTCGGTGAGAAACTCGCGGTCGCCTACACTCTCATCCTTTTCGGTCGAGACGCAATTCAACCACGGTTCTCACTACGGCGGTGACGATTCGAGCGGGATCCCGGACATTTCGGAAGTGCGATCGCGGCGGCCCTTCCGTCTGATAAAGGACGCGAACAGGCACCTCGACGATGGGTAGGTTCGACGCGATCGCGCGCAAGATGACTTCGGCCTCGAAGGCGTATCCGTGTGCGCGGGTTCCGAGGGCAAGCGTTTCCGCCACCGGATAGCGGCGCAGGCCGCACTGGGTGTCGCGTAACGTCCTCTGCGCGAACAAGGAAAGGAAGAAGTTGGATACGCCATTGCCGAACCGGTTCGAGCCGGGGGCATGGTCGCGGACCAGGTCGCGAACACCAAGAACGAGCGCGCGCGGATCGTCGCTCCCCTCGAGGACGGCACGGGCGGAGTGGCCCGGGTGCTGCCCGTCAGCGTCCACAGTCACTACCCGGTCGAATCCGAGCCGCGCCGCCTCGAGTAGGCCGGAGCGTATGGCAGCTCCCTTCCCGCGATTGAGCTCGTGTCGTACGAGGGTCGCACCCCGCTGCCTCGCCACGTCAGCCGTCGCGTCGCCCGATCCATCGTCCACGACGATGAGCGGTACTTGCAGACGAGCCCGGAGGTCGTCTAGTACGGGGCCGATTGTTTCGGCCGCGTCGAGCGCCGGCACGACCCCGCATGTTTTCTCCACAGCCAGTCACTCTACACGCCGCGCGACTCGCGTGGTGGCCGAGGCGCACCTTCCAAATGGGCCGCGAGCATCGTCGTCGATGGGTCGTGGGTGTTCCGCCGGTGATCGCGTGACGGTTCGAATCGTCGTAGAAGGAGGCCCGTACTCGGGCGTGTCGGCTCGTCGCGTCGTACGGCGGGCGCAGGCGATGCTCGATGCGCTTCAATTGCCACGCTCGGAGCTTTCAATCCTATTGACCGACGACGATCAAATCAAGCGATTGAACCGAACGTATCGTAAGAAGAACCGACCTACCGACGTCCTCGCGTTCGCTCAGCGAGAGGGGGAGTACGGCGGTCACGCCGGTGCCCTCCTCGGCGACCTCGTCGTCAGTATCCCGACGGCCCGGCGGCAGGCGGGTGAGCGCGGAACGGACCTGACTTCCGAATTGACAATGCTTCTCGCACACGGCCTCTTGCATCTGCTCGGGTGGGACCATGACACACCACGGAAGGACCGACGCATGATTCGCGAGACCCAGCGCCTCTGCGCGGCGGCTGGCGCGGCGCGACTCCCACGAGCGAAGAAGGAGGCCAAAGCCAAGACGCGACCTGCCAATGGCGATTTGATCGTATCGCGTCGCGCGGTGAGGGCGCGGTAGGCTCGATTCTCCGGGGTGTCAAGCGCGCGCCCACAGCTGCGACCGTCCACGTGCGCGCGGACGATTTGGCGGGAAAATCGCCGAAACCCGCTGTTTTTCCCTTGCGGGATGCGAAATCGGAATGCTAGTCGTTCTCGCGTTGAAAGCCCCTAGTGGCTGCAGCGGCCCCCCGAAGCGTTTCGGCGCTCTACCAAATATCGGGAAGGGCAGACTGAATTCAGTCGATCAAAGTCGACAGGAGGAACCGACATGTCAGCAAAGCGTTTGACGAAGGCGCAAGTCATTGCCGAAATCGCCGAGGCTTCCGAGCTCGACAAAAAGAGCGTCGCACGAGTGTTCGATGGTCTGACAGAGTTGATCAAAAAGGAGCTGCGCAAGCCAAGCGGCGAGTTCGTGATCCCCGGCCTGCTCAAGCTACGTGCAATCAAGAAGCCAGCGACCAAGGATCGCCCGGGCATCAACCCCTTCACGAAGGAACCCATCACGATCAAGGGGAAGCCTGCTCAGAAGAAGGTTCGTGCGACTGCGCTGAAGGCCCTCAAGGATCTCATTCAGTAGCTCACGAAGGAACGTCTGCGGTGAGCGTGGAGGGGTGGCCCCCGGCCCAAGTCGCCATGCGCCGTCGACCCGGCGGCGAAAGCCGCCGGGTTAGCCATGTGCCTCGCCGCCGTACATCTTTTCGGCGATGGAAAAGGTTATGGCTTCGAGCTTCTGATACGCGTCGCGTATTTGGGCCACGTCCGCACGCGATTCGAGTAGCTGCCGCAGCTCGCGAGCGAGGACGCTCGTGTCGTCGAGCATCTTGGCCTCGACGAGGTCGGCGTATCCGTCGAGCGCCGCTTCGGTAGTGTAGAGTAGGGTCTCGGCCTGATTGCGCATCTCCGCCAACTCGCGCCGAATCTCGTCGGCCAGTTTGAACCGGTCTGCGTCCCGAACCAGGCCGTCGACTTCCTCCTGCGACAGACCGCTCGTCGGCCTGACTTTGACCGATTGCCCCTTTCCCGTCCCTAGGTCTTTTGCCTCCACGCTGACGATGCCGTCTGCGTCGATGCGGAACGCGACCTGAATCTTGGGGACCCCTCGTGGCGCCGGGGGGATACCGGTTAGCTCGAACCGCGCCAAGCTGCGGTTGTCGGCAGACATTCTCCGCTCGCCTTGCAGGACGTGAACCGGGACGAACGTTTGGTTGTCCACGCTTGTCGTGAAGACTTCGCTTTTCTCCGTGGGCACGGTCGTATTGCGAGGAATGAGCACTGTGAACACCCCGCCTCCGGTCTCGACGCCGAGCGACAGGGGAGTCACGTCGAGCAGCAGCACCTCGACCTGGTCGTTGCCCAGCGCGGCCCCTTGCAGAGCCGCTCCCGCAGCGACGACTTCGTCGGGATTGACGCCTTTGTGGGCGTCTTTGCCGAATAGCTGCTTGACCACCTTCTGCACGGCGGGCATTCGCGTCATGCCGCCGACCAGGATGACGCTGTGGATGTCGGAAGGCGTCAGTTTCGCGTCGCTGAGCGCTCTCTGACAGGGCTCCAACGTTTTCTCGACGAGATCGAACGTGAGCATTTCGAGCTCCGTGCGGGTCATCGTCTTGACGACGTGCAGCGGCTCTCCGCCCGAGCTCTGCGCGATGAAAGGCAGATTGATGTCGGTCTCGAGAGATGAAGACAGCTCGTGTTTGGCCTTCTCCGCGGCCTCTTTCAGCCGCTGCAGCGCGACCTTGTCCGCCCGAAGGTCGATCTCGTGCTCCTTCAGGAATTGATCGGCAATGCTATCGAGGATCCGGCGATCGAAGTCTTCCCCGCCCAGGTGCGTGTCACCGTTCGTCGATTTGACGCTGAATACTCCGTCTCGAATCTCGAGGATCGAGACGTCGAACGTGCCGCCGCCGAGATCGTAGATGGCGATGCGTTCCGCGTCTTTCTTGTCGAGACCGTACGCCAGCGCTGCCGCCGTGGGCTCGTTGATGATGCGCTTGACGTCGAGCCCGGCGATGCGGCCCGCGTCCTTCGTCGCTTGTCGCTGCGCATCGTCGAAGTAAGCCGGGACGGTGACCACAGCCTCGGTCACTTTTTCGCCCAGAAACGCCTCCGCGATTTCGCGCATCTTGGCAAGAATGATGGCGCTCACTTCGGGTGGCGACATGTCGCGGCCTCCCGCCTGGACCCACGCGTCGCCGTTCGGTGCTTCGAGAATCTGGTACGGCACGGAGGCCGCTTGTCGCTGCACCTCGACGTGGGTGTACTTCTGGCCCATCAATCGTTTGACGGCGTACACGGTGTTCGCCCCGTTGGTCACCGCTTGGCGTTTGGCCGCTTGACCCACCAGACGCTCGCCGCTGCTCGTCAGTCCGACGATCGACGGCGTGGTGCGCGCACCTTCTGCGTTGGGAATGATGCGAACGTCGAGCTTGCCATTCGCGTTCGTCTCGGCGACCGCGACGCAAGAGTTGGTCGTCCCCAAGTCGATCCCGATTATCTTTCCCAATCGGTCCCCCCAGAGCGTCAGCTCGCGGCCTCTTTGGAGGCTGGCGCGGCGCCGTCCTCCGATTTCGCCTTGGCCACGACGACCATCGCGGCGCGGACCAGCCTGTCCCCTTGCGTGTAACCGGGCTGCACCTCGGCAATGACGGTTCCTGCCGGGTGTTCTGCGGTTTCCACCTGCTGAATCGCTTCGTGAATCCCCGGATCGAACGCGCATCCGACCGTTGGAATGCGCGTGATTCCCTCCCGGCCCAGCGCGTCCACGAACTGCCTCTGAACCATCGATAGACCGTCGGCCATGGCCTTCACATCGGCCGTACGCTTTGCGCTCTGAATGGCGCGCTCGAGGTTGTCGAACACCGGCAACACGGCCCGGAGCAAGTCTTCACGTCCGGCCCGCCGCGCGTCTTCCGTTTCTTTACGCGCTCGCTTTCGGAAGTTGTCGAAGTCGGCCGCCGAGCGGAGCCACGCGTCCTTGAGACGGGCCGCTTCGGCTTGCGCGGCCGACAACGGATCGGACGCATCCGCTGCCTCCCGGCTCGGGGGCGGAGCGCCGCGCGTTTCGCTCGACGGCTCGGCTCCGCCGGCGTCGGCAGATCCCTCGTCATCCTGAGGACCGTCGGCGTGTCTCCGTTCTCCCTGCATCGCCGCCAATATAAATCGTTCCCTCAGGAAGACCAGAGGCGAAGCCCGCTCTCGAGCGTTCAGCGGTGCTAGTGTCGGAGGGCTTGCGCGAAATGAATCGTGCCGTCCAGTTCGGCGCCCTTCTCCTGCTGATCCCCGCGGCGTGCGGTGCACGGTCGTCGCTCCCCGTCTGCCAATCCGGCTTGACGCGGACTTGCGAGAACGCGTGCGGAGCCGGAACCCAAACCTGCACCGACGAGCAATGGGGGCCGTGCAGCGTGCCGATCGCGACTCGAACGTGCGCCAACGATTGCGGGCAGGGCGTCGCGAGCTGCGCGAACGGGGTTTGGTCCAACTGCGACGTTCCGCAGGCCCTTCGCGGCTGCTCGAGCCGGTGCGGCCAAGGCCACCAGACGTGCGTCGATGGCGGGTGGCAGGCGTGCGACGCCCCGCAGCCCGGCCCTCCCACGTTCACCGCGACGATTCGCGACTTCAACGACACCGACCCGGACTTCGAGGAAGATGCGGGCGATCGTATCGACCCCGGCATCGTCGAGATGGCGCTCGGTCCGGACGACAAACCGGTTTACGCCAGCAGCACGACCACGCCCTCGACCCACGGCGTGGCGTACTTCGACGAGTGGTACAGGGACGTTCCGTGCCCCGTGGGGACGACGTGCGTCAACATGACCACGACCGTCCCGATCCCGCTTGCCCCGTCGCCGCAGGACCCCACGATCTACGCGTTCGACAACGACGCGTTCTTTCCCATTGACAATCGTCTGTTCGGAAACCAGGGCCGACCTCACAACTACGATTTCACCTTGGAGCTCGCGGCCCAATTCGTCTACTCGGGCGGTGAGACGTTTCGCTTCGAGAGCGACGACGATTCGTGGGTTTTCTTGAACCACACGCTCGCCGTGGACCTCGGCGGCGTGCATCAGGCTCTTGGCGGCTCGGTCGACCTCGACGCGGAGAGCGGGAAGCTCGGCATCGTCAAAGGAGGAACCTACGCGATGAATCTATTTTACGCGGAGAGGCACGTCTCCGGCGCGGTCCTCCACATCGACGTGACCGCGGTCGATTTCGCGGTATGCGCGATGCCGTAGCCGGCCTTCATCGACGAGCCTAAGCCAGTGACGCGGTTGGCGGATCCGAGCAACCCCGAGCAGCGCCAACGCCGCGGTCAGGCTGACCAGAACCACCCTATCGCTCAAGTTCAGCAAGAAGGGCGCGCTGGTTCCGAGACTGCAACGCGGCGACTAAAGCCGCTCTCTCTCGGCCCGGGCGAGCCCTTCGCTCAACCGAGACCGAACGACGGTATCGCGGTCGTCGGGATTGACCCGGGCGGGCTTCGGTCCGGGAGCGAGCGGCGTTTTCTGGCCGTCCGGTCGGGGCAATCGGCCGCGCCAAATCTGCGTGGGGTGATCGTCGCCCTCGGCGCCGGGGGTCGGCGGCGCCGGCCGCGGTCGGAGGATTTTCGCGCCAAGTCGGGGCCCTTCTTCGGGCTGGTCGCGGAGCCGCTGTAGCTCGCGCTGGAACTCGGCGGCCGTCGGGTACCGGGACTCGCGCTCGCGCGCCATGGCCCTTGCCAGCACCGCGTCGAAGCCGCTCGGAAGCGCGCGACGGAGCTCTCGGGCAGGCCGCGGCTTCGCGCTCAGGATTGCGCGCAGCAATTCCGAGTGGGTCGGTCCGTGGAAAGGTCTTTGCCCCGTCAATCCTTCGTAGAGAAGGACGCCGCACGCGTAAATGTCGACTCGAGCGTCGAGATCCCGATCGCCACGCGCTTGTTCGGGTGAGAGGTAGTGTGGTGTTCCCATCACGGTTCCCCTTCGTGTGAGGTCGACTTCGTCGAACCCCTGCGTGCCATTTCCGCGCGTGCTCTTGGAGACCCCGAAATCGAGCAGCTTGGCGAGGGGCGGGCAGCCGGAGCGCTCCGCCAGAAGGACATTTTCGGGCTTGATGTCTCGGTGGATGATTCCCCTGTCGTGCGCTGCACCGAGGGCAGAGAGCACTTGAATGAGAATATGCACCATTTCCTCCGGGGGCAGCTTGCCTTCCGCGGCGATGCGTCTGGCGAGCGTCTCGCCGACGAGCTTCTCCATGACCAGGTAGGGTCTGCCGTCGTCCAGCGTGTCGACGTCGTAGACTTCGCAGACATTTGGGTGGCCGATGCATCCGGCCGCCCGCGCCTCGCGGTAGAAGCGAATGACCGACTCCTTGCCTGACGCGTGAACCCGGTGAAGGACTTTGATCGCGACCACCCGACCCAGGGCCACGTGCTCGGCTTCGTACACGGTCCCCATCCCTCCGCCGCCGAGGACTCGACCGATCGCGTATTTTCCGCCGATCGTTCTTCCAACGAGGCAGCGCTCGGGAGGCGGCCACGGGGGGGCGCGCACGGGTACCAGGCCCGAAGGAAAGGAGCGCTTCCCGAGGGCGGCTCGCTTGGGCGCAGCCCGGCAAACGGTTTCGCGCGCATCGTGGGGTAAGCCGCAATCCGGGCATCGAAAGAAGCGATGGCTCATGGTCGTGTGGGCGGATGACTAGCAACCGTCGCGCCCCGACGAACCAACGTAAAAAACGAGCCTGAGGCGACGCGAGCGGCCTGTCCGGGACAGGAGCCTGGCCTGTCCGAGACAGGAGAACGGGGGAAGCGCGTCGGGATTTCTGAAGGCTCGAACGTGGTACGTCTCGTGCGATTCGCAAGGCCATCGCGAGGTGGGCGTGCGACCCGAAACCAATCCTGGGACTGCCGAACGCGTCGATCCCGTCTTGCTCGGTGCGACCGGGCTCGTCGCAGGGGGCCTGCTGCTGTCGGCGCCCTGGCAGGTGGCCGCCGCTGCGGTCGCCATTGTTTTGCTGCTGGCCGTTTCCGGTAGAACCACGGCGTTCGCGGTCCTGGCCGGTGTCGTTGCCATCGGGGTCGGAGCGCTGCGCGCGCGCAGCGCGGTTTCGCACCACGAGGCGGTGCGCGCGGCGGCCGACGCGGCACTCGGGCCGCCCTCGAGATGCAGCGCCCGCGCGCGCGTCGACTCTTCCCCGGTGCGCGTGCACGGTGGGTCGCGCTGGGACGCCTCGCTCACGGGAGCTACCTGCGCGGGTGCGCCCCATGCCTGGGAAGGGCGGGCGACGCTCTACGGAGGACAAGACGACCTCGCGAGGGGCGACGAAGTCGACGTCGTCGCGACCCTCGCCGCGCCCCAGCGATTTTGGAACGCATCGACGGGCGACCCTCGTCCTTCGGAAGCGCGTCGCGGCGTCGTGCGCTCGGGCGGCCTTCTCGACACCCGCGTTGTACGTCGGGGTTCGGGTCTCTTCGCATGGATCGATCGCGCGCGCGCCCGGGTGCGAAGGCGGATCGACGCGACCTTCCGCCCCGACGTCGCCCCCATGGCGCGAGCGCTGGTCCTCGGCGAGAGCGACCTTGCCCCAGACGAAGACAGGGCCTTTCGAGCCAGCGGGCTCTCGCACCTGCTCGCGGTCTCGGGCATGCATCTGGTCCTCGTCTTGGCGTTCGCGGTGCGTGCCCTCGATGCGATCCTTTCCCGCGTGGAGCGCGTCGCCGCCCGGGTCGACGTGGGCCGACTCGTCGCTGCCATCGGGGTGCCCATCACATGGATTTATTCCGACTTCGCGGGCGCCGGCGGCTCGACCGTACGCGCGGCATGGATGATGACGGTCGCTCTCGCCGCGCGGGCCCTCGGGCGAAGAACGGATGCGACCCGGGCGTTCGGCCTCTCCCTCGGAATCATGGCGACGAGCGATCCGCTGGTCGCATTCGATCTCTCATTTGCCCTCTCCGCGGGGGCCACCGCCGGGCTTCTCGCCTTCGCGGAGCCGCTCGGAAACCGACTCGCCTCCGCTCTACCCAAGGCCGCGAGGCCTGTCTCGGCCGCGCTAGCGACGACGTTCGCCGCGTCGCTCCCGTGCCTGCCAATACTCGCTCGGTTCGCTCCAACCGTTCCGCTCGGAGGCGCGATCGCGAATCTCGTCGCCGTGCCGTTGGGCGAATGGGCCGCGCTGCCCCTCTGCCTGGCTCACGCTCTTCTCTCGTGCTGGCCCGCGGCCGAGCGGGGCGCCGCGATCGTGGCAACGGGGGCGCTGCTCGTCGTGCGCTCGATCGCCCGGCTCTTCGCCGACCCCGCGCTGACCGCCGAGATCCCGCCCCCCACCGCTTGGCAGCTGGCTGTGCTCGCCGTAGTGCTCGCTGCGCTCTTCCTGCGGGTGCGTCGAGTCGGGGAACTCGCGGTCGCTTCCGCGGCCGTCCTCGTGGCGCTCGAGATCGATGCGTGCCGAGTCGGCGCCCCGCACGGGGTTCTGCGCGTGACGTTTCTCGACGTCGGACAGGGGGACGCGGCGTTGGTCGATCTTCCCAGCGGAGATGCGATTTTGATCGACGGCGGTGGTCTCGTCGGCAGTCCGATCGACGTCGGCACCCGGGTGCTGGCTTCCGAGCTGCGTTCGCGACGAAGGACGGCTCTCGAGGCCGTCGTTCTTACCCATCCGCACCCCGACCACTTCGGCGGTCTCGTCACCGGCCTGGACTCGGTTCGCCCGGGCGCACTCTGGGACACGGGGCAGGGGGAACAAGAGCAGGTGGGAGGCGGCTACGCGGCGGTCCTCGGCCGCGCGCGATCGCGCGGTGTTCCGATTCTCAGGCCCGATCGACTCTGCGGTCCGCAGATGGTCGGAGGGGTGCGCCTTGAGGTTCTGGCACCATGTCCCGCATTTTCGTCGGATCGGGGCCCGAACGACAACTCGTTCGTGCTTCGCATCTCGTACGGAACGCGTGCGATCTTGTTCGTCGGCGACGCCGAACACGAAGAGGAGGCGGCGCTCCTCGCGACCGCGCGCGAGGCGCTCCGGGCCGACGTTTTGAAAGTGGGCCATCATGGCAGTCGAACCTCGTCGGCCGCGGCTTTCTTGTCGGCCGTCGGGCCGCGGGAAGCGGTCGTCTCGGTCGGTTGCCGCAATCGGTACGGTCACCCCGATCCGATCACCTTGGCTGCCCTCGAATCACACGGGGCGCGCGTATGGCGCACCGATCGGGACGGGGCCATCACCGTCCAAACCGACGGGAGCGCGCTCGAGGTCCGAGCCCTGGCAACCGACCGCTGACTCGCGTTTGCCGGGGGCGCGTTGGTGGTAGTCTCCCGGGCGGGCCATGGCCGATCGACTCGTCGCGATGCTCAGTGCCGACCAAATCGCGTTGCGTGTCCGCGAGCTCGGAGCCGCCATCACGCGCGACTACGCCGGGCGCAATCTGGTCGTCGTGTGCGTTCTCAAAGGCAGCTTCGTGTTTGCGGCCGACCTCACGAGGGCCATCGATTTGCCTCTGCGCATCGATTTTCTCGGCGTGCGCTCGTACGGAGAGGACACGGAGTCGAGCGGGGTCGTCCAGATTACGCAGGATTTGTCGCGGCCGATCGAGCAGGACGACGTCCTTCTCGTCGAAGACATCGTGGACACGGGCTTGACGGTTGCGCACCTGACCGATCTCTTGCGAACGCGTGCTCCCGCCAGCATCAAGGTGTGTGCGCTCTTGCACAAGCCCTCCCGTTCGCGTGTGCACGCTTCGGTCGACTATGTTGGATTCACCATCGAAGATCGATTCGTCGTCGGATATGGGCTCGACTTCGGAGAACGTTACCGCAACTTGCCCTACATCGGCGTCATCGAGCAGAACGCGAGCTAGCGCTGCTCCGCCGAACGGTTGGCCGCGACGATCCCGATCGCGCAGACGCAGCCGAGACATTACCATCGGGCATCGTGCCGAGCCCCTACGCCGACGAGAATTACTTCCGCGCCCTTCTTTCGAGGGCGGTGGCAGGGCGGGCGAGTGACGTACACATCAAAGTCGGCCAGCCGCCCGGCGCACGGATCCGGGGCGACATGGTCTACTTCCGTACGGAACGGGTTCAACCCGAGGACACCGAGGCGGTCGCGCGCTTGGTCGTTTCCGACCCGCACGTCCTCGCCAACCTCCCGGAGCTCAGAGAGTACGACGCCTCGTATTCCGCCGATGGCATTGGCCGTTTCCGCGTGAACGTCTACCGCCAGCGCGGCAGTCTGGCCGTCGTCATGCGCTTCATCCCAACGGATATCCCGACCATGGAGTCGCTCGGGCTGCCGATGCCCGTGACCCGCGAGCTTGCGGAGAAGGAAAACGGGATGGTCCTCGTCGTCGGCGCCGCGGGAAACGGAAAGAGCACGTCGATCGCGAGCATGATTGCCCATCTCAATGCGACCCGCGCCCTCCACATCGTGACAGTCGAGGACCCGATCGAGTTTCTCCACCAAGACGCTCTCTCGAGCATCAGCCAGCGTGAGGTCGGCATCGACACGGAGAGCTTCACCTCGGCGCTCCGCGCCGCCCTGCGCCAGGATCCCGACGTCATTTTCGTAGGTGAAATTCGCGACGAAGAAACGATGGAAATCGCGCTGAAAGCGGGCGAAACCGGACACCTGGTCTTGGCGACGCTCCATACGAGCGACGCGGTGCGCACCGTCAACCGCATGCTGGCCATGATGCGAGGCGATCCGAGCGAAAACCGGATTCGAATCGCCAGTTCCTTGCAAGGCATCATTGCGCAGCGCATCTTTGGACGCTCGGACGGGGAAGGGGTCGCCCTCGCGGCGGAGGTGCTGGTCGCTTCACACTTGGTCCGGGAGAGCATCCGCCTGCCCGAAAGCAGTCCGCCCCTGAAGCTGCTCATGGAGAAGGGCGCTCATCCCTATGGCATGCAGACATTCCAAATGGCGATTGCGCGGCTGGTCGCGAAGGGGATCATCGACGCCGACGAGGCCGCGGACTCGTGACTTCGCACGCGGTCCATCGGCGCACTCGGCTTCGCGGCAGCCACGCGGTCGACAGTCATTGGCCCGTTTGGAGCGGAGTCGGCCGGTGCGACGGCTTCGGCGCCTGGTAATGGACGGGCTTTTTCTCGACGGTGAAGCTCTGGTCGAGGACTACGAAGTCGTCGTAGTCCTTCGCGATGAAGGTCAGGGTCGGGTTCTGCGGGCGCAGCTGTTCGGCGCCCTTTTCGGCCGTGCTCAGCATCACCTCGACCTGCTCGGCGGGCTTGACCTTGGCAGTGAAGACCGCCGCGCCGGAGGCGTCGGTGCGTGCGACCGTTCGCCCGAGGTAAATCACCGGTAGATTCGGCCCCTTCTCGACGCGGAGCCCGATGACGACCGTGCGTAGAGAGGGCGCGCAGCGCGCCTCGAATCGAGGCTGCTGCGAGCCCTTCGCGAGTCGACGGAGCGGGATGGTGAGCGGGGCAGCCGGCGATTCGTAATCCGGCGGACACCGCACGGTAAGTTCGATCTGCTCCCCGTCGCGGCCGTCGAACCGAACCTTTGCCGATCCCGCGGCGTCCGTCTTGCCGACCACCCGGGAGCCGCTCAGGAGCTCCGCGCCGGCCAGCGGCTGACCGGGGTCGCTCGAGACGCTGATTTGGACTTCGAAAGGGTCTGGCTTGCCGTCGTCGACACCGAAGTCGATCTTCGCGCAGGCGCTGTTCGAAGCGAAGGCGAGTGCGACCGCCCCCTTGCCGAAGGCTGCGAAACAAGCGGGCGTCTTCACGACAGGCGCTCTGCGTTCTCCATACGTGCACCGCGAGTGTACTCCGTTTGGGCGACATGCAAACCCGCGCGCCGGCGCTTAGTTTGGCCTCTGCAACGAAACGCAAGAGCGGAAGGACAACGAGGGTGGCATCGCCCCAGTCACTCGCCCGAGACGAACGAGGCGCCTTGATGGCGGAGTACGTCATCGTGATGGGGTTCGTCGCGTTCGCGTCGTCATCCGCCATCCTGTACTGCGCATACATGTTTGCCGGAAACTTTGCCGCAGTCCGCAATTATCTCCTCTTCCCCGTTCCTTGAGGGGCAGTTCCTCGAGGGCGGTCTGTCACATCGCACCCAATCCGCACGAACCGCAACAGCACAAAAGGAGACGGTCATGAGCCTCGTTCGATGGAACCGATTCGTCAAAGACGCCCGCGGCGCCAACATGGTCGAGTACATCATTTTGGTCGGAGTCGTCGCCCTCCTGGCCATGGCCGGGTTCAAAACCTTCGGGGGCAGCGTGAGCACGGAGATTCAGAACCAGGGCACCACGGTCGGCGGTATTCAGAGCCAGTAAGTAGTCACGAGGGCTTGGTCCGTCGCGGCGTGAAAGGCGGCGACCGGCCCCACCGTGCGCTCGAAAGGCCCCGGAAATGGTATATTTCATGATTGCCGGAGCCGCGGTCGCGGCGATCGCGGCCTGGACCGACAGTCGGTCGGGACAAATCCCCAATTGGCTTACGTTCGGGGCCGCGGCGATCGGCGTCGTGGCCCACGCCTTCTTCGGTTGGAAACTGGGCGACGGATGGCGCAGCGCCGTCGGAGAAGGGGGCCGGTCGCTCGGCGGGCTCCTCGTGTGCTCCGCCGTCCCCGGCTTCATGTACGGGCGGGGGGCCATCGGCGGCGGCGACGTCAAGCTCTTCGCGGCGCTCGGGGCGCTTTGCCTTCCGATGGCCGGTCTCGAAGTAGAGACGTACTCGTTCGTGGCGGCAGCGCTCATCGCCCCCGCCAAACTCGCGTACCAGGGGGTTCTCCTGAAGACTCTCGCGCGCTCGGTCATCCTCGTTGTGAACCCCTTCCGAAAACCGCACCAGCGCCGCGAGATTCCGGCCGAAACGATGACCTGGTTTCGTCTCGGCCCCTCGATCCTTCTGGGTGCCGCGGCAACGGTCCTGGCCCACTGGGGCATTCGCTAGCGGCGGAGCCGAGCGACGACCTCGCGCCGCGCATTTCGCAACGCCTCGAAAGCAACCATGATGAAGATCCGTCCCGCTCTAATTGGATTGCTCGCAGGTGTAGCCGGCGTCGTCCTTCTCGTCCTTTACCTGCGTCGGCTCGAGCAAGACGTGTCCGGAGGGCAGCGCGTGGGCCTCCTCGTGGCGGTTCGACCCATCGTCCGCGGCAAGCCCATCACGGCGGAGCTGCTCGGAACCCGCGAGGTGCCGCTCGCCTATCTCGACGAGCGCACGATTCGAGCCGCCGACAAGGAAAAGATTCTAGGTCTCGTGGCGACGACGAACGTGCCTGTCGAACAGACCATCGCTTGGACCGACGTCATCGCCATGAACGACAGCCAGCGCGACTTGAGCTCGCTCGTGCAACCCGGGAATCGGGCGATGTCCATCCACGTGGCCTTCGACGAACAAGTCCCTCTCGTGCGACCGGGAGACTTCGTCGACGTTCTGGCGGTGTACAAGGACACCCAAGAAGCGAGCGTCTTGCTTCAACGCGTCCTCGTGCTCGCGTCGGGAATGGAGACCGGCAACGAGCGTGCGAGCGACAAGCGCCAAGGACGTGCTCCATTGCTCACACTCAGCGTCTCGCTCCAGGAGGGACAGCTCCTGACTCTGGCGATGACCCGCGGTGCGCTGACCGTCGTCGTACGAAGTCCGCAAGATCAAACCGTCGCGGAGACTCCCCCTGACCTCACCCCCTCGACGCTCAACGACTCGGCGAAGAGGGAGGCCATCGGACTGCGGCGGCGCAGCGCTCCCATCAAGCTTCAGGCCGAGCAGGCGCCGCGATGAAGAAGAAAACGGCTGCCGCCCTTCTCTGCGCCACGGTCCTCTGCGGGGCCCCGCACACGGTCGTTGCCCAGGCCCGCGCGGATCGGCCGGATACGCCGACGACTGACAACGCCCAGACCATCACGCTGGCCATCGGCGAGACGAAGGTCATCTCCGCGAAGGACGTCAAAAACTACTCCGAAGGCGTGACCGGCATCATCGATATCAAGCTCACGTCGGACGCGAGCCAGTTCGTCGTCAACGGCAGGCGTGCGGGGTCGACGACGCTGCTCCTCATCAAGAACGACGGCAGCCAGACCACCATCAACATCGACGTGTTCGTTCGTGCCCCACAGGTCGTCGAGCGCGAGCTCTCGCAGCTCCTGACGGGGCTGAGCGGTGTCCAGGTGCGCCGGGTCGGCGCGCACATCGTCATCGACGGTCGAGTGGCCGACGAAGAGGAGCTGAAGCGGGTTGCGCACGTCGCCTCGCTCTATCCGGGTCAGGTCGACTCCCTCGTGGTCGTCGGGACTGCCGGTGCGCCGGCGGTCGCTCCGGGCGAGACGCAACGCTACGTCGTCCGCATCGACTTTTACTTCGTCCAGTACGACGCCAACTCGAGTTACAACGTCGGAATTGCATGGCCCGGAGCCATCGGAGGGTCGTTTCTCCAAAGCTCGCTCTCGTACGACTTTCTGACGGGCGTTCCGCGCTCGGCCACCGCCACGCTGGCGAACCAGCCCCTCCCGGGCCTCGACATCGCATCGGCGCGAGGCTGGGCCAAGGTTCTCAAGCAGGCCACGATCGTCACCAACAACGGAATCGAGGCTTCGTTCTCCAACGGCGGCGAGCAAAACTTCACCGTGACGACTGGCCTCGGTGTCGGGGTGCAGAAGATCCCCTTCGGCACCGAAGTCACCGTGCTGCCCAGGTACAACCCGCAGCAGCGGCAGATCGACGTGAAGATCTCCGCCGACGTCGCCGACCTGACCGCGGCGGTCTCGGGCACTTCCCTGCCGGGGCGCACGACCTCGAAGCTGTCGACGAACATCAGCCTGAAGCTCGGTCAAACCGTCGTCCTCTCGGGCATCCGCAGCGAGTCGAATACCCATTCGGTCAGCGGGATTCCGATTCTGAAAGACATCCCCGTGCTCGGTCTCTTGTTCGGGGCGCACTCGAACGCCGTCGAGGCGACCGAAGGAGCGGTCTTCATCGTTCCGAGCGTCATCGAAGCGGTTCCGAGTTCGGCGCAAGAGCTCGTCCAAAGCGCCCTCGCCAAGTTCCGTAACTACTCGGGCGCCGTCGAGAACGTGAACGCCTACGACAAGCGGCCCGGGGGCGGGCTCGGTGTGCCCCCTGTGCCGGCGCCTCAGTGACGAGCGGAGCCGCGGACATGCTCGTTCAGGTTGACCTCGAATGTCCCGATCGCAAGGAGCGTCGCGTCGTCGACGCGGCCCACGGCATTTTCACGATCGGCCGCGCGGCCAGCTGCAGTCTCCCTCTCGAGAGCGCCAAAGTGTCGCGCAACCACGTGAGCGTCGACTTGAACGGCCCTCGCATGCAGGTCACCGACTCGTCCACCAACGGTACGCTCGTCGGCGACGTATTCGTCAAGAGCGCCACGGCCGACATGGCCCACGGGGCTGCGATCATCCTCGGCGAGTACGTCGTTCGGCTGACCCCACTCGGGTCCGCGCCGCCGCGGGCCGACGGCGTTTCTCCGGCGGAGATCGACTCGAACGAAAAGGCTCGCCCCGCCGTGCTCAAACAGGCCGCGCGGCCCGCGGCCCCCGCGCGACCTCAGGTGCCCCGAGCTCCCGAGAAGCCCGCCGCCGCGCCGGAGAACCGTGCTCAGGAGCACGCCACCGAGCAGGCGAGGCGAGAAAACGCCGCGCTGCGCCGCGAGATCCACAAGCTCCTCATCGACCACCTCGATCTCGCGACCGTCGAGCCATCGAAGATGGAGGACCCGTCGCTTCGGCCGAAGGTGCTGAGCGCCCTGCGGCGCATCGTTCGGAATCTCGACGAGCGCATTCCGGAGGCGATCAACCGAGACGCCCTGGTGGGTGAGCTGGCCGACGAAGCGCTGGGTCTCGGACCGCTCGAGCGCTTCTTGAGCGATCCGACCGTCAACGAGATCATGGTCGTCGACCCGAATACGATTTACATCGAACAGGGCGGCAGGCTCTTCCAGGCCGACGCGCGCTTCACGGACGACGAGCGCGTTCGAGCGGTCATCGAACGGATAGTCACGCCCCTCGGACGCCGAATCGACGAGTCGTCCCCTCTGGTCGACGCCCGTCTGAAGGACGGCTCTCGCGTCAACGCCGTCATCCGACCCTTGGCTCTCCGCGGGTCGGCGATCACGATCCGAAAATTCGCGCGTTCCCCGCTCACCCTCGAGAAGCTCGTTTCTTTCGGGGCGCTCACCGCGCAGATGGGCGCCTTTCTCACGCGGAGCGTCATCGCCAAGAAGAACATCGTCATCGCGGGGGGCACAGGGAGTGGCAAGACGACGCTGCTCAACGTGCTCTCGGGAGCGATTCCGTCCGACGAGCGAGTCGTCACCATCGAAGACGCCGCCGAGCTCCAGCTGCGGCAGCCGCACGTCGTCTCGCTCGAGACACGCCCGGCGAACATGGAGGGCAAGGGCGAGTACACCATTCGCGATCTCGTCAAAAATGCGCTCCGGATGCGCCCCGATCGCATCGTCGTCGGCGAATGCCGCGGGGGCGAGGCGCTCGACATGTTGCAAGCGATGAACACCGGCCACGACGGCTCGCTCACGACCACGCACGCGAACAGCCCGCGAGAGGCCCTGTCGCGTCTCGAGACGCTCGTGCTCATGGCCGGTCTCGATCTGCCCATCCGCGCCATTCGCGAGCAGATCGCCGGAAGCATTCATCTGCTCGTCCAGCAATCGCGCTTGTCCGACGGGAGCCGCAAAGTCACGGCCATCGCCGAGGTCACCGGTATCGACGACGACGGGGAGGTCGAGATCGTTCCAATCTTCCAGTTTGCGCGGACCGGGACGGGGCCCAAGGGAAATGTGGTCGGCGACTTCCGATCGACCGGCTTTCTTCCTTCGTTCCTGAACGACTTCATCGTGCTCGGACTCGTCAAACCCGGGGAGCCGTACCTGTGAAGCTGCACATCAGCGTCGTAGGCGCGTTGAAGCTCGGAGGGCTGACGCTCGCCGCGATCGGAATTATTTCCGTCGTGTATTGCCTGGGATTCACCGAGACACCCGCGTCGCGCATCGCGGGGCGCTACGTCGCCTATCTCGACAGGACGTTGCGGCTGCTCTTCCGTCCCGGTTCGGGCAAGACGATCGTGAGATGGCAGGGGGGCGTCGTCGCGACCGTCCTGGCGGTGCAGTTGGTGGTCGTCGACGTTCCCTACTGGTACGCGTTCGTCGGCCTCGCGATCGTCGGGCCCGCGGTCTACCTCGCGCGCGAGCGCAGGAGACGGGTCGCGCAGCTCGAGCTCCAAGTCGACGGATTCGTGCTGGCCCTCGCCAACTCGATGAAGACCGTTCCGAGCCCGTCCGCGGCGCTGCAGGCCATCGTCCCGATTCTGCACGACCCGACCCGTGAAGAGATCGAGCGCGTGGTCGCCGAGATGCGCGTCGGAAACACGCTCGATCAATCGCTCTTGAACATGTCGGCGCGCATCGGAAGCCGGCTCGTCGACTCCGCTTTGAGCTCGGTTCTGGTCGGCCTGCAAGTGGGCGGCAACCTGCCGGTCGTTCTGGAGACAACGGCGGCGACCATTCGAGAGATGAACCGCCTGGAGGGCGTGGTCAAAACGAAGACGAGCGAAGGTCGGGCCCAGCTCTGGGTGCTGGCGGTCTTTCCGTTTGCCATTTGCGGCGCGTTCAACTGGGTCACTCCGGGCTATTTCGACGTCCTCCAGGAGAGCTTCGTGGGCTACGCGATCATCGCCGTCGCGATGACCTTCTGGATCTCGTCGCTCCTCGTCGCACGCAAGGTGCTTGCGGTGGACATATGATCTTCGGACGGCTCGTCGTTCTGGAATGGGCGCTTTGCTCGGCAGTCGCCGTATCGGTGTTCAGCCTCGTGTACGCCGCGGCCGCTGCGCCGGTGAGCGATGGGCGGCGCCTCGGTCTGCGCGGCCTCAAGCGCCAGCGAGCGCTGGACACGAACGATACGTGGCGAGCCGTGGAGCCGGTGGTCCGATGGATCGGAATGCGCGTGGGCGGCCTGATGTCGCCGGCGTACCGAGCCCAGCTCGACCATCAAATCATGATCGCCGGCGACTACATGGGTCTCCTGCCCGAGGAATTCGTCGGGCTGAGCGTCCTCGGCGCCGGCGCCGGTTTGGCGTGCGGTTGGGCGGCCGGCGTTTACACGGGCATCGGCCACGTCCTGACGATCGGCACCGCACTCTTCGGGGCGGTTGCTCCGTCGCTCACGATGTCGAGCGCGAGCACCGAGCGCTTCAAGGAAATCAATCGTCGCCTTCCGTATGCCATCGATCTCTTGGCGCTCGGCATGGGAGCGGGACTCGATTTTCCTGCAGCCGTTCGGCAAGTCGTGGAGAAATCGGGCGCACCGAGCGACCCGATCGTCGAGGAGTTCACCTTGATGATGCGCGGGCTTCACCTCGGGCGAACGCGCCGACAGGCGCTCGAAGAGTTTGCCGCGCGTGTTCCTTCCGACTCCGTCGAAGAGTTCGTGGGCGCCGTCGTCCAGGCGGAAATGCGCGGCAACCCCGTCGCCCACGTGCTGCGGATCCAGGCCGAAGTCTCGCGACAGCGGCGCAGCGTCCGCGCCGAGGAAGCCGCCTCGAAAGCGGGAGTCGCGATGGTCGGCCCGCTGATGCTCGTGTTCATCGCCATTCTCCTGCTCATCGTCGCGCCGATGGTCTTGAAGATCCGACAGGGAATGTGAACCCCGAGGTCCCACAGTGAGTCTCATCCGATTCGAGATCCGATATGCCGACGGTCGCAAAGAGATCGCGAACGTCGAGGGCGAGCGCGCGCTCATCGGGCACGGCGCTCATTGCGACGTGCGCTTGCCGTTGGACCAGGCGGCCAACGAGCACGTGGCCGTCGAGGTGGTCGGGGAAACCGTCCGCGTCCAGACCAAGGCGTTCGAACCGCCCGCGACCGTCAACGGATTGCCGTTCACGACGATGCCCATCGGGCCGGACACTCCGCTCCAGCTCGGCACGACGCGCGTCTTCATTTCTCTTGGAGACTTCGGCTTCGAGGGTGCCCCGATCCTCGCTCGGAAGAAGAAGGAGCAAATCAGCCCGCGGACCAAGCTCCTCGCGCTCGTCGGGCTCGCAGCCGCCGCCTATGTGCTCATGAGCGGGGATGAACCGCACCTGGCGCAGGCCCCCGTGCAGGCCCCGGACTTGTTCGGTGCGCCGTCGGCGGCGTGCCCGCAAGCCGCGCGCGATCAAGCCCGAGCGATCGCTGTCGACAAGCACGACATCGCGGAGGGCAAACGGGAGCGCAGTCCGTTCGTCGTCAAGGAGGGGGCTCAGGCCGTGTCGCTCTACGAAACCGCGGCGGCCTGTTTCCGACAGGCCGGCGACGCCGCCCGCGCGAGCGAGTCGCAGAGGGACGCCGAGCAGCTGCGCGCGTCTATCGTTCAGGATTTTCGTGCGCGCCGCATCCGTCTCGAGCATCTGATGGCCATCGGCGATTACGACCTCGCCCGACAGGACGTGAGGGCCCTCCGATCGCTCACGGACGGCAAGCAGGGCGCTTGGGTGAACTGGCTGGCGCACGCCGATCAGGTGATCAAACAAAAGGCGGGTAGCTCGAAATGAAGTCTTCCGGTGCCGTGTTCTTCGCGCTCTCCCTCCTCGCCGCCTCCGCCGGGTGCGCGCAATCCGCCCAGCGAAAGGCGAGCGCCGACATGGAGGTCATTCGCTCGGAAACGACTCCGGCGCATTTGCAAGGCCGGGGGGAGTCCGCCGCCATGGCAGGCGACTTCACCCGAGCGGAACAATACTTCGTCGCCGCGCTCCGGGCGGGCGGAGACGCGCGGGGGCTCACGAAGCGCCTCTTCGTCGTGTGCGTCGCCGACGGGCGCTTTCCCGCTGCCGCGAGCTACGGGGAGGACTATCTGCGCAAGCACCCCGGCGACACGGAGCTCCGATACGCGCTCGGGACCGTGTACATCGCGCTCGGCGACGCTCCCGCCTCACGATCGACGCTCGAACGAGTCGTCGAGGAGCGCCCGGACCTCGCCGACGCCCACTACGCGCTCGCGACCGTGCTGCGAGAGCAGGGCGACGCGATGCTCGACGCAGACCACCAACTGCGCGAATACATCCGGCTCGACCCCGACGGCCCGTATGCGGAAGCGGCCCGCGCGTCGCTGCTCAAGAGCGTTCCATGATCCCGAAGAACGTCTTCGAGGAGACCCTCCTCCAGTTTTTCGATCCGATTCGCGCGTACCTCGACGACGCGTCGGTGAGCGAAATCATGATCAACGGGCCTGACCAGATCTACATCGAGCGCAAGGGTTTGCTGGAACGGGTGCCGGCGAAGTTCGCGAGTCGCGAGGCCTTGCTCGCGGGACTCCGAAACTTGTCGCAGTACGTCGGCAAGTACGTGGACGACGCTCATCCCATCCTCGAGGGGCGCCTGCCCGACGGCTCGCGCGTGCAAGCGGTGATTCCGCCCGTCGCTCCGGAAGGCCCTCACGTCTCGATTCGCCGGTTCTTCAAGGAGACGCTCACGGTCGAGCGACTCGTTCAGTTCGGATCGCTCACCGGAGTCGCGGCCGCGTCGCTCCAGGCAATGGTCATCTCGAAGCTCAACATCATGATCGCGGGCGGTACCGGGAGCGGTAAGACGTCGATGCTCAACGCCCTGTCGGGCTTCATTCCCGAGGGCGAGCGCGTCGTCGTCATCGAAGACTCGCGCGAAGTGCAGTTCCAGAAGCCCCACGTGGTCCAGCTCGAGGCGCGGCCGCCCGACCCCAAGGGCAAAGGGGCCGTTACCATCCGCGATCTTTTCCGGGCGACCCTCCGGATGCGTCCCGATCGGGTCGTCGTCGGCGAAATCCGCGGCGGGGAAGCGCTCGACATCGTCCAGGCGATGACGAGCGGCCACGGCGGCTGCATGGGAACGCTTCACGCGACTCACCCGCGCGACACGCTCACGCGTCTCGAGACGATGTGCATGATGAGCGACATCGACATGCCGCTTCAGGCGATGCGACAGCAAATCGGTTCCGGCGTGCAGCTCGTTCTCCAAGTATCGCGCCTGCAAGACGGCTCCCGAAAAGTCACGCACATCACCGAAGTGACCGGATTCGACCTGGCCAGTCAGCGCTACTCGGTACAGGACCTTTTCGTGCGCGAGTACCGCGGCTTCGATCCGAACGGACGCATCCTCAGCGATCTGGTCCCGACAGGCGTCGTCCCGGCCTGCCTTCCCCAGCTCCACGAGCATGGCGTGAATCTTCCCGATCCCGTGATCGAACTCATGAGGCGCCGTCAAGGTCAGGTGCCGGGGACGAAGCCGCATGGCCAGCACTGAGGGTCAGGCCGTCGAAGTACGCATCGTCGGAGCGAAGGCCGAGCCGCCGTCGTTCGTCCTTGCGGCGGGCATTGCCACGCAACCGTTCTCCGTCGGAGGGGCAGGCCAATGGGTCGTCGCCGGCGAGGGGGTGGCCCCGGTGCATCTCTTCATCGGTTTCGACGGGCAGCGGATTCATGTCGTGGCCGCGTCGCCGAGCTTGCCCGTACTCCTCGCTGGGAGTCGTGTGGGGGGGACGTGGGTGGCCGCGCCGATCCCGTCGGAAATTCGCTTCGGTGCAGCTTGCCTGATGATTCGGAGCGCCGCTCCGAGCGGTGTCCTCGCGCACCCTGATCCGGTTCCGAGCACGGTCTCCGACGGAGGTGCGCTGCTCCAAGCCGCCCAGCGCGCCGCAGGGCTGGGAGGGGCGGCGGCGCCGGCGCGCAAGGACTTCGGCTCTACGGTGCTGATGCAGCAGCGACCCCCGTCCCCGGTCGCGGCCGCCGCCACACAGGTGGCTCCCGTCGAGCCAGCCGCGCCGCCGCCGCCCGAGTCCCCCGGCCAAGAGGAAGCGGTCTCCGAACCCGCGCGGGGCGACTCGGCGAAAGCCATGTGGAAGGCGGCGTCTCCGGTGAAGAAGATCACCCTGGCGCTCATGCCGGTCGCCGTCCTGGCCACGCTGTTCATGCTTCGCGACGAACCCACGAAGCGCGTTCGCCCCGCCGGCATTCCCTCCGCGCAAACCAAGAGCGCGACGCCGGGGCCCGTCGCGCCTTTGGACCGCAGTCCGAGCGAAGCCGGTGCGGCGAAGGCCGATGCGCGCGCTGTGCGCTCGAATTCGGAGGTTGCGCTCGCGGTCATCCCTTCAAGCGCAGCGCCGTCGTCTCTCGCGTCCGCGCTCAAGGCCCCCCCGGCGTTCGTCTTCGCGAAAGCCGGCCAGCGGACACCCGAGCGCGAAGCACTTGAAGCGGTCGCCGCGGGCTCTTTCGAGGATGCGGCGGGGGACTACGAGGCCCTCGCCTCCGCCCATCCCGATGACCCAACCTTCAAAGAAGCAGCGCGCGTCCTCCACGCAAAGGCCGGCCGTGTTCATTGAGACGAGCGTCCGGTAACTGGCTGAAATCCATCGAAAGTGGGAAGCACCATGAGTTTACTACCTGTGGCCCGCCGCGGCGTTCGTATAGGCATCGTCGGAATCATTGCCGCCGCATCGCTCGGCACCGGGGTGCCCCTGACCGGGTGCGGCGAGAGCGCTTCGTGCGCGAAGCTGCGAAGCGACAACTACGCCCTCAAGGAAACCTGGGACGCGTGCGACCCCGGCGACGCCGAGCCGTGCATCAAAGTCCTCGGGAACCCCAAAGACTGCACAGGCGTCCTCGCGTGCGACTTTGCGGTAAACCCGCACCACCGCGCCGAAGCCGAACAAACCGTGCTGACCGTCGGCGAGCAGAGCCAGGGTTGCTTTCTGTGCGCCATTCCCAACTGCGCGGGCGGCGACCTGACCTGGTGCGAGCCCGTCAGCCGCCGGTGCATCCTCGTCACGGCGCTGAGCGACGCGGGCCCCAGCGTGGCCGACCAGCCGGCGCCCGGCGTCGACTCCGGGCAGTCCCCCGTGGGCGCGCTTCCCGGCGCGCAGGGCCCGGACGCCTCCGATATGTGATATGGCGACACACGCGCGCTCGCTCCGGCTCCTCGAGCGACTCGTCATCGTCGCGCTCGGACTCGCCCTCTTCGCGGTACAAGCCATTCTCCTTCGCGACTGGCTCGTCGACGATTCCGGAATTTCGTTCGCATACGCCATCAATCTCGCGCAGGGGCACGGCCTGGTCTCGCAACCGGGCGTCGCCCCGGTCGAAGGGTATTCGAATCCGGTCTGGGTCGCGCTGCTCGCGGCGCTCAGTCGGTCGGGCGCCTTCGCCCTACCGCTCGCACCGAAGATCGTCTCGGGCGCATTCGTCGCGGCCACCTACGCGACGCTCCTCGCCCTGATCGATCGCGTCGCCGTTCACCCGCGCCTCGTCGGTATTTGCGCGGTGGTCGCCTGCGCGCTGAACCCCGCCGTCGTCATCTGGTGCAGCTCCGGTCTCGAAAACGCGACGTACGCGTGGATCGTCGTCACCCTGGCGTACGGCATCGTCCGAGCGATCGAATCGCCCCCTTCCACCCGCACCTTCGCGATCTGCGGGGCCGCCGCGGCCGTCGCCGCGATGACCCGTCCGGACGGCGTTCTCTTCGCGATCGCGACCCCGGCCGCTGCCTTCGCGACTGGCGCGCGATCGAAGCGACCCCTCCTCGCCTACGGGGCGACATTTGCGTTCCTCTTCGGTGCCTTTCTCGCCGCGCGAATCGCGATTTTCCATCACCTCGTGCCGAACACGGCGGTCGCCAAGGGTGGACCGCACCTAGCCGACGCGATCGACTTTCTTCTCTTCACGCGGCTCGGCATCGACAAGTTGGACGCGCTCCTCGAAGCGGCGTTTCCCGCGCCTATCGCCAACGTCGTGTTCGCGGGCGCGTCGCTTGCCGTATGGGCGCTTGCGAAGCATGGAGGTATCCGTGCTCCTCTGAAGGCGCTGCTCGTCTGCACCGCGCTTGCGCTCGTCGACTACATGCTGATGCCCGCCGACTGGATGCGAGAAACGCGCTTCGGCACCGCGTTTTTCCCTTTGTACGACGCGGCGGTGTTCGTCCTCGTCGACCTCGCGGTCGACCTCGCGGCCGTCCGGCGCAAGGCACTGGCCGTCGCGACCGTTCTGGGATCGCTCTTGTGCATATCCGTTCCCGCCTATGCGGGGCGAGCGCTGACTTTCGCGCGCGATACGAATATCAGCCTTTACTTCGTCCGCTCCGCGTACGCGGAGCGTTTCGACCGGTACGCGGCGGCCCTCCACGTCGCGAACGGCTCGGTCCTTCTTCCCGACATCGGCGGCATGCTCCTCTGGTCGCACCTCCGCGTGTACGACCTCGCGGGACTTTGCGACGCGTCGATCGCGCGCCTCGGCGTCCGCGACCCTGAAGGCGCGCGCGACCACATTTTGGCCGACGTGCGTCCGACCTTCATTCACACGTACGGCAAGTTCTCGCGCGTGGCGCTCGAGCGCGATCCGCGATTCGATCGCGACTACGTGCCGATCCACACCTACGACAAAGAGGAAGACCCCGCTTCACAAGGCCACGCGAGCGGCATTTTCGTTCGGCGGGAGGTCGTCGCGACTCCGGAGGCCGAGGCCGCGCTCGAGTCGATGCGACGCGAAACGCACGATCGGAAAGCGTTCTACGTCCCGCTGCGGCCTTCGCTTCTGTATCGATGGCTCGAGCATACGCGGCTGATTCCGGTGGAGTACCGGGGTCTAAGCATTCGTCACATCGTGTTGTGAACCGGTTCGGTCCAGATATTTTAAACCCCCCGGCCTCGTCTCCGCTTGCGGACCGCTTGCGGAGAGGAGTGTCGCTGGTCTCGGGTACTAAGACCTGCTCGCGCTCTGCGCTTTGCGGCACCTGCGGAAGACCTCACCCCCGGCCCCTCTCCGCAAGCGGAGAGGGGTGTCGCTGGTCTCGCGATACCAAGACCTGGTCGCGCTCGCGCTTTGCGGCACCTCTTGCCGAGACGGCCCTCGCCGATCCTCTGATGCGTTCGAGCAACTTGCCCGGCCGCGGAGACGGCTCGTCACACCGCGGTCGGGTGGACCTGGATGTACAACGCGATCAATTCCTGCTCGAGGGTCAAACCGACGGCCGAGAGCAGGACCACGGCGAGGGCGTGCTGCGATTGGAAAACGAACAGGTCCTGCACGACATCGACAGTGCGCTCGCTCGCATTTGCGGCGATGCTGCCGACCGTTGACTTGGCCATGGCGCCGTCGCCACCACCAAGCGGGCGCACGCCACACTCCCCCTCTCCGCTCGCGGTCCGCTTGCGCAGAGGGTTAGCAGCTCCGGTATCGCGAGACCCGCAGACACCCCTCTCCGCTTGCGGAGAGGGGCCGGGGGTGAGGTTCCTGACCGCTCCCTTACAGTCGCGGTACTGAACCCGTCGGCTCGCGCCGCCGGGTTGTATGCTCACGCGAGCGCTCATGCCCTCCACGGACCGCAAGTCCCCGCCCCAAGGAGCCGCGCGCGCCAGCCGCTGGGTGCTCGCCGCGGCCGTCGGCGGCTCCGCCCTCGCGGTCGGCAGCGCGCACACGATTACGCTCTGCGCGGTGACCGTCGTGCTCGCGGTCGCCGCATCCCTCGCCTGGTGGCGGGCCGAGCCCATCGGCGTGCGCCCCGCCGCGACGTTGCTCCTCTTCGTCGGGATCGCGCTGGTCGCATACACGCTCCTTCAGTGCGTTCCCATGCCGATCGCGTGGCTTTCCACGATCGCACCGCACAACGCGGACGTGTGGTCGCGCGCGCTCGCGCCCCTTCACGAACCCGGGCCGCGCTGGGCCCCGCTCACCGTGGACCCGATCGCGTCGCGGCTCGAAGTCCTCAAAGGGGTCGCGTACCTGCTCGCGTTCGTCACCGCGATTCGCATCGCGTACCGGCGAGACGGCGTGGCGTTCCTCAGCGCCGTCATCGTCACGACGGGGATCGCGCTCGCCTTGGCGGCGCTGCTCCACCCCGCGTTCGGGGCGCACAAGCTCTTTGGAATCTATGAACCGGGGCCGGGCATCGCCGAGGCGCACATCGCGCCCATTCTGAATCCGAACAACCTCGCGGGGTATCTCAACATCGCATTTTGCATGGCGCTCGCGGCGTCGCTCTCGCGCGAGCCGAGAATGCCGCGCGCCATTCTGATCGCGGTCACCGCCTTCCTCGCCGCCACGCAGGTCTGGGTCGCGTCGCGCGGAGGCGTCATCGCGATGGTCCTCGGCGCGGTCGCGGTGGTCACGCTCACGATGAGCGAGCGGGTGAAGCGCCGCGATCCGCGCATGTGGCTCACCGTCGGGTGCGGAGCGGCCACGTTCATCGGCGGGATCTTCATCGCGCTCGGGAGCTCGCGCCAGGCGCAGAACGAGCTCTTCATCAAGGACGTCTCCAAGTTCACGTTGATGCTCGACGTGATGAAGATGCTGCCCGCATACGGGGTCTTCGGCGCCGGACGCGGCGCGTTCGAGAGCGCCTATCCGCAGTTTCGGGGGGCGGCGGTCCTGTCGCATCTGACGTACACGACCCCGGAGAACATCGTCGCCCAGTGGGCCACCGAGTGGGGCGTCCCGGTCGCCCTGGCCGGTCTTGTGCTCATCGTCGTCGCGCTCCGGCCGACGACCGCCCTCGCGCGATCGAGGACCGCGGCGGGCGCCTGGGCCGGGCTTGCGACCATGGCGGCGCAAAACATGGCCGACTTCAGCTCCGAAGTTCCCGGGGTCATGCTCTCGACGGTCGTTTGCGCGGCGATCGTCGTCGCAGGGAGCGCCGGCCTTCCGCCGGTATGGCGCGGCGAGCGCTGGTCGCGATCCAGCACGGCCGTTGCGGTCGCCGGGGCGACGGCCGCGCTCCTGGCCGTCTTCGGAGGGCTCACGGTGCTCGGACATCACGTGCGAGAAGAACGGCGGAGCCTCCACGACGCCGTCGTCTTGCACGCCGTCTCGGTGGGCGAGATGCACGACCTGGCGCGCGCCGCGATGTTGCGGCACCCGGCCGAACCGTACATTCCGTTCGTGACCGCGCTGCGGGCCACCCGCGCGCACGACGACAATCCGCTTCCATGGCTCGGAGCGACCATCGAACGCGCCCGAGTCTACGGGCCCGCGCATCTCCTGCTGGCGCGCGTCGTCGCTCCCCGGTCGCCGTCGCAGGCTCGGATGGAATACCGCTTGGCGATGGATCAGGCGCCCGAGCTCGCCGGGATCGTCGGGCCGGAGGCCGCACGCTGGGTGGGCGGCTACGACGACGCGATGGAGCTCGTCTCGGACGGTCCGATGGGGAACGCGGTCTTGAGCCAACTCATTCCCGCGCTCGGCCCCCGATTGCCGGCTAGTTGCGAGCGATTGGACGAAGAGCTAGGCAAGAGAGATCCGCGGAGCGCGGGCCCGACGGAGCGCGCGGCGGTCTCCGCGCTGGCGGACCTGGACATGGGAGACGGCGCGTCCTGGTGCCAGGGTCCGGAGCGAAGTGGGTGCGTGGATCAGGCGCTCTTCTTGGCGCGCAAGCTCGAAGGCTTGGAGCCCTCGACGTGCGAAGCGTACTCGCTCGAAGCGCGCGCACTCGCAGCTCGCGGGGATACCGGCGCGGCGATCGATCGGCTGGAGCGCAGCTTGGACAAGGTCGTGGACCGGGTGAGCTGTTTGCGCGGCCTCGTGGCGCTGGCTACTGCCAGCCACGACGAGCGGCGTCTCGACGCGGCGCTCAACGAGGTCGCGCGCGCCGGCTGTACGGACGCGAAGCAATGCGTGGGCAATCTCGTCTGGGTCGCGCAGACCCAGGAGGGCAGGGGAAGCCCGCGCGCCGCGCTGGCGGCCTACAAGCGTGCCGCCGAACGGGCTCCCGACGACGACGCGATTCTGGAGAACGTGGCCCGATTGGCGGGGGCGGCCGGGCTCCACGCGGAAGCGCTCAAGGACTATCAGGAGCTCGCGCGGCGGCACCCCGGAGAACGGCGGTGGACGACGGAAGCGGAGAAGCAGCGGGGGGCGATGTGTGGAGGGATAGGGAGGTTTTGACAGCGCACTCGATCGGAACCCGTGCGCGGGTGTCCTTTCGACGGGTTCGAGGCTATGTTTCGCTCGACGTGAACTTCGGCGGCGGTCGCAGACACCAACTAGGCGTGACTCCCACGAGGAGGCCCGCATCGTGAAGGTCGTGATCCTGGCCGGCGGCCTCGGCACGCGCATCAGCGAAGAGACCCACCTCAA
>CAZVPE010000022.1:14893-38359 GCA_964628155.1 uncultured Polyangiaceae bacterium | reverse complement strand
GGTCGCCCATAGGCCCGGCACGAGCGGGCGGCTCGTCAAGTCCATGTCACCGAACTGGGGCCCCTCGCCGCCCGGACTCGGACGGAACTCCTTCCTCGACGCGGTCAATGCGCAGCTCGGCGTCCCGATCAATCCGAGCTTGCAGGACGGCAACGGCTACGCCGACAAGCTGAGCGCCATGCTCGGCGCTCGCGACGTGCCCGACCTTCTGTCGGCGCCTGCCTGGGAAATCGACAAGATTCCACGGTTTTCCCAAGCGGTGAAGGCGCTCTTCGCGGACCTCACGCCCTATCTGAAGGGCGATGCGATCGACGCCTATCCCATGCTCGGAACGCTGCCTACGGCCGCCTGGCAGTATGCGGTTTGGGGCGGCCGCATCGCGGCGGTCCCGTTTCCTTCCGACGGTCCCTTCCCCTGGGCGCTCTTCTACCGCAAAGACCTGACCGACGCGGCCGGCATCGCGGCCCCGACCACGATCGACGGGCTCTTCGACTTCGGCAAACGGATGACCAACCCCGGCAAGGGCGTCTGGGCGTTCGGCAACGTCTTCGACATGGTGCAGATGTTCTTCAAATGTCCGCACGTCAAGGGTGGATGGAGAAAGAAGGCCTCGGGTGGCATCGAGTTCAAATACGAGATCCCCGAGTACCGACAGGCGCTCGAATTCACCGCTCGTCTGTATCGCGAAGGTCTCGTTCATCCGGATCTCGTCGCCAGCAATGGAGGCGACGCGGCGCAGCTCTTCGCTGCGGGTAAGATCGTCGCATACGAAGACGGGCTCGGGGCGTGGCGAGGCGGCCAAAGCGAGCAAGCGAAGGTCACGCCCGGCTACAACATGCAGCCAATGGCGATCTTCTCCGCGGTGGGGGGCGAGCCGCTCGCCTGGGGCGGAGCCGACCCCATTTTCTATACGTTCGTCCGAAAGGGACTCGGCAAAGACCGCACCGAGGAGCTCTTGAGGGTGCTCGACTGGTGCGCGGCTCCCTTCGGGTCCACGGAGTACGAGCTAGCCCTCTACGGCGTCGAAGATCGGCACTTCACGCGTGCCGCCGACGGCAGTCCCGTTCCAACGGACCTCGGTCGGAGGGAACTGGCCGGGCAGTATACGTTGCTTGGAGGCCGGGTTCCCGCGGTGGTCGGCACCGCCGACCTTCCGCATTTCGTGCACGATCTGCTGGGCTACCTCGGCGCGACGGTCAAGTACCTCGAGCCGGACCTTTTCGCGGGGATCAAGCTCGAGCTCCCGGCCAACTACTCCAAGGTTCAAGTGGCCACGGAGGACAAGCTCAACGACGTTCTCCGCGGGCGCCGCCCGCTCGGGGACATCGATACGATCGTCGCCGAATGGCGAAACACCGGGGGCGACGAGGGTCGGGCATTTCTCGAAAAGACCCTCGCGGACAACGGTCGATGAACACCCGACGCTCCCTGCGCATGCGACTGCGCGGAGACTGGCCGCTCCTACTCATGGTTGCGCCGGCAGCGCTCATCGTGCTCATTTTTCACTATGTGCCGACCCTCGGCAACGTCATCGCATTTCAGGACTACAACCCGTTCGAGGGGAACAACGCGGTCGACGCGTTCATTCACAGCGACTGGGTCGGTTTTGACAATTTCGAGACACTCTTTCGAGACCGGGCCTTTTGGGACGCGGTCCGGAACACGCTATCTATTACCCTCTTTCAACTCGTATTTTTCTTTCCGTTACCAATCGCGTTGGCCATCCTGTTGAACGACGTGTCCTCGCCGAAACTTCGAAGCTTCATCCAGGGCGTCGTCTACCTTCCCCACTTCTTCAGCTGGGTGCTCGTCATCACGTTCTTCGTCCAGATGCTCGGCGGCGCGGGCCTTTTGGCCCAAGTCATGCGGCAGCACGGGCTACACGAGTGGAACGTGATGACCAACCCGCACGCGTTCGTTGTCCTCGTGACCAGCGAGGCGGTTTGGAAGGACGTCGGCTGGGGAACGATCGTCTTCTTGGCGGCGCTGGCGGCGATCGATCCGACCCTGTACGAGGCGGCGGCGGTCGACGGGGCGGGGCGCGGCCGGCGCCTGTGGCACATCACGTTGCCGGGACTACGGCCCGTGATCGTCCTTCTCCTCATCCTTCGCATGGGAGACGCGCTCAGTGTCGGATTCGAGCAGTACATCCTGCAACGGGAAGCCGTCGGCCGCCAAGCAGCCGAAGTGCTGGACACGTTCGTCTATTATCAGGCGATCGTTCCCCAACAATGGGGTCTCGGGGCAGCCGCCGGCCTTTTCAAGGCGCTGGTCGGGCTCGTCCTCATCTTGACCGCCAACAAGATGGCCCACGGCCTCGGCGAGCAGGGAGTCTACGCGAAAGCATGAGCGGCACGAACGCCAGAGCCCGGGAGTCGCCCGCTCACCCTCCGTGGGAAGAAAAACCCTCGATCGCCTTTGCCCTCGGGAAGGGCGCCGTACTCGGCCTCGTCGTTCTGGCCGTGCTCGTCCCGATTTGGTCGGTCCTGGTCACCAGCCTCTCTTCTAGAGAGACCATCAACGCCGCCGGCGGGATGGTGGTCGTCCCGAAGGGGATCGACGTTTCGGCTTACGTAACGATTTTTTCGGGCGGCCAGGTCGCACGCGCCGTTTGGGTCAGCGTCGTCGTGACCGCGTCGGGAACACTCTTCAGCCTATTTTTGACCGTGCTCGCTGCATACGGCCTTTCGAGACCGGGATCGCTGGCGCACCGTCCCCTCCTCTTCTACTTCCTTCTCACCTTCCTCATTTATCCCGGGCTGGTGCCCAGTTACCTCGTCGTGACGGGGCTCGGGCTCAAGGACAGTCTCTGGGCGCTGATCGTCCCAACGGCGTTCAGCGTATTCAACTTGGTCGTCATCCGCTCGTTCTTCATGAGCATTCCGAAGGAGCTCATCGACAGCGCTCACATCGACGGTGCGACCGAGTGGCAAGTCCTTGCCCTCATCGTTCTCCCGCTCTCCAAGGCCGTCGTCGCCGTGGTGGGTCTCTTTTACGCCGTCGGGTACTGGAACGCGTATTTCAACGCGGTTCTCTACATCGACGACAACGACAAATGGCCGATCCAAAGGGTGCTTCAAAGCTACATCTTGGCGGGGCAGTCTCCCCATTTTTCGGGTGGGGCCGTCCATGTTCCGGGTGTCACGGCGTATCCCCCTACACTTGCGATCAAGATGGCCGTCATGGTGGTCACCGTCATCCCGGCCTTGCTCGTCTACCCCTTCGTTCAGAGACACTTCACGAAAGGAATGATCGTGGGAGCGGTGAAGGGGTGAACACGCCGGCTCGCTCGGCCGGCGGTCCCTACTTTACTTGGGGTCCCCATATAGAATTCCTCTGCCCCCCGTGCCGACGTATACGCGCCCGTAGATTCGCGGGTCCCCGGTGATCGCTCCGACGAATCCGAACTGGTGTCGATTGTCGTTGATGCGAGCCCAGCTCGCGCCCGCGTCGTCGGAGCGGTAGAAGCCCGCGGCGTCGTTCGCTTTCCCGACGACGTAGATCGCGGGATATGTCTTGCCGGCAGCGGCTTTGCCGAAGCCGAGCGCAACGGAGTCGGATACCGTCCCGACGGTTCGATACGTTTTTCCGGAGTCGGTCGAGCGGTACAACTCTTTTCCGGTCGTCAGCCACAGGTCGCCTTCGACACCGGGCACCGCGTGGACGGAGCCCGCCCCGAGATTGTATTCGGGGAGCGTCGGCAGCGCACCGGGCGCGACGACGAAGTGGGCTCCGCCGTCCGTGCTCGCATACGCCCGTCCGGTCACGACGTTGTATGCGTAGAACTTGCTCGCGTTGACCCGGTCAGCCCCGATCTTGATGTTGCTGGGCGCCCAGTCGGGCGTTTTCGCGGGATCCGGCAAGCCCTCCGCGCGCGCCCAAGTCGCACCATGATCGCGTGTGTAGACCGTGGGACCGTCCTTCGGGGCCCAGAGGAAGGTCGCGCCGTCGGACGAAACGGCGATGATACCCGAACCCTTGCCGCCTGGCATCGACGCAAAAGGTGACCATTGGGCACCGCCATCCAGGGAGAACGCGCCATTCTTGCCCTGACCTCCTTGTCCGGCCCGCGCCACGATTTCCGGCTTGGTCCATGCGCAGTCGATGCTGCTGCCGCTTCCGAAAATTGGATTGTGGAACATGCCAGCCGCAGGGGAGGTCTTCAAGTCGTCGTGGCGGAATCCGCCGAGATCTCCGACAGCGCTGAGGAGCACTGGGCCGGCGGGTGGGCTCAGCAAGTCCGCCACGACGGTTTCCTCGAGCCCGCGGTCTCGGAAGCTCCAGTGCGTCGGCTTTTCGGCGTCGACCGCGTTGGCGTCGTCGCTTCCCCAAATGCCTTGACCGGTGACGTAAAACACGTGCCCCGAGTCGAACGGGTCTATGTCGATGTCGCCCATCCAGCCGACCGAGCTCGGCTTGTCGGCGTCCCAGTAAAGATACCTCGCGCCCGCCTCGTCTTTGACGGCTTTGGGCCCGATCGCCTTCCAGTTCTTGCCGCCATCGGTCGTGCGGAAGATTTCGTCGCCCTTTGTCCAGCGGTCAATCGTGCTCACCATCACGACCCCTGAATGGGCGGCGTCCACCGAGAGGCCGCCATACCCGAATTTGTCGCTGGCCCGATTGGGCGCGGCCGGCGTGACGTTGGTAAATGCGTTTTGCCCGGCGTCGTACTTCCACACCGCGCCGTCGACCACGTCGTTCGGTCCCGGTCCGCTTCCGTAACTCAGGTACAACGTGCCGCGAGAATCGAACGCAGCGTGGCTCGGCATCATCCCGAGCGGCTGATTGGGCACGAGTTTCCACGAAGCACCGGCGTCGATGCTCTTGAAGAGACCCCCATCGGTCCGAGCGACGCCGGCGTAGAGCACGGGTGTCGGCTTGCCCCGGACACCACTTGTCTTGTCGAATACGACGAAAACCACGCCGATGTTCTCCGGATCTTGTTGCGCCGGAAAACTCGTAGAGTGCCAGGTCGCTCCCGAGTCCGTGCTCTTCCAGAGGCCCTTGGCGCGTGACCCGAAATAAAGAATACTCGGTTGATCGGGATCCACGGCGAGCCGCTCGCCGTTGGAGCGGCCGTTCTCGTTTCCGCCCATTTGAATGGGCATGTCGATGCGCGTCCACGAGTTGCCGCGATCTTCCGACTTCAGAATGGCCCCATTGCCAGCCCAGGATTTCACGTACGTCCCCGCCGCGGCGTACACTCGGTTCGGATCGACTGGGTCGGGCGCAATGCTTTCGATACCCATGAAGCTCGAGTCGCGCGGAAGGTCATCATTGAGCGGGATCCACGTTTGGTCGGCGCCGTTCCAACGATACGCGCCGCCTACGTCCGTCCGTGCGTAGACGAGGCCTTTTTCGACCGGGCTGAAGACCACCCCGCTGACGAAACCACCGCCGAGAATCGTCACGTTCTTCCAATCGTACGGCACGCTGAGCGCCGAGCCGCTGCCGCTGCTGGCCGAAGCGCCGGTCGTGGACGCGCTTCCTGCACTTCCCTGACCTGTCGGGGCCGCTACGCCGGCCATCTGGCACGGGCACACCTGACATCCCAGCGAAAACCCGGCGGCGGACAGCAGGGCCTCGGCAGTGGTCCAGAGGAGCCGGGTCGCAATCTTCATGGGCCGCCTTTTCTCATGCCGGCAGCCGCCATACAAGGTCGGCTTCGAATCCGAGCGGGTTCGTTTTGCTGACGCGCCGCGCGAAACGGCTACACGAAAGCGGCCAAACCGGATAGGACTGGCGGGGCAAAAGGAGAGTCCGATGTTCTTCCGCCTCGGCGCTGTACGCCAGCTTTTCATGTGCGCGCCGGCCATCGTCGCGCTGTCAGCCTTCGCGTGCAGCGCGACCAAGCTCGGTGCGACCGACGCCGACTTCGCCAAGGCGCGCGCGGCGACGAGCGCGGGTGCCGAAGTCTTCTCGCGCGAGTGCGCTCGCTGCCACGGCGAGCACGGCGAGGGCTTGGCCGGCGCGTCACCGATTCTCGGACCCGGGGCACTGCCCGAGTTTCCACGCGACAATTCGGGCCCAAGCGCGACAATCCAGGACCCCCAACAAATCCAGATCCAGATTCAGAGCCGCCCGGCGGGGGCGCCATGGCGGGACCCGTTCCGCGATGCCCAAAATCTGTACGACTTCACGAGCGAGCACATGCCGAAATCCCGTGCGATGGAGCTCAAGCCGGACGACTACTGGGCCGTGATCTCCTTCGTCATCGCCGCTCAAGGCGGACAGATTCCCCCCGGAGGCATCAATCCGGGCAACGCGAGAACAATTCAAATTCCGAGACGCTGATCACGGCGGCCAGGAAAGGAGGCCAACCATGTATCTCGGCATCGACGTCGGAACCTCCAGCGTGAAGGCCGTGCTGGTCGGCGATGATCAGCACATCGTCGCGGAGGCAAGCGCCCCGCTGACGGTTCAACGTCCGCAGCCACTGTGGTCTGAACAGTCGCCGGCGCTTTGGTGGAGCGCGACGTGCAAGGCCATGGACCAACTGCGAAGTTCCTCGCGCGACGCTTTCGTCGCGGTTCGGGGCATCGGCCTTTCGGGGCAGATGCACGGCGCGACGCTGCTCGACGCGAACCTGAATGTGCTTCGTCCAGCGATCCTATGGAACGACGGCCGGAGCCACGCCGAATGCGCCGAACTCGAGGCGCGCGAGCCCGCTTCGCGGAGTATCACGGGGAACGCGGCCATGCCCGGATTCACCGCGCCGAAGCTTCTATGGGTCGAGCGCCACGAGCCCGCCATCTTCGCGAAGACGGCGCACGTCCTGCTGCCGAAAGACTGGCTCCGGCTCGAACTGTCCGGCGACCTGGCCACCGACGTGTCCGACGCCTCGGGCACGTTGTGGCTCGACGTCGCAAACCGCCGATGGTCTCCAGCGATGCTGGCCGCTTGCCGCTTGCCGGTCAACTCCATGCCTCGCGTCTTCGAAGGCCCTCGGCCCACGGGGACCATGCGGCCGGATCTGGCGAAGGAGTGGGGATTCTCGACCGCTCCCATCATCGCAGCGGGGGCGGGTGACAACGCAGCCGGCGCTGTAGGAGCCGGCGTCGTGAACCCAGGCCAGGCCCTGCTTTCGCTCGGCACTTCCGGAGTCGTCTTCCTCGTCACGGAACAATTCGCCCCCAATCCCGCAGGCGGCGTTCACGCGTTTTGCCACGCCATCCCCGATACGTGGCACCAAATGTCCGTGATGCTCAGCGCGGCCAGTTGCCTTTCGTGGGTCGTCTCGGCCACGGGCGCGCGCAACGAGGCGGCGCTCCTCGACGAGATCGAAGCAAGCGGGTCGAGGCCGAGTCCGGTCCTCTTCTTGCCCTACCTGTCGGGAGAGCGAACCCCACACAACGATCCAAAAGCGCAAGGCGTGTTCTTCGGCCTAACGCACGAGACGACGCGCGCAGACCTCGGTCGCGCCGTCCTCGAGGGGGTGGCTTTCGCGTTCGCCGACGGAGTTCAGGCGCTACGAGAGGCGGGAGGTGCTCCTCGCGAGATAACCGTCATCGGGGGAGGTTCTCGCAGCCTGCTCTGGACTCGGGTTCTTGCCAGCGTCCTCGGTGAAACCCTGCTGATTCGCCGTGGCGCCGACCTCGGGCCCGCGTTTGGCGCCGCGCGCTTGGCCCGGATCGCGGTCACGGGGGAACCCGTTGGAAGCGTTTGTCCGGCGCCACCCGTCGTAAGCCGGGTCGATCCGGACGAGTCCTTGCGAGACCCCTATCTTCGCCGGCTCGACGTATATCGTGACCTCTACCGCCGACTGCGCCCCGTGTTCGCGGGCGCACCCGGCTGAACTTCGTTTACGGAGGCTGCATGCGGTTTGGAGACGGCGCATGGCGGATGTTGCCCGACGTAACGCCCGTCTATTTGACGCGCGTGGAAGAAGTCCGGCTGTCCGACCGGGAGGCGATCTTCCACGTCTTCAGCCGCGCCGAGACGGAGCGGTGGGCGACACTTCAGGGCGACACGTTCACGGTCCACGTCACCTCCCCTGCCGACAACGTCTTTCGCATCCAAGTCACGCACTACAAGGGTCGACGGCAACGAGGACCTTGGTACGCCCTCCACGCGACGCCGAAGCCGCTCGATGCACACGATTCCGCGGGAGCGACGACCCTGACCTCCGGCAGGTTACGACTCGTCGTCACCAAGCAACCTTGGAGCATGCAGTTCCTCGACGCGGAGACCGACGAGCCTGTGACATCGAGTCCCTACAAGGCGGCCGGATTGATGGACAAGAAGGGGCATGGTCGCTTCCTCCGGGAGCAGTTGACTCTGCGTCCAGGAGAGCTCATCTACGGGCTCGGGGAGCGCTTTCAGGCGCTGGCGCGCAACGGGCAATCCGTCGACATGTGGAACGACGACTGCGGAACCTGCTCGGACAAAGGCTACAAGGACGTGCCGTTCTTCTTGAGCAGCGCGGGGTACGGCGTGTTCGTCAATTCTCCCGGGCGGGTATCGTTCGAAATTGGCACCGAACAAGTGATGCGCGCCCAGTTCGCGACTCCCGGAGAAGACCTGGACTATTTCCTGATTCACGGGCCGGCCCCGAAGGATGTCCTCCGGTCCTTGAGCGCGCTCTCCGGGCTTCCGGCGCTGCCGCCGGCGTGGTCGTTCGGGCTATGGCTGACGACGTCGTTCGTAACGGACTACGACGAAGAAACGGTCATGGGCTTCGTCGACGGAATGTTGCAAAGAAATATTCCGCTTCACGTCTTTCATTTCGATTGCTTTTGGATGAAGGCGCATCACTGGGTCGACTTCGAATGGGACAAGGACGTATTCCCCGATCCCGAAGGAATGCTCCGACGACTGAAAGACAAGGGCCTGCATATCTGCGTCTGGATCAATCCATACGTAGCGGAGCGGTCCCACTTGTTCGAGGAGGGCGTGGCCGGCGGGTTCTTGCTCACGCGCCCCGACGGCGACGTCTACCAGCGGTCCCGATGGCAAGCCGGAATGGGCTTCGTCGATTTCACGAATCCAAGCGCAGTCACGTGGTATCAAGATCAGCTCCGGCGATTGCTACGCATGGGAGTGGATGCTTTCAAGACGGACTTCGGAGAGGAAATTCCGACCGACGTCGTCTACTTCGACGGCTCCGATCCGGAGAGAATGCACAATTATTATACGTTCCTCTACAACAAGACGGTCTTCGAAGTTCTCGCAGCCGAGCGGGGCGCCGGCGAGGCACTCGTTTTTGCCAGGTCCGCCACCGCGACGAGCCAGCAATTCCCCGTGCATTGGGGTGGCGATTCGTACGGTACCTTCGAGTCGATGGCCGAAAGTCTCCGCGGCGGCCTCTCGCTGGCAATGTCCGGCTTCGGGTTCTGGAGCCACGACATCGGCGGTTTCGAGAGCACCTCGCCGGCTGGCGTCTACAAGCGTTGGATAGCGTTCGGGCTATTGTCGTCTCACAGTCGGCTCCATGGCAACGCGTCCTACCGCGTTCCCTGGCTCTACGACGAAGAGGCCGTCGATGTCCTGAGGCACTTTACCCGCCTCAAGTGCCGCCTCATGCCCTATTTGATGCAGGCCGCAGTGGAAGCGCACCGAACGGGTGTGCCGATGATGCGCGCAATGGTGCTCGAGTTTCCGGGTGATCCGACCTGCCGCACGCTCGACCGGCAATACATGCTCGGCGGAAGCCTCTTGGTAGCCCCAGTGTTTCACGAGAGCCGAGCGGAATACTACCTTCCGGACGGCGACTGGGTCCATCTCCTGACAGGAGAGGTCAGACGCGGCGGCCGGTGGTTCTTCGATGTGCTCGATTTCTTCGGGCTCCCGCTCTGGATTCGGCCCAACGCGGTGCTGACAATGGGGCCAGAGAGCAGCCGTGTCGACTATGACTACGCGGCGGGAGTCCAGCTCGTATGCGGCGTACTCGACGGAGCTACCCCGAGCTCAGTCGACCTGGTCGACACGCTGGGGGAGCGATCGACCCGATTCGACCTCGCCCAGGATGGAAATAGGCTCGTGGTGACGAATCTGGACGGGCGTAGGGACTATCTGGTTTCCCTGCCGTGGGCGCGCGGCGTCGACGAAATCGACGGGGGGATTCTGCCCACGGATTCAGGGGAAGATCGGGGCCGCGGCGCCCACGTCCTTGCCATGGCGCCGCGCGTTTCAGTCGTGTGGCGATGACGGCAGATTAGGCACCGCCGCCGAGATAGGAGCAAACGCGCCTTCGCCGTGGTTGCGCCCGCTGCCCAGGAGCCGGCGGTGCCGCCCTCTCAATAGAAAAATAGTTGCCACTGCAAGTCGAACTGGTTGTAGCCGTGGTCGGGCGAACCGGGTTCGATGCGGGTGTAAAACGCTTTCACGTTCGAGTTATGGCCAAACGGCCAAAACGCGACGCCCCCGCAATAACGCGTCTCGTCCGGGGGCGGCGCAGTCGGCGACGACGCATAGGTCCGGTTCTCGAAGCGTACGATGGGACTGAACATGATCGGTGCGATGAGGTAGCCCGCCTCCGCCATGATGGCCGTCTGTTTCGGCAGCGGAATTGCGGTCGCCGGAGCGACCGGCGTAATGAACGTTCCGCCGTCCCACTGGGCCACGTTGACCTGCGCGGTCACGACTCCCGGTCCGAGGGGCATGTCGAGAAACGCGTCCACCGCCCAGTACTTGTAGTTGTCCTGGAAGTCGTACGAACCGCCGACCGAGAGAATGCGCTTCGCCCCAAGGTACGTTCCGTTGTAGAAGAATCCCGTTTCGGGGTCGAGTAAGTTGATTTGAACCCGTGCCGCGACCCGGAAGAAGTTCTGACCTCCGACCTGCGCATTCGCAGGAGCCATCGCGGCGACCGGCGCGTTTCGCAAGCCCTGGAACATGCCGACGCGATATTCAACGTGACCGTCCAGAAGGAGGCCTCGCAACTGCGCGCCCAAATCGCGACCGACGGGACTCGGCGTCAAACTATGAAACACGTCCGAGCTGCGGAACGAGTTCGAGAAGTAATCCCAGCTATAAAGCGTGGTGGCGCCCTGCAACGCATTGTGGGCCAAGGGCGGCAGCATGAACCCGGCGTCGAGCTTGATTTGATCGGCCAGCGGCTTGTACGTCGCGAAGGCGTCCTGGATGTTCAGGCCGGGGCTTTGCTTCATCCCTTCAGCGTTGGCCTTGAACAGATTCGGATAGTCGGTCTCGACGAAATATTCGAAGTGCCCGAACAGCGTTCCGCCCACCATGAACCGCGTGCGTCGCAGATAGAGGTTGTTGTTCAACCCGTCGGCGGTCGCGCTGCCGAGCGCTTCATAGGTGGGCTGCAGGAGCAGCCCGAGCCGAATGCTTCCGTCTTTGCCCTCGATCCGAAGGGGGCTCGCGACGGGCAGCATGGCCGTCGAGGCAGGGGGCGGTGGCGGCGGCGCGGGCTCGGCGGCCGGGGGTGGTGGCGGCGGCGGCGCGGGAGAAGACGGCGCTTCCGTGGGTGGTTCGGGCGGCGGGGCGGTTTCGGCGCCGGGCGAGGAGGGCGCCTGAGCGCTCGCCAAACTTGGAAGGCCCTGGGCGGCCAGAACGAGAATCGCAGACCACCCGTATCGATTTGCCATGGTTGTGCCTTCCGCAAGCGCGACACTTTTCGGTGTCGGCCGCTGCGACCTTGTTTCACAGGCATGTCGATGTCAAGCACTTCTCGTTTCCAAAGCTCCGCGAGCTTTTCGCTTGACCGCGCCAATAGAATGCAGTTCGCGCTGTGTCGCTGTGCACACGACCTCAACGCGCTGCGCCAATCACATTCTGAGCTGCTGTCCGCGGACCAGGTCTCCGAAAAGGCCCGAGCGGGCAATCAATTCGTCGTAGGTGCCGTCCTGCACGATACGTCCACCATCGAGAACCACGATGCGGTCGCACGTTTTCACAGTGGCCAACCGATGCGCGATGAAAATAGCCGTTCGACCCGCGAGGTTCTTCTCGAGGGCGTCTTGAATGAGCTTCTCGCTGACGGTGTCGAGCGCGCTCGTCGCCTCGTCGAATATGAAGAAATCGGGTTCGGCAAGGAGCGCCCTCGCGATCGCCAGCCGTTGCCGCTGGCCACCCGAGAGCGTGGAACCTCCCTCCCCTACGCGGGCCTCGAGTTGCCCGGGAAGGCCACGCACGAACTCCCAGGCGTTGGCCATTTCACACGCCCGTCGAATCGCCGTGTCGGACGCCTCGGGGCGCGCCACCCGAACGTTGTCGCGGATCGACGCGCGAAAAATGAACGGGTCTTGAGGCACCACGCCTATGCGCTTGCGAAGCTCCGCACCTCGGAACTGGCGAACGTCAATTCCGCCGATTCGGACTTCGCCTAGACTGGGATCGTATAGCCGTAGCGCAAGTTGTGCGATCGTTGTCTTTCCGGCGCCGGACGGCCCGACGAACGCGAGCTTTTGGCCGTAAGGAATGGCGAGTTGTAGCTCCCGGAGCACGGGATGCTCAGCCTCGTATCCAAAGGTGACGTCAGCGAATTCGATAACCCCACGCGCCGGCACGTTTCGCGCGGACTCGTTTGGATCCGGAATGGTGCTGGCCGTGTCGAGAACCTTGCCGATACGCTGTAGCGACGCCGACGCCCCCCCCCAGAGCATGAAGCCCTGAAAGAGCTGTTGCAGGGGGCCGTAGAGTCCTTGAAACGAGGTGAAACAGCTGACGGCGACGCCCGTGCCTATCCGGCCTTGGTACACCCGCCAGGTGCACATCGCCATGAGCGCCACGTAACACACGTAGCTGAAACCCTCTTGTTTCATCCACTCGATGTGGCTGCGCACGTCTCGCTCATACGATTTTCGGCCGATGAAAAGAGCCTGTTCTTCGAAGTCCTCGAGAACCTGGGCCTCCATCGAATAGAGCTTCACGGCCTTGTTACCGCGCAGGAGATCGGCGACCCACCCGCTCACGTCACCTTCGATGCTCTGAAAGTCCAATTGAATTCGCTGCACCCGCTGGCGCGAGTGCGCCATGAGGAGAACGCTGCACGCCGAAGTGAACGTCAGCAGCGCGCCGATTGCGGGGTCCCAAACCCACATTGCGCCGAGAGTCCACAGCACTGTGACCACGGACCCGGGTCCGAATACCGACGCGTGCTGGAAGAAAAGCATCACGTTCGCCAGCGGGGTGCCAAACAAGTAACTGAGAAGCTCGCCCGATGGGTGCTGCCCGTGGAATCGGAGGCAAAGGTGGTTGACGTGTCGGAAGAATTGCGCGCGTAAATTAAAGGCGATTTGCTCGCGAGCCCAGGTGAAGAACCTGTATCCCGTGTGCCAGAGACCCATCCGCATGAACAAGGATATGACCAGATAGAGAATCCCCAGCCGAGCCACCCGGGACCACCGTTCGGACGCACTTATGCCGGTCGCATCGATGACGTCGGCGAAGAACCACTTCGGAAAAAGGTTCTGAAGCGCCATTGCGCCGCCGTGTACACCGCAGAGCACCGAAGCCGCGAGAATGTGCCACCGGTAGCGCACGAGGAGCGGCCAGAGATGGCGTCGAAATGAGTCGTTCGAGCTCCTCGACGTCACTTGGCCGCTTGTCGTCGACCGGCGGGCGGACGGCGCGGGCGCAACTTGGGCTGAAGCGGAGTGCTGTTCGCTGGTTTGTGAACGGGATGGGAGGCTCACCGGTGCGCTGACTCACTCGGGCGGATGCCGCAGGGTAGCGCCGCAAGTGCTCCGCGGCGTGCCCGGGCGTTACGAAATCGTCCTCGCGTGCCCTCTCTCCTCCCCATGCTCGGCCGGGTCCACGCGAAGTCCTCGTGAAGTGCTAGACGCGCGCCTTGCCGGGAAGTAAAGAGGACCATGACGGTCGCCACGGGACAGCTGTGGGAAGTCGCCGCGAACGCCTTCGGTGGTTTTGAGCGCTTTCGCGTCGATCGAGTCGAAAATGGCATGGCCTGCGGCACCATGATCGCGACTGGCCGAGCTGCGTCGTTCCACGCTTCTACTCTTGCCCGACACCTGCGAGGGGCTCGCGTCGTTCAGAACGCCGACGGTTCGCCCGCACTAAGGCCACCTCCAGGCAAAGAGCGACCTGGCCACGAACCAACGGCCAGCGACTACAGGCGACTCACGGCCCCGCGGGGGTTGACACCGGCCGAGCGCGAGGAATGGATGCGCGAGGCGGAGACCGACGCGCGCAAGGCGCGGTAGCCGGAGCCGACTCCTGACCGGACGCCCCGGCGCCGGCAGAGACGAAAGCCAGGGCGTGGGAGACCGGCGCGTCAGCCTGGTCACGTGGCCGTCACATCGTATTAACCTGAGCTCCACTCCAGGCTATTGACCGTATTCAATAACCCGACTACTCACACATCGCGTCCAACCTGTCCACAATTGCGGATTGCGCGTTGCACTGGTGTGACGGTCGCGCAACGCAATTGAGGGCTGAGGAAAGGCGAATGGCGCGGGCTCGGCTCGCACGCACCTCCCGCCTTGCAGCAGACCCCGGGCGGCCACGGAGAAGTTCTCATGCAAGCGACGTCGGCTTTGGGGCTCAAGAAGGAACGCCTAACCGATTTGCAGCCGCCCACGGCAGCGGTGCTCAGCGGCATCGTACCGGGTCCGAGGCCGAGGAGCGCTGCGGTGACGCGACTGCTCGCCCTCGCCGCGCTTGCCACCCTTGCTTTCGGTGTCTTCGTCGCTTGCCGAGCCGCGTACCTCGCCTGGACGGACGCATGGGTGGCTCCTCTACAGCTGTCGCCGGATAGTCGCGACGTGCTCGCAATCCGGATGCAACAGGCCAAAGAGGAGGACGATCGCGCACGCTTCGAGAGTGAGCGAACCGGCGCAAAAGCCGAAATTGACGCGATCGATGTCAGCCTAGAGAAGTTACTCGCCTTGAAAGGCGCCTACGGCAGTGCCATTCGCTGGAGCACGAGCGATCACGATGGACAATTGGCCGCATTGCGCCAGCAGAAGTCGATTCTCGAAGGACAGCGCGCCATGATGGTCGACGCGATCGGTCGCGACGAAGCCGCCCTGCAGCGCGCTGAGCGCAACGTCGCCGCCGGGGTCGCCACGGACTCCGCGCTCGAACAAGCAAAGTCGACGCTCGCGCGAACCCGCGTCACGCTCAGCGAAAAGGAACTGGACCTGGCACGTGTGTCGGCCGCGATTGACGAGGCCTCCCGCGAGGCGACGGCGCTCTTCGGGGCGGGGAGCAACGTTTCCGCAACCGGCCCGCGCAGCGCCGACCACGCTTCTCCCGACGTCGTCCGATTCGATGAAGTGCGCATCAACGTCGAACTCCAGATTGCCAGGCTCCAGGCCGAGCGCCGTGAGGCGGAAGCAAGAGAGCGGGCCGCCGAGTCAAGCGTCGAAACGCTGGACAAACTGCGGCGGGAGCTCGAGTCGACACCGCAATTTCAGGCGACCCAGCGCGAGATCGATCTCGCCTTCGTGCCTTATCCGCACCTGAAAGGCGTGCATCCAGGAGATGCCGTATACGTGTGCAATTGGTTTCTTTTCGACTGCCACGAAGCGGGGCGCATAAAACACCTGTATCCCGGAGAGGTCGTGGCTGACGACCCATGGGGAAGCGCGGCCCGCGGTCGATACGTCGAGCTCGAGATGTCCGATCGGTACGCCGTGATCCAACGGACCCTGCGGGTGCGCGGTCAGCCGCGACCAGAAGCCGCTCGCGAGGCCGCGATCGTACTGGCTCACTGAGCGAATTCGGCCATGGAAAAGCTCGCGTGGTACGTCACGTCAATCCGCTCGTTCGCGGACGTGACGCCGTTCGCGCGCGCGCTGCTCGCTTGCGTGCTTCTGTACCAGGCAGACGTCGTCCTGCTCGTCGCGCTCTGGCTACTTCGTAAAGCCGGAGTCCTCCCTACCGACATCAAACTCGAGCCCGAAAACGCCAAATCCGCCATTGTCGTGCTCCCGACGCTGCTTCGAAAGCAGGCCGAGCTCGATGGCTTGATCGCCGCGATGCGCAGTATCGCAACGAACGGATATCTCGGACCGCTGGTCGTCGTTGCGTGCATCGACGGTACCGACGAAGCACCGAACTTGCACCGCGCCCTCGTCCATTGGGCGGAGAAGGAGCCGGTACCGAAGGGTGTGCGGCTCTACGTTGCGGGCACGCAAGACCGGCGTGGCAAAGCGGTGGCCATGGACACAGGCGTCGAGCATATCCAGAGCTTGGTCGGAAAGGGGAAGATTGATCGTTTTCCGGAGCTCTTCTTCAACATGGACGCCGACAGCGTCTTGGGCCCCGGGGCCCTCGAGCGAATGGTCTATCGTCTGACGCGACGGCGCTGGCTCGGCGGCCACCCCCACAACATCGTCACTTCGAACGTCATCGTTCCATTGGAGCAATGCTACGACGGTTGGCGCTCGATCTTCAGGCCCGAACACTGGATCGCACTCTCGGTAGCCCGTGAGTATCTGGGGGCCATAACGGCCGGCAAGGGTCCCTTTAAGCTCCTGCCGTCCGCGGAGGTTTCCGGGGCGCTCTATTGCACCTGGTCGGAAATCTACCTGGCCGCGCCGTACTACGCACGCTTCATGCAAACACTAAAACTGCGCGACTGGCTTGGATGGTGGATTGGCTCGCCTCCTCCCCGGTTCTCGCAATTTCGTGGGAGGCCGTTGCCGGAGGCCCTCACCGGCCCTGGTGACGACACATGGATGGGATGGTTCGCGAGCAGCGCGTCGTGGAAAAACGGGCGACCGCACTTCGACTTTCCTCGGACGCCGCTCCATGCTTTCGGGCGTTTTTTTGCTCTCTACGTCTCGCGTCCCGTCGCATTCGATCCTCTTGCCAAGGTTTTCAGCAAGACACCGACCACGGCGAAGGCCCTCTTCAAACAGCGTCTTCGATGGAACAGCTCCAGGGTGCAGGACCTTTTACGCCACGGCCTGTCCCTCATATACCACTGGTCGGTCGGTATCCCGCTCCTGGTCGATACTACGATCGTATTTACGACGATCACGATGTTCGCGGCCGCGCCCGTGGCGATACTCTGTGGAGTCCGCGCTCCGCCGCCATCAATGGCGTTCGCCGTGCTCGCGTTCGCCGGGTACTACGTCAGCCGCTTGATAGCGACGGTCGTGGCTCTCTTGATCTCGGATAGCCCGCCCTCCGAGTGGGTCAAGCTCTTCGCGCTACCCGCCGCGGTTCCCTATCACGTCATCTTCAATACGATTACGCTCGTCATTGGCTATTACAGGGACGCCTTCGGCTTCGGGGAGCCGACGACTTTCGCACCGGAGGCTACCCTACTACGGAGCAATCTCACGAGAGTGGCTATCGCTTATCGCCTGCGGCGCGCCCTTCTCCTCGCTGCTCGCTCCGTTCGGTTCGGCGACGTTCCTTTCGGAGGATTCTGGTTCGGCTGGAAGCGGACACCGTTTACGCCGAGCGGCTTCGACGGCTGGGGAACGGGGAAAGCGCCCCCACCCGTTTTCTGGCCGAGCCGTCGACCCGAAGATCCGGTCGCGGCGGTCGATGTCGTCCGCGACGCAGGGGGCCCCACGCTATGAGTCCATTGCTCGCGATCTCTGGATGCCTCGGTTCAGGACTGCTGCTGATGCATGCGACGCTCATGTCTTCAGGATGCACACCGCCGACTAGGAAAGCAGTCGGGGAGCCCGCGCGCATTTCGACCTGGGTCTGGGATCGCGACACTGCCGTGAGGCCGGAGGCCCAACGAAGTCTGCTCGACTTCAGTCGATCGAGGAACATCGGAACGCTGTTCGTCCAGGCATCGTCCGACTACGAAGCAGGGGGCGAGTTCGACGAATTTGCGAGGCTCGCCGAAGGAGCCGCCGCACAGGCGGTTGCGGTCGTGCTCGTCGGTGGCGATCCTTCCTGGGCTCTCGCCGCACACCACGCCGACGCAGTTGCCTTTCTTCGACTCGCTGAGCGCCTCGGCGACCGGCTCGGCCGGAGAAATTTGCCGGTTGTGCATCGCGTCCTCTTCGACATCGAGCCCTATCTGCTTCAAGAGTGGAAGACATCGCCCGAGATCGTGGAGAAACAATATGTGACTCTTCTCGAGACGCTGCAGGATACGGGTCGATCCGCGGCAATTGGCGTGTGGCATACGATACCGTTCTGGCTCTCCGAGCGCATGGTCGACGGAAAGTCCCTCGATCGAACCGTTCTCGAACATTCCGACGGCGTCGTCGTGATGGCGTACCGTAACAAAGCGACCGACGTCGTCTCCGTCGCAACGCGGACCCTCCAACACGCCACCGAGCTCGGAAAGCCCGCCGTGGTCGCCGTCGAAACGAAGTGCGTCGAACCCCCCTATGTGAGCTTCTGCGGCGCGTCTTCCGAGAGCTTCGATGAAACGCTCCTTCGCCTCGCCTCCACGCTTCGCAGCTTTCCGTCGTTCGCCGGCATTGCCGTGCACCACTACCCTTCTTGGAGGGCCCTCGCCGAAGGAGCGAAATAGCCCGTCCGGTCCGGCGTCGAAGCGAAAGCTCGGTCGTCGGACGTTTATTTCCCGCACGACTAGGAGTGCCACCATGCGCAGTACGATCGCTTCCGTCGTCTTTGCCTTCTGTGTCGTTGCGGCCAATTGGTCGTACGCTCAAGACGCCGGCTCGGCGTCGCCTGACGGCGGACCGCCGCCTTGTCCCTCCGGGCCAGATTACGAGCCCGTTGAAACCAGGTGTGACGGCCTCGACAACGACTGCGACGGCTTGGTCGACTTTCTCCTTCCTGTAGCCGTGAACGAGTGCACTTCGCCGACGAGTTGCCATCCGGGCCACGCGTCGTGCTCGGGCGGAGAGGCGATTTGCCTCGCACCGGGGCCGTCGCCAGAGGTGGTTGACGGCGTCGATAACGATTGCGACGGCGTCGTCGACAATGTCCCACCGGCTTCCGTTCTGGACCGGGCGCTGCTCCTTGTCCCGGCCTACCTGTTCACGGACGGCCCTCTGGAAATCGACAATATTTCGTCGATCCTGGACCAGTGGGGAGTTCCTTACGATCGCCCGTCCTCTCCCGGAGATTTCGACAGCGCGCTGTCGTCGTTGTCGCAGTACCCGCTCGTCATCATCCCTGGATATCTCGAAGAAGACTATCTCGCCCCGTGGCGACAGGCACTGCTGGAGGCTTACGCAGAGCAGGGCGGTATTCTCGTGGTCTTCGAGCCTGTGTTGGCCGACAACAGCTCGACCCAGGAGCTGACGGGGACCACCACTACGGTACGGCGGACGGACGTGGACACGATCGTATTCAACGGCCCCCCCGCTATCGCGACCAATGCTCTCGACAGCCTGGAAGAGGACAACCTCGTTCTCAACAGTCCTGGCTCGGGCGAAACGATCACGGTAGTCGTCCTGACTCCGGCTGACTCGAATACCCAAGTCCTCGCGTCTGCCATGGTCCTGGGGAACCCCGTCGGAGCTGCGGTCACGCGGCGGACGGCCGGCCAGGGCGCCGTATACGCGCTCGGACACAACTTGCACACGTCGTACAGTACGCGGTGCTACGTCAACTGCTTCGAGCCTAGCGGGGATCTGGCTGGATTGTTTCTGCGTGAAGCGTTCCGCGAGGGGACGCGCGGGCACTTGGTCATCAAGCATACCGTGCCGGGTATGGAAGACTCATTGGCGATCCTGTCGCACGACTTGTGCGCCGAGGATGCTCAGCAGCCGGGGGCGTGGGGGGCGCCGGGTGCCCTGCAGGTGGCGAATTTGGAAGGGAGACGCGGCGCGAAAGGCAGCTTCATGGTTCCGACCGATTACGTCGACGGATACTATTCGACGTCACTCATGTCGGACCTCTGCGCGATTGGCATGTGCCCAGTCGGGGCGCATTCGGTCATTCATGCGCTCGACTTCGCGACGACGCCAGTTGGGACGTGCACGGAGACGGCGGCGACCTACCAGCCGGACGTGCAGGAAACTCTTTGCGGCGAAATTGGCGTCTCCGTGCAGCTATTGACGCAGGCGACCGGCATCGCGCCAATTGCCTGGAGAAGTCCATTTCTGTACATAAACCCGCTCCAGTACGATGTCATGGAATCGGAGGGCATCCTCTACGACTCGAGCTATGCGGTGGGAGACCTCAAGTTCAACCTACCCCTTTCGCTCGCACGAACGGGCATCAACCAATACGAGTTCCACCATCGAGCTCTTTACAGCATGCCGATCGCTCTCGAAGACGGTATCGGTGGAATTGCCGATGGGGTGGACAATCGGATCGAGATGTCCGCTTCGAATGGCCCGATGTTCCAGACGCTATGGACGTACGCCATGCTCCGGAACGCGGACAACCACGCCCACACCCTGTCGCTCTTGCACCCGTCCTATGGAGTAAACGCGCCTACGAACAATCTCCAAAATAAGCTCGTCGTGCTCGACGCGTACCTGAAGGCGGCCCGCATGCGCGGCGTCCGAGTCGACTCCACGATAGCGGATGTCGTTGAGTTTTGGCGAGCGCGGGAAGGCGTGGACGTCCGCGCGACCTACGCCGGGGGCGTTTATCAAGGGACGATTTCCGTGGGCGTGGACCCGGCTCGAGATCTGACCCTCGAGTTCGGCGATGACATCGGTCAGTTCGCTTGCGCGAACTGTGGCAACACACGCCTCTCCGGCCATCGCGTCCTGATTCACTCGGTGCTTACGGCTTCGACCGTTCATGCGTTCACCGCGACCGTTTCGCATGGCGGCTCCCCGGCTCAGGGCGGAAAGCCTTAGCGTGCAGCGTCGCGGACGCGACAATCGGCGCCCCCGCGCGTGGAGACAGGCAGCGCGCCTGTGTAGGTCTTAGCGCTGACGCAGGTTTTCGGATAGCCGCGAAAGGGCGTCGACCGAAGTGCGCAGGAACACCCGATCGGCCTCGGCCGCGATGATTTCCATGGCGACCGTGTCGTGAGCCTGGGCCGAATCGGACGTCTCCGATCGCTCCAGGGCGCCCTGCGCATCGGCCATCGCGGACACCTGGCCCTCGACGATTTCGAGCTCCCGGCGCGCCTGGTCGAGGGCTGCGGCCACGGCGTCCGCCAGCTTTCGCAGCTTGAAAGGCATCTCCTCGGGGGCCGCGTGGAGCTCGTCGTGTCGTGCATCGAGGTAGCGCGCCTGCGTGCGGTCGCGTGCTACCAACCCGAGGCTGTACGAGACCTCCGCGACGCCGTACCAGTCGACGGGCTCAATCGGGATGACGCCGGCCGTCAACTGAAACTGCCATCCGTCGAGCGAGTGGAGGTTCCACGCCTGACGCTCGACTTTCATCGTCTCCCTATTGTGGCGTTCGACGAGCTTCTGGAGCGGTTCGCGGGGCGCATCGAAATCGCGGGCCTCGAGCCGCTTCGTCTCCCCCATCACCTCGACGCGCTTTCGCTCGAGCGCGTCCGCACGTGAGCGGAGCTGATCGAACTCGACGACCGTGGCGACGCGCGCCGCGAGGCGCTCTTGGGCCCGGGCAGTCATCGCGCGCCAGCGGCTGCGGTTCTCGTTCAAATACGCCTCCTGGGCACGCAGGGCCTCGAGACGCGCCGCGTCGGCTGCAGTCTCGAGCACGCGTTCGATGCCGGCCGACGCCTCGTGGACGCTGCACTGCGCGTCGGCGAGCTGCCCCAGCTTGGTACCTTTGTAGAAGTCGAGGAAGGAGAAGACGATGCCCGTCCGAACCTGATAGCCCGTTCCCGCAGTGGCACCGATTCCGAGCTGGTTGCCGGCCGGGAACCGGATCCCCTGCACGACGACCCTGGGAGCCATCATGAGCGCTCGATCGCCGTCGGCCTGCGCGCGCACCTTGCGGCAGAAGGCCGATTCGTCTGCCCGTCCGGGGTGGGGAAAGAGTGACAATCCAACGGCTATCGCCGCTCCCCCGTTTCGAATGGAGCGCACGCATCGCATGGGGCGGGCGTTATGTCAGAAGCTGCGGCTGATGTCGACTGCCACAGCACAATTTGACGGCCGAGCCGAATAAGCCATCGAGCCCGCCCAAGCGTTCGACGTCCCGTCGCGCGTACGTCCCGTCATTTCAAATCCGCGACCTCTGGAGTAGAGGGGCGTCATGAGACACTTCTTTCGGATCGTTCCAATCTTTGCGGTTGCGTGCGGGGGAGCGCCGGCCTCCCTAAATGCTCCCGCTGCGACCAAGCCGGCACCGCCGGCCGCCGCTTCGACCGGGGCCACTCCCACCGTTTCGACCCCGTCTACTCTCGCTCCGGCGTCGTCCGCTTCCGCTGCGAGGCCAGCGCCGAAGGTCGTCTCGCAGGTTGACGTCCCGCCTTCTATCGCGTCGATCATCGCGGCTCCCGATCGCACGGACGAGGACAAGAAGCTCGACGCCGGCCGCCACCCGGCAGAGATGCTCGCGTTCCTCGGCGTTGCTCCGGGGATGCGCGTCGGTGAGATCGCTGCCGGTGGCGGATACACCACCGAGCTCCTCGCGCGCGCCGTTGGTCCAAACGGCGAGGTCTTCGGCGAGAACCCGAAGCTCATCGTAGAAAAGTACGCCGAAAAGCCCTGGAGCGCCCGACTCGCGAAGGCGGTCAACAAGCACGTTGTGCGGGTCGACAGAGAACCGAGCGATCCATTCCCCCCCGAAGCCAAGGATCTTGACGTCGTGGTGGACATTCTCTTCTACCACGACACGGTCTGGCTCGGAGCGGACCGCGACGCCATGAACGCTGCGGTGTTCAAGGCGCTCAAGCACGGCGGTGTCTACGGGATCATCGACCACAGCGCAAAAGGCGGGGCCGGCGCAAACGACGTCAAGACGCTGCATCGTATCGAGGAGCGAGTTGTCCGCGACGAAGTCGAGCGCGCCGGGTTTCGGCTCGACAGCGTCGCGACGTTTCTCGCCAATCCGGACGACGCGCGAGACTGGAACGATTCCCCCATGCAAGCGGGTCCCAAACGGGGAACGAGCGACCGCTTCGTCCTCAAATTCGTCAAACCGTGAGTCCCCGCAATCACAGCGGGCAGGGAACAATCGCCGGCTTCCAGATGCCGCCCGCACATTGTTCGGCGGTTCCGCCGGGTACGGTGCACGCCCCATAGTTGCAGTTCAAACCTTCCTGCGTGCAGCGACTGCCGAGAGGGGCCCGAACCGACGGACAGCCCATTGCCGTCGCGTCCTGGCAGGCCCATACCGTCGAAGTCGAGCCGTCGAGCGAGATCATGACTGGCCCTGGCGGGACGACGCAGGCGCAGCGCCCGAGGAGATATTCGCAGATTAGTCCCGAGTTCGTGCAGTGCATCCCGCGCGGCACAGCAACGAAGTCGACGGGGCATCCGGCCGCCGCGGGAGGAGAGCAATCCGCGCCCCCCGCCGCCCCGGTGATATTCCACGTCCCCAGAGAGCACGTCGCGACTTCGTCGCAGCTCTGAACCGGGCTCGATCCGTACTCGCATTCGAGCCCTGAACCGGCAGAAGCGCAAGCGGTTCCCGAGGGGGGCGCGGTCGGCGGACACGGCAAGAGCGGGCCCCCGGAACTGCTGCTGCTACTTCCACTACTGCTGCCCTTCCCGCTGCTGCTGCCGGAGCCGCTGCTACTGCCGGAACCGCTGCTACTGC
>CAZVPE010000022.1:0-14793 GCA_964628155.1 uncultured Polyangiaceae bacterium | reverse complement strand
CCGCTGCTACTGCCGGAACCGCTGCTACTGCTGGAGCCGCTGCTACTGCCGGAACCGCTGCTACTGCCGGAACCGCTGCTACTGCCGGAACCGCTGCTACTGCCGGAGCCGCTGCTGCCGGCACCTCCGCTTCCGCTCCCCCCCTCGCCGCCGCTACTGCCAGCTCCGCCGCTGCCGGACTCCTCGCCGCCGTCCCCACGCGGCGCCACGGTGAACTTCTGACCGCCGCAGGCGACGAAGATCGCACTTGCAGCGACCGAACTGAGGATCCCGAGCGCCCGCATGACACGATTCATACGACGAGAATAGAGCGAAGCGCGGACCAATTGCCATTGACGAGCCGGCGGCTTCGCACCCGCCGTTTTACACACATGTCGATTGGGCGCGCCGACGCGCCAGACGCGCAGGATTCGGTAGGGCGACACACCGGCCGGCGATATCGGCTCGCGCTTCGCGTCGATCCGGAGAAGCGCGCCTTCGTGACCGAACGGCATCGAAATCGGTGCTGGAGAAATCGACCTCTGACCGTATGGTTCTTCGCCAGCGAGCAGGTGGTATGATGGTTTCCGTGTCGCGCGTTTCGTTTCTTTTCGGTTACGGGCTTTTGGTCGCATCGATCGCCTGCAATTCCACGCCGGCGCGCTCCGGGGCGCCGCCTACGGCCTCAATGCTTGGCGCGGGCGCGTCGGACTCGGGGGCCTCGAATTCGGCGCCCCCGGACGCCGGCGCGTCGAACGCCCGCGCCGACGACGGCGGGCAGGCCAAAGCGTCAGACGCAACGGGTGACATTGCATTTTCAGCGGACGACGGTTCCGCCGACGCGAGCGTCGCGTTCGACAGCTCCAGAGGGTCTGAGCCGATTTCCGTGGATGCCGGCGGGGACTCGCAAACGACCGCCGCAGCTTCGGACGGGGGCGGGTGCGAGGGCGCAATCGTATGCGACGACTTCGAGAACGATACGGTGGGAGCCGCTCCCGGCGCGCCGTGGCAGGTCGCTCTAACGGCTGGAACGGTCACTGTCGATTCAACCCGCGCCGCGAGTGGAACGAAAGCGATCAAAGTCGTGGCGCCGATTGCCACGGGATACCGGTCGGCCATGCTTCGCCTCGCGGGTGCGGGTCTACCGACGCCCACGAACGTGGTCTACGGTCGAATGATGTTCTGGCTCGACTCGGCTCCGTCCGCGTCCGTTCACTGGACGTTCATCGACGGCTCGGGTCTCGTGCCCGGCGCGAATTACCATTCCGTGTATCGATACGGGGGGCAATTGCCCATCCCAACCGGCGACGGCGGCACCGGCAGTCAGCTCATGGCCAGCTACGACACGGTCGACTCCTATACCGGGGTCGGTCCGAGCTCCGACTGCTGGCGCCACTCGCACGCCCGAGCCGTGCCGGTGGGAGAATGGACCTGCGCGGAATGGGAGTTCGACGGGCCGAACAACACCCTTCGCTTCTGGCTCAATGGCAACCCGGCGCCCGACCTCACAGTCGCGAGCACGGGAGACGGCTGCATCTCGCAGCCGGCGACGTACGTTTGGGCCGCGCCGAGCATTCACCAGGTCGATGTGGGATGGGAGTCCTACCAGGCCGACGCCGCTCGGACGATTTGGCTCGACGACATCGCCATCGGGAGTGTGCGAATCGGCTGTCCATAACCGCGCGCTCGGCTCGAGAAGGGCGTTTCGCCGGGACTAATGCGTTGGCAACATCTATATTGAATAGTTCCGTCCTAGGCGGTTGAGCTATTGCCGAAGTTTTGGGCTACTGTCCGATGGCGCGCCCGCTGGAGGAATGACGATGACGACGACAAGCACGATGACCGATTCGGGGATCGAGCCGGAACCGATCAACGAGCCTACGGCGGGGCAGGACGAGTTCGAACTCACCGGTGAGCCTCATCTCGTGCAAGCGGAGCCCGAACCGATCAGCGAACCTCCGCCCAAGTCACTCCCACCCCCGCTCCCCGAAAGCGCGAGTCGAATACCACCGGAACGTGCCGCGGCCGACGCTGCCTGTGCCGATCGCATGCTGGAGCGGCTCGCCGCGAGCGACTACTCCGGAGCGCTCATCGCGGCTGAGGCTCTGCTCCTGCATCACCCGTTGCACAGCGACGCACTGGAGTGCGCGGAGATCGCGCGCTCGGAGCTTCGCAGACTGTACGTGGCGCGACTCGGTTCGCTCGACCGAGTGCCACACATCACCGTCGGCTGGCAAGGACTCTCCACGCTTTCGCTGGACTTTCGCGCCGGGTTCCTGCTATCGCGCGTCGACACGCGAAGTGCCCTCCGAGAGATCGTCGAGGGGTGCGGCCTGCCGCGGCTTGATTCCCTTCGAATCTTGTCCGAGCTCTACCTTCAGCAAATCATCGCGATGTCCGAGGAGCTCAATTCGTAGTGCAGGTCGGGTAGTCGGCCCGAAGAGCAGGGCCCGCTTCGCACAGCTGCGCTCGCCATAGCGCCCGTGTGGTCCTTCCCGAACCCCCGACGCCAACGGCAACGAACTCGCGGTCAGAAGGGCAACGGGGTGGGCACCCCCACCATCGTAACCTACCCGAGCGATGTCGAACGCTTGGCGGTTCGCCGTCCGCAACAGGGAGCCCATGCGATATAGGACAGGAAGCGAGGAGCGTATCGCCGCCCACCAGCCGCCGTCATGAGGGCGCACATCTGGGCTGCGGCGCTCATCGCCTCTTTGCTCTCGCGGACCGCCGCGGCCGAAGGGCTTTCCCCTCAGCCGCCGTCTTCGTCAGCCGTGTCTCTCCCTGCGCCGACCGTCTCCTCGGCCAAGCGGCCCCTGCCCGACTACGATGGGAGAGGTCCCGCTCCGAAGAGTGCCGGAGACATCGCCCTTTGGGTACCGCGGATCGTGCTCTCGCCACTTTACCTGACGACCGAGTGGATCATCCGCCGTCCGCTGGGTGCCGGCGTGAGCGCCGCCGAGCGCGCAGGCCTCCCGAACATCCTTTACGACTTTTTCGCATTCGGGCCCGACCACAAGGCAGGGATAATCCCCATCGCATTCGTGGACTTCGGCTTCAACCCAAGCTTCGGGGTCTATGGATTCTGGGACGACGTCGTCTTTCGGGGTAACGACCTGCGCGCTCACCTCTCGTTCTGGCCGGCGGGCGGGGGCGCGGAGGGTCGCACGCCTTCTTGGATCGGGGCATCGATCGTCGAACGCGTCCATTTTCACAAGAGCAGCAGCATCGAGATCAAGCTCCAGGGCTCGCGTCGGCCGGATCAGGTCTTTTACGGCATCGGACCCAACACGTTGCAGTCTGCACAGAGCCGCTACGGCGTCGACAAACTCGACCTCGGCGTGAAATTCGATTTTCCTATTTGGCGCGGCAGCAAAATAGACAGCGGCGTGGGGATCCGGGCGGCGACGTTCTACGACGGCCACTATGGCGGCGACGCAGGCATTCTACAGAGCGTATCGGCCGGCGTTTTCCCCCTCCCGGAGGGATTTGCCCGCGGGTACACGGCGCAGTACAGCGACGTCCTCGTCGCTCTCGATTCGCGGCGTCCCTACCCGGCCGCGGGATCCGGAGTCCGCCTAGAAGCCCAGGCGGAGCAAGGCAGCGACGTGCGCCAATCCGCGGCCTCCGGATGGCTCCACTACGCTGCCGGCGCCGGTGGGTTCTGGGACGTCAACGAGAACCGTCGCGTGCTGAGCCTCTCCGTGCTTGCGATGTTCTCGGACCCGCTTGGAGGCCGCCCGGTTCCATTCACGGAGCTCGTCACGGTTGGTGGCGATATCGCGTCTCCTGGGTCCTTCCCCGCCCCGATGCCCGGGTTCTTTCCTGGCCGCCTGCTAGACCGCAGCGCGGCAGTCGCGACTCTCCGGTACAAATGGCCTATCGGCCCTTGGATCGCTGGTTCGCTCCAGGGGGCCGTGGGAAACGTATTCGGTGAGCACCTCGACGGCTTCGATACGCGGCTTCTGCGCTTCTCCGGAGCCATCGGCATCGAAACCGACAGCTCGGTCGACAGTAGCTTCGAGCTCATCTTCGGAGTTGGTACGGAGACCTTCGAGCACGGCGGCCAAGTTGACTCCTTCCGTCTCGCCCTCGGTGTCACGCGCTTCTGAAGGACCCCACGATGATGTTGCGATCGATACGGCTACTTCCCTTTCTCGCGGTTTGCGGCTGCGCGGCCTCCAATCGGACATTTCCTCTTCGCGACCCGATCACCCAGGATACCGATCTACGCCCGGTCGCCGTCGCGTGCCACAAGTCCCCGACGCCCAAAGACCCGACCAACGTCTCTTGTGCGCCCGAAGTCTACGTATCTCCGCTGTACTGGGATGGCGTGGACAACATGCTCTTCCGGCCGCTATCGGAGGCGATGGCCATCGAGCAGCACGGCGAGGCAGTCGACGTGAACAGCCTCGACGAGGTGCCGGATTCTTCCTGGTTCACCAACCGCCTCGGCGTCCACCTCGTGAGCCCGGCGGACCTCGCGAGAGGCGCATGCAGCCCGGCGCAGATCCTCGATCCTGACAGCGGCGCCGACGGCACGTGGCTCATCGACCGGGGCAAGACCGACGGGTCCTCGCCCGGATTCCGAGTGACCATTCCGAACAAGGGGAGATTTCTCTTCAAAGGCGAGCCCAAGGACCAGCCCGAGCGGCCGAGCGCAGCCAGCGTCCTCGGCGCGGCGGTCTATCAGACCGTCGGATTCAGTTCCTCCTGCGAGCAGATCGTGTACTTCCGGCCCTCGCTGCTCAAGCTCGCGCCGGGACTCAAAGTCAAGAGCAACTTCGGTGCCATGGAGCCCTTCAATCAAAAAATGGTCGACAAGATCTTGGGCGACGCTCCTCACCGCGGAGGCTTGGTGAGAATGCAAGCTTCTGCGTGGCTCCCCGGCTACCTGATCGGTCCGTTCAGCTACACCGGCACGCGCCCCGACGATCCCAACGACATCATTCCGCACGACGATCGGCGCGAGCTCCGCGGCAGCCGACTCCTGGCCGCGTGGCTCGATCACTTCGACGCTCGTGAACAAAACTCCATGGATACTTGGATTGTCGATGCCGGCGGAGGCACGGGCAAGCCGGACGCCTCGCCCGGTCACGTCGAGCACTACTACTTGGACACGAGCGACTGCCTGGGATCCGAATGGGATTGGGAGCAGATTTCGCGGCGGCTCGGCTACTCGTACGTCGCCGATTGGGGCGACATGGCGCAAGACTTCGTTACACTGGGCATCCCCGTACGGCCCTGGGATCGGGTGAGGCGAAAGCGGGGGCGAGAGATCTTCGGCTTCTTCAACGTGAGTGAGTTCGACCCGGAGCATTGGAAGAACGAGTATCCGAACGCCGCGTTCAGCCGCATGACGGAACGGGACGGCGCTTGGATGGCCCGAATCCTCGCTCGCTTCACGCCTGACATGGTCCAAACACTAGGCCGAATGGTGCAGTTCTCGGACCCCGGAAATACGCTCTACCTGACGCAGGTGCTCCAGGGCCGACTCGACAAGATCCTCGTTCGGTATCTTTCACGTCTATCCCCGATTACCGATGTGCGCGTGGTGGCAAACGATCAAGTCTGCGGCGAGGATCTGGCGGAGACGCGACGCTTGAGCGCCGCCTCGTCATTTCGCTACGAGGCCCGGCTCCCGCAGGGTGCGACCTTGCCCGTCAGTCGCCGGCCCGAGGGCAAGATCTGCGTGACGCTTCCACACGTCGCCCCCGACGGCGGTTCTCCGGACAACGCAGGTGATCGCTACCTTCGAGTCGTGATTTCTGACGGTGTCGCGAGCGGGGTCCTCGTCGTCCACCTCTACGATCTGGGGCCTTCGCGAGGATATCGGCTCGCCGGACTCGAGCGGCCCGAGCCATGATGCTCCAGCCGGACGTCCTTCGGCTTCGCTGCGGAAGGGGACGCGGCTCGGCCGCGACCTGCCGGTGACCAAGCGGGTCCGTTGGATCCCCGGGTTTCTGGACGTGCGCCGCGACGAACTGGGCGCGCTCGTAACGGGGTTCCTCGTACTCCTGCTGCTCATCACGGCCCACACCGTCCTCGAGACCGCGCGCGATGCACTGGTGCTGACCCGGCTTCCTTCGCGCGCCCTCGGCATCGTCTACATAGCGGTCGCCGTATGCGTGTTGCCCGCCGCAGCGTTGGCTTCCCACGCGACCGAGCGTTTTGGCGCCCGCCGAACGCTTGCCGGGGGACTCGTGACGGCCACAATTCTGCTCGTGGCCTTCTTCGCGGCACCCGCAAACCGTGGCACGTCGGTGGCCGTCTACGTAACGAGCTCGTTGATCGGCGCGGTGCTCGTACCTCAGTATTGGAACCTCCTCGGCACGATTTTCAATGTCGCGCAGGCGGGCCGGTTGCTGGGTATCTTGGGTGCCGCCGGGGTTCTCGGCGGAGCCCTGGGATCTCTTACGGCCGCAGGGCTGCTGTCCGTCGTGCGCGTCAACGTGCTGCTGCTCGTGTCGGCGGGCGTTCTCTTGATTACAGCGGGCGCACTGACCTGGATGCCCCCGGACCAGCAGGCGCCACCGCCGAAAGCGGACATCATGCCATCCAGGCGAGCGACGGCCGCACTTCGCGAAGAACCGTTCCTCGGTCGGATAGCCCTTCTCGTCGTCGTGGCAACGACCGCGGCGCTATTTCTCGACTACTTCTTCAAGTGGAGCGTGGCACGCGCGATCCCGCGCGACGAGATCGCCCGGTTCGTGGCCCGGTACTACGTGTGGCTCAATGGGCTGTCGCTGGTCGCCCAGACTTTGGTCACCGGCGCACTCGTGCGTCGGGTGGGCGTCGCCACGACCATGGTCGTGACCCCGGCGCTGCTTCTGATCGGCGGCGTGGGCGCCCTGCTGGCTGGGGGGGCACTGACCGCCGTTCTGGCGCTGAAGGGAATCGACGGCACCCTCCACAACTCGTTGCACCGCGTCACCACCGAGCTCGTTTATCTCCCGGTCCCCCAGCGCGTCCGCGCGCGCGCCAAGCCGTTCATCGATGGCGCGCTGGCCCGCGTGACCCAGGCGGTGGGCGGGACCCTTCTCCTGGCGGTCGGCAGCGCCAACTTGCTTTCGTCTCGGCTCCTAGCCGCCCTCGCCGTCGGTGCGGCTGGGGCGTGGCTGGCGGTCGCGGTCACGACCCGAGGGCCCTACCTCGCGCTGCTCCGCCATGCCGTGTTGGGCGACTCGCACGCGGTCGAGCCCGATCTCGACAGCGTCGATGAACAGAGCGCGGAGAAGCTCGTGGAGTACCTCGCGCACGAGGACAGGTTGGTCGTTCTGGGCGCGATGAATGCCCTGTCTCGGCGCGGGCGCGAGCGTTCAATTCCTGCTCTCGTTCTTCTTCACGAAGACGAAGCGATCCTCGTGCGAGCCCTCGGAATCTTCGGGCCTTCGGCCCGAGAAGACTGGATCGCGAGGTCGAAGAGGCTGCTCGGGGATCGGCGCGACACGGTCCGTATCGCGGCCGCACGCGCGCTCGCGATGCACGGGCGACTCGACGCGAGGGAAGTCGTCCTGGAGGGCGGGCCCCGTCTCTACGCTTATGCCTCGCTGCATCTCGCACTCGCAGAGCCTGCCGACCCTATGGACAAGCCCGAGGTGGCTCGACTGCTGGAGCTCACGGGAAAAGACGGAGAAGAGGCGCGCCTCGGCTTGCTCGCGGTCGTCGCGGACGCGAAAGCGGACTCGAGACTCTCGCGACTCCTCCTGGCGCTCGAGAAGCGGGCCGGGTCGTCGCGCGAGTGGTCGCAGCTCTTGGCGAAGGCCGCCGCGTCGCAGGGCGCCACGAACCTGATCCCCTCGCTCGTGCCGCGTCTAGTCGAGCGCGACAGCATCGAGGCCGTGAGCACGGCCCTGGTCGCCCTGGGACGTCCCGCGCTCGACTACCTCTGGGCGGCGCTCTGCGATCGCTCCCACGAGCGGCGCCTACGCGTTCGATTGCCCGGCGCGATCGCACGCTTCGGGACGAAGCCTGCGGCGGACCTGCTGCTCCGGTGCATCGAGTCCGAGCACGACGGACTCGTTCGGTACAAGGCGATTCGCGCCTTGGGCCGTGTCGTCGCCAATCGTGGCGTTTCAGTCGACCGGATCCGGATCGAGCGGCTCTCGCTCGCCAACCTGGCCGAGCACTTTCGGCTGCTCGCGTTGCGATCGCCCTTCATCGACTCGCCGTTGCAGGGGCGTCATTCCCCCACCGAGCAAGTTCTGATCGGCCTTCTCGACGACAAACTTCGTCAGTCGCTCGAGCGGACGTTCCGGCTCTTGAAAATCGCCCATCCCCGCGATGACATCCATCGCGTGCAGATCGCAACGGTCTCGAAGGACACACGGGCCCGTGCCAACGCCGCCGCTTTTCTCGACGCGCTTCTTCGGGATCGCGATCAACGCTCGCTCCGCGAACTCTTGCTCATTGTCGCCGACGACCTGTCGGTCGAAGAGCGCGTGGCGCGTGCCGCGACCCTGCTCCACAGGACGCTCATCGTCACGCGCGAAGCTGCGCTCGCAAGGATGATCGAAGACCCCGACACCGCCCTCGCAGCGCTGGCGGCGTTGCACCTTGCCGCCGTCGCCGGCGCGCCAGGCCGGGTTGCGATTGGCGGAGGCTTCGGCGAACGCCCGCCCGTCGAGCTGACCACGCCCGGCATGCCCGCCACGAACCGCGTCGTCGGAGCCGGGGGGCGCGCCGATGCTTGAAGCGAGACTGCTTCGCGTCGGGCGCGAAATGTTTCTAGCGGCGCTCGGCTTACCACTGGAGACGGTGGAATCCTGGGTGATCGATCGGCTGACCGCGATCCTGGACGAGCAGCGGGTGCGCGCCGGGCAGACGCTCTTCACCTCCGGCGAGTCTGCCGAGTTCATCTACTTCATGCAGAACGGTCAGGTTCGCTTCGGGCGCGACGGAGGCCACTCCTGGACCTTTCGTGGACGCTGGGTGCTCGGCGGATTCGAAGTGCTCGGAGACCGCCCAAGCAGCTACACCGCGATCGCACTGACCGATTTCTACGCGATGAGGGTCGCCGCGACGCCCTGGGTAGAGCTCTTCGAGGACAGTTTCCAGCTCGCTCGTTCCGCCGTGGTCAACGCCGCGCGCGCCGTGGCGCACATCGAGGAGCGCGTCCCCCCGGAGGCTCCGCCCACCGTGCCTCGAGAATCTCCGCCAATGCGCCAGCTGCCACACGGGAGTCTCGGTCTTGTCGACCGCCTCGCACTGCTGCTCGATGTAGCGCCGCTCCGTGGCGCCGGAGTCCAAGCACTCGCCGACCTCGCGGCCGTATCGGAACAATGCTCGTTCGACACGGGCCAGATCGTCATCGAGCGCGGCGTGCGGCAGGAGCAGCTGGTGCGCGTCGTCGAGGGGTTGATCCTCGCGGAGCGGGCGGACCCAAAGGTCGTGCGCCACTATCGTTCGGGAGATCTCGTTTGCGGCGCAGCAATGATAGGAGGCGCCGCGGAATCGTGGGAGGCCAGAGCGCTGACCCCGACCCTCGGGATCGCGATTCCGATCGAGGCGCTGTTCGATCTCATGGAGGAGCACTTCGATCTGGTGCGCTCCACCATGGCCGCGCTCGGCGCAGAGCGCGAGCGGATTCTCGATCGACTGGCCGCGGAGTCGGGCGACGTGGTCGTGTCGTAACCCGACATGTCATTCTGACGCCCCGAGCGATTCGGGCATCGCAAAAGTGGCCGGAGCAGCCCCGAGGCCCTCGCTCACCACGGCGTGCCATCGTTGCTCTCCGACGGAAGCAAGCCAAGAATCGAGCGCCGAGATGTGTCTCGCCGCGCCCAGGGTCGTACGGAACGTGGCGGATAGCAGAGGCAGAACGGCTTTCCAGCGAGCGCGGGGATAGCCGAGCGCGTCCGCCACCTCCTGCCCGACGAGGTAACGCGACAGACCGTACCCGATGGCCGCTCGGCGCGACGCCTCTCGCCTCTCCTCCGCGTTCGACGCCCGGTGGACCCCGCCTTCGATGAGAGCCTTGGCGAGCGCACGGGCGTCCGCGTCGGGGGCCTCTTGCGTCGACGCGATCAAATCCCAAAGCCGCCTCGCGTCGCGCTCGGAAGTCGGCAGAAGCTCCTCGGCGACACCAAGCACGGAACCGACACGACGCCAAAGGTGAAGCAGGTCTTCCGACTCATCAGGGCGCAGAGGAAACCCCAGCTTTGCCAGGCCATCGATCACAATGACCGAGAAGAGCAGCACCGTGCCCGCCATATCGACCTGGTTGATGGGGGTGCCCCATGCCCGATTGTCCCATCCAGGCGACGCCTGGCACATTCGGCGGACTTGCGCGTGCATCAAGCGCACACGTACGGCGATCGCGAAGCCGTCGCCGTAGCGCTCGACGCCCTGCGGCAATGAAACGGCCTGGACGAACCGGCTCGTCTCGGCCAATCGTCGAGGAGCGTTCTCGCGGAGCCGCCCCGACAGGGCGAGGGGCTTGTTGCCCGCAGGCGAGCAGTACCCCAAGACGAGCGAGGCGAACGCCAGAACCAAGCCGCCGAGAACGCCCGTGCGGAGAAACGCGCGGCCACCGCGTGCGGCGCGCGCGGCTTCGAACCAAAACGGTACGTGTTCGAGGGACCCGAACAGGTCTCTCAACGCCTCCGGTGCCTGGTCGCAGGCATCCACGCCCTTCTCCAAGGCCGTGGCCACGAGGCTATCTCGCAACGGGCGCGGTAGCCTCGCGAGCGCGGCCGCCGCCCGGTCGGCGAGCGGATCCCCGAGCGCGAAGAAAGCCCCGAGCCGGTCTACCTGCCCCCCGAAGCGCAAGCGCGCCTGGTCGACGCGAACAAAACGGCTGGGCGGGGGAGCGGGCGCGGGTTGCGGTTGCACGGTAACATTCATTTACCGCGCGAACCGGCCGACCGCCCTATTGAGCCCGTCCGACCGCGGTTGCTTCGGGCACCTCGACCAGCCGCCCCGTCTCGACGGCATACACGTAGCCGTAGATCGGAATGCTCGCGGGAACGAGCGGGCTGCGCCGGATTCGTTCCACGTCATCGAGCACGCTCTGGCGCTGGTCCTTTATCGTCAGCCAGTCGATGTACTGGCCGTGACGAGATCCCGCGCCCTCGCCGGAGTCCTTCCAAGTTCCGTCGAACGACGCCGTTTTCAGGCTCTTGCTCAGCAGATCGCGAATGATCTCGTCGCTAAAGAGCTCCATGCCGCAATTCGTGTGGTGGATCACGAACCATTCGCGCGTACCGAGAAGTTTGTACGAGATGACCAGCGACCGGAGCGCGTCATCGCTCGCTCGTCCTCCAGCGTTTCGAATCACATGCGCGTCGCCTTCTCGAAGACCCGCGAGCTTCGCCGGGTCGATCCGCGCGTCCATGCACGTGAGAATCGCGAACTGTCGTGCCGGCGGCAAGGCCAGCTTTCCCTTTTCGCCGAAACTCGAGGCATAAGCGGCGTTGGCGGCGATTACCTCTTCACGAATTTTGCTCATTTCGACCTCCAAACGTTGCGCGAACAGCGGCGGCCCCCAGTCCTCGGAACGACGGTCTCCAGAGAACGCCGCGGGCGATCCGGCGCCAGAATGTCTCGTCCTACGAACACCGTCAAGGGGGCGGCTCGCAGCCACCGTACTCATTGCTTACGCCATTATTGCTGGACCATGCGAAAATGGGTCCCTTCCGGTCAGAACGTCCGCCGTCCCGGCAGACCGATGATTGACGGGGGAAGAGTCCGTGATACAAGACATGCCATGACCGACGCCTACCGTCCAGAAACTGTCGCTCTCCACGGCGGACAGACACCCGACCCGACCACGGGGGCCCGAGCCGTCCCCATCTTCCAGACGACCTCGTATCAGTTCAAGAGCACCGAGCACGCCGCCAATCTCTTTTCGCTCAAAGAGTTCGGCAACATCTACACGCGGCTCATGAACCCCACGACCGACGTCTTCGAACAGCGAATTGCGCAGCTCGACGGCGGCGTCGGTGCGCTCGCCGTCTCCAGCGGCCAGTCCGCGACCTCACTGGCGCTCCTGAACATCGCACGGGCAGGCGACGAGATCGTTTCGGCCGACAATCTCTACGGAGGAACCTACAACCTTTTCCGATACACCCTGCCCCGATTGGGCGTCCGCGTCCACTTCGTGAAATCGAACGACCTTGCCGCCCTGGCCAAGGCGATCAATCCGCGTGTCAAAGCCGTGTACGCGGAGTCAATCGGCAATCCCAAGCTCGACGTCGCGGATCTCGAGGGAATCTCGGGCGTCGCGCACGAGCACGGCGTTCCCTTCATTCTCGACAACACCGTGTCTCCGTATCTCTTGCGACCGTTCGACCACGGAGTAGACATCGCCGTGTATTCGGCAACCAAATTCATCGGAGGGCACGGAACGTCGATTGGCGGAGTCATCGTCGACAGCGGTAAGTTCGACTGGTCGGGCGGCAAGTTCCCGCTCATCTCGGATCCGGACCCGAGCTATCACGGACTCCAATTCATTGAAGCCCTGAAGCCCATCGGCAACATTGCCTACATCATCAAGGCGCGCGTGACACTTTTGCGCGATCTGGGAACGTCCCTCTCGCCGTTCAACGCGTTTCTCTTTCTCCAGGGGCTCGAGACACTGCATCTGCGCCTGGTGCGCCACTCCGAAAACGCGCTGGCCGTTGCAAAGTACTTGGAGCGCCACGGCAAAGTCTCGTGGGTCAGCTATCCCGGGTTGGAGTCGAGCCCGGACCACGCCCGCGCCAAACGCTATCTGCCTCGCGGCGCCGGCGCCATCGTCGGCTTCGGAATCAAGGGGGGTGCCGAACAAGGGCGAAAGTTCATCGACTCGCTCAAGCTCATCTCGCACCTCGCGAACGTGGGAGACGCCAAAACGCTGGCTATCCATCCCGCCACGACCACGCATCAGCAGCTGTCCCCTGAGGAGCAGCGAGCGACTGGGGTGACTCCCGATTTCGTTCGACTCTCGGTTGGCATCGAACACATCGATGACATCGTGGCGGACATCGACCAGGCGCTGAAGGCCGTCTAGCGGGAGTCGTTTTGCGGCGCAGCCGAAAAAACGCATGTTGTCTCCTGCTTTGCCGGGAAGCTTGCTCTCTCACTCCCTTCGCGTCGGAGTCATCAACATCATGCCGAAGGCGGAGACGTACGAGCGGTATGTCGTGCAGCCCTTGGCCCGCTCGCTCTTGCCGGTGGAGCCGGTTTGGATCCGGCTCCGCACGCACCGCTATGCCAGCAGCGACGGCGAACGCATCGGGCGCGGCTACGTCGAGTACGACGAGGCGACGCGAAGCCGTCCCCTCGACGGGCTCATTTTGACGGGAGCGCCCGTCGAAGAGCTCGAGTTTCGAGACGTTCATTACTGGGACGAGCTCTCCGAAGTACTCCTGGCCGCACACCGAGACGTCGAGTGCACTCTAGGACTCTGCTGGGGCGGCCTCGCACTGGCCAAGCTGCTCGGGATCGAGAAGCGACTCTTTCCGAACAAGCTCTTCGGCGTTTTCCAACACGAAAACCTGGTCCCCGACGACGGCCTCCTCGGTGGCACGGACGACATTTTCTGGTGCGCGCACAGTAGGCACGCCGGAGCACGCGATCGCGATCTGGAAGCGGCTCATGACGAGGGCCGCGTCCGCTTGCTCGCCCATGGGCGGGAAGCCGGTCACACGATTTTCGAGAGCACCGACGGACGGTTCGTCATGCACCTCGGCCATCCCGAATACGAGCCAACGCGGCTGGCCGAGGAGTGGCGGCGGGATGCGGCATTGAAGCGCGCCGACGTGCAGCCTCCGCGTCACCTCGACCTGAGTCGCCCGGCGAACGTGTGGAGGTCGCACTGCAACGACTTCTTTTCTCAGTGGCTTCTGCGCATCGCAACGGCCGTTCGAGGTCACGCCCAGAGCACCGCGCTTCGCACGAGCGGAGCTCTCGACTCGGGCATCGTCCCATGACGAGCCTGGGCACTGCGCTAACGGACCTATTGTCCATCCGTTACCCAATCCTGCTTGCGCCCATGGGCGCGGTTGCAGGAGGCCGACTCGCGGCCGCGGTGACGCGCGCCGGAGGGCTCGGGTTCATCGGGCCGGGCTATCACGACGCGGCCTGGGTCGAGCACGAGTTCGATGCAGCCGGAGTCGAGCGAGTGGGTGTCGGATTCATCACGTGGGATCTTGAAAAAGACCCCTCCCGGCTCGACTCTGCTCTCGCGCGCTCGCCGGCAGCCGTGATGCTTTCATTCGGCGACCCGGCGCCGTTCGTCGACGCCATTCGGCGAGCCGGCGCCAAACTCGTGCTCCAAGTCCAGACTGTGAAAGCCGCGAAGGACGCGGCGAAACTCGGCGCCGACGTCGTGGTCGCACAGGGCACCGAGGCCGGCGGACACGGAGCAGACCGGTCGCTCTTTGCGCTGCTCCCGGCCGTCGTCGACGCCGTGAGTCCGATTCCCGTGGTGGCAGCAGGAGGGATCGCGGACGGTCGAGGACTCGCAGCCGCGCTGGTCCTTGGTGCCTGCGGCGTCCTGGTAGGAACGCGATTCTATGCGGCCGAAGAGTCGCTCGGGCATGCGAGCGCGAAGTCGCTCCTTGTCCAGTCGAGCGGAGACGCGACGCTACGAACGCGGGTATTCGACATCGTCAGGGGGCTCGACTGGCCGAAGCCGTACACGGCCCGGGCGATTCAAAACGAATTTACCCGGGCCTGGCACGGCCGAGAGTCGGATCTCGAGCGACACCCCGAAGAACGGGAACGCTACGCCCAGGCCGCGAAGGCGGGGGACTTCGACACCGCCGTGGTTTGGTCGGGAGAGGGCGTGGACTTGATTGCGGAGACCGCGCCCGCGCAAAGGATCGTCGA
>CAZVPE010000021.1:35837-40395 GCA_964628155.1 uncultured Polyangiaceae bacterium | reverse complement strand
GCTCGAAACTCGCAGCAAATCCTCGGTCCGCCAAACCGTTCGGTGCTCTAGCCGCCGCCGATACCGCCGTCCTTCTCGGTGCAAATCGTGGGATCGGGGATCGTGCACGCGCCGTCGACGCAAGAGGCCGGGGGCAAGCAGTTTGGCCCGTTCAGCGGGTCACACGGCGCGCCGTCGGCCGCCGCGGCGAGGCATGTCCCCGTCGCGGCCCCGTCGGGTGACTCGCAAAGCCCGTTGCTCGAGCAGAGACTGAGCGGTCCGGTGGTGGGCGTGCCGCACGCGCCCCCGGCGGGTGACATCTGCACTTGGGAGCAAATCTGGGTCGTCGAGTCGCAATAGAAACCCGTGGTCGCGTCGCATCCGTCGGCCATTGGATCGCACGTGGCACCTGCCGCGAGCCGTGCCGCGCACGCGCCGGTGCTCGTGCCGGCGCTCGTGCAATAGAGAACCGGTTCGCACGGCTGACTGAGGCTACACGGCGCTCCCAACGCACCCAGCGGGATGCACGCCGCATTGACGCAGGTGAGCCCCGTTTGTTCGCAGTCCGGGTCGGATATGCACGGCCCTCCGGCGGCCGAGCGACTCTCGCAGGTGCCGCACGCTCTTGCGCCGAGAGTTTGGCAATATCCGCTCGCGCACTGCACGTTGGAGGCGCACGCCGTGCCGACGGGCCGGGAGCCGGACAATGCGCAGGCCGACGGAGCCTTGTTCGACAAGTAGTCGGCGCAGCTCTCGGCTTGGTCGCCGTGGATGCAGGCCTCGAGGCCCGCGGGCGTCAGCGTCGCTCCGCTCAGCGAGAGCGTGGGAGAGCACTCGAGCGCACGGCGCGCGACGCAGGTGGGCACGTCACCGTATCCGAGCTGGATCAAGAAGGGCGCGCACGACTGCAGTTTTTGGCAAGTCTCGGACGCCCAATCCGAGCATGCCTGAGAGGTGGTCACCGCGCTCGCGGCGCTTCCACTCGATCCGCTCGAACAACCCGCCACCGCCGTAAAAACGAGCGCGAACGCCCGCAGGACGGGTCTCGCCATGGACAGCCTCCTCTACGGAGTCTATCGGGATGGCGCACGAAGTTTCATTGATTCGACCATCGAGCACCCGCTCAGTGACAGGTCGTGGGATCGAGGATGGTGCACACCTGGCTTAGGCAGGCCGCTGGCGGCATGCAGTTCGGTCCCGTGGTGGGATTGCACGCCGCGCCTTCCGCCGCCGCGGCTTGGCACGTCCCCTGGGTGGATCCCCCGGGCGTGAGACAGGTTCCGCTCGCCTCGCACACCGTCACCGATCCGGTCGCAGATCGGCCGCACGCGGCGCCAATCGGCGCGATGGTCGCTTCGACGCACGCGCTGTCGAGGTTGCACGTCAGCGAGACGATCAAGTCGCATGCGTCCTCGTTCACGTTCGGGTTGCATGTTCCTCCGACGCCGAGCCGGGCCACGCACATGCCGCTCGGGGAGCAATAGAGAAGCGGCTGACACGGATGGGATTCGTCGCACTCCGCGCCGAACACGGCCAAGGGAACGCAAGACCCGCCGACGCAGGTCAGTCCCTTCTGCTCGCAGTCGGCAGGCGACGCGCACGCGCCGGCTACGGGGGATCGCGTCGCGCAGACCCCGCACGCGTTCGCCGCGACGTCCTCGCAGAATCCGCTCGCACACTGCGCGTCGACGGCGCAAGGCGATCCGATGGGGGTCGACCCCGTGAGCGCGCACGCGGGCGGAGCCTCGCCGGAAAGGTAGCCGTTCAAGTATTCCTCGCAGGTTTGCGCTTCGAAGGCGCGGGCACACCCCTCGAGGGCGCCCGGCGTCCACGTCGAGCCGATCGCCGTGGCCCCTGGAGGGCACTTGAGCGCGAAGCGCGTGGCGCACGTCCCCATGTCGCCGAAGTCCGTCTTGAGCAGGGGCGGTGCGCATGTCTGGAGTTTTTGACAGTTGGCGTTGGCGAAGTCCGCGCAGGCTTGGGCGGCGGTCACCTCGCTGCCGCCCGGCCGGCTCGAGCAAGCCACGGCGATTGCACATAGGACGGCCGGCCACGCGCGAGGTTCGCGCGCGGCGATCGGAGGTTCTCGCGGCTGCTTTTTGGAAGAGGGTGAGGTCACGAATGGGTCCGCGGTTTGGGCCGTCCTATCGCGTCGGCGGAATCACGAGAAAGCCCGCTCGGTCGACGGCGACGGCCCGCTCCTTCAGCAGCCGCCCCACCGCGCGCTTGAACGCCTTTTTGCTCAAGCCGAACACGGCGCGCACTTCTTCGGGACTCGACCCGTCGCCGACCCGCGGCGCTCCTGGCCTCGCCAGGACCTCGAGAACCCGCTTCGCGTCGCTTTCCAGTTCCTCGTGGGCATGACCGCGGAGCGAGAGCTCGATTTTTCCGTCCGGGAGGAGGCTGGTCACCCGAAAGCGCGCCGCTTCACCACGCGCGAGGCCGTGGGGCTCGGCGGCGGGCACCAGGCCCACGAACGCCCGAGAGAGAATCACGAAGAGGCCGATGTTCGGATCGTTGCGCCAAGCCTCGCCTTCGACCCATTCGTCCAGGCGAAACGCCGCCTTGCCTTGGTCGAGCATCTGCGCCACGCGCATGGTCCCCGCGAGGCGGCCACTCTTGTCGACGTAGAGGCCGATTGCATATCGCCCGCCGACGTTCATCTCGACCGTTTGTTCCGCGAACGGTACGAGGAGCTCTTTGGCCAGACCCCAGTCGACGAACGCGCCGAACTCCGTGCACGCGGTCACCTCCAGAAACGCGACCTCTCCGCGCTCGAGCTTGGGCACCCGCGTCGTCGCGATGGGCCGCGCCTCCGAGTCGAGGTAGACGAAAACCCGCAGCTCGTCGCCTTCCTTGGCGCCCTCGGGAATCTCGCTGCCGACGAGGAGGAGCACCGAAGGGTCGGCCTCGTCGCGGGTCCCGAGGAAGGCCCCCGGAGAACCGAATCGACGGATGACGAGCGTCGCGAAGCGCCCGAGGACCTCGTCGAACCGCACGCTCAGCCCCGCCGGTGATCGCGGTAGACGCGCATCACGAATTGCGCCGCCGGGCTCTGGCGCAGCGCATCGACTTCGTCGGTGAATGCCTTGGGCATGAGCCGCGAGAATTCGTCGTCCCGCGGCGTCACCGGGTGCTCGACCGGGGCCACGATCGGCGCGGCGAACGCGGCGAACGCGATGTCGAGCGCGCCGAACCGATCCCCGAACAAATACGGTCGGACTGCAATCCGGGTCCCGATCTCGTCGAAGATACTCCGCATCCGATCGCGCGAATCGAGCGCGTTCGCCTCGTCGATGCGCATGAACCGGCGCATCGCCTTCCGGAGGACCGGGAAGAGCGCGCCGACCGCGACTTGCTCGAACCGCGGCGTTCTTCTCGAGAAAAGCCGGAGGGTGAGCGCGCGCGACCGGAGCAAGTGAAAGTAGACGAAGCGGCGCACGTGCGGCGCGAAATCGAGGTCGAGGCGGCGTTCGAGCGCGAGCGCCTCGTCCCGCGCGGATCCGTCCGCGGGCAGGAGCTTGCGATTGCCGGCGGCTCGTGAATCGGCGAACCGCACGATCTTCGGGGAGTCGGCGAGCACCGAGCCGTCTTCGAGGACGAGGACCGGCACCGATGTCTTTCCCCCCATACGGCGGACGGCGCGCCTGTGCAGACCGGGCACGTGCCCCTCTTCACGGAACGCGACCCCCGCCGCTTCCAGCGACCAGCGGGCTTTCTCGCAGAAGTGGCTGAAAGGAATCGTGACCAAGGTGTGGGCCATCGTGCGAGGCCTCCAGCCTAGCAGCTGGCGGCACGCCTACTCGGCCGTGCTAGCACGATAAGCGCAGTTGACGTGTGACGACACTTCGCGCAAGAACGCCGGACGCGCGCCAGCCAATCGTTTTGGTGCCTAAAGGAGCATTTTCAGTGATTTCTAAAACCAGTCGGGTCGCCGTGGTTCTGTCTTCGCTCATGTTGGCTTTCGGGGGGCTCGCGGGTTGTTCTTCTTCTCCAACGACCGAACCGAGCACCGGGAACAGCTCCGGTGGCGGTACGGGCAGCAGTTCGGGCAGCGGCTCGGGCAGCGGCTCGAGCAGCAGCTCCGGCGGCGGGTCCACCGCCACGGTGTCGTTCGCCAAAGACGTGGTGCCCATCTTCCAGATGAGCTGCAGCGTCGGCGGCGCAACCTGCCACGGCGATACTTCCGTCAACATGGGTCAGGCGGCCGGCAATCGGCAGTACCTGGGTCCGATGTCGGGCACGTACGCGGCGGCCGATATCACCAAGGTTCTCGGCGACATCCTCAACGTCAAATCGTTCGCGGATCCGACCATGAACGTCGTGACCCCGGGCGATGCCACCAAGAGCTTTCTCATGCACAAGATGGACGGCGCTCAGATGTCGCTTGCGGCGCAGTGCACGACGGGGACTCCGTCGCCGCCTTGCGGCACTCTCATGCCCTGGCTGGGCACGATCCTCCCCCAGACGCAGCGCGATACCGTCCGGAGCTGGATCAACCAGGGCGCCAAGAACAACTGAGCTTCAGCGGCCCGGCGGTCGAGGTGGCTCGCGAGAGCCGCCCGGCCTATCTCCATTT
>CAZVPE010000021.1:0-35737 GCA_964628155.1 uncultured Polyangiaceae bacterium | reverse complement strand
TCAGCGGCCCGGCGGTCGAGGTGGCTCGCGAGAGCCGCCCGGCCTATCTCCATTTTCGTGTCTTCCGACGCCGGTCTCCTCGACCCGCCGCTCGATCTCCTTTTCGAAGGACCGGCTCTCCCCCGCTTCGACCTCCCGGAGTCGCTGACCGCCGCGTACGCCGGGTCGCTCGGGTTCGGCGCGCCGCGACTGTTCGCGAACTTCGTGAGCTCGGTCGACGGAGTCGTGGCGCTCCCCGACGGCGGGGAGTCCGGGCATATCATCAGTCAAGGAAGCCTCGCCGACCGGTTCGTCATGGGGCTTCTGCGGGCCTGCGCGGACGCGGTCATCGTGGGCGCGGGTACATTTCGCAAGTCCCCGGGACAACTCTGGTACCCCGAGGCGATTTATCCGCCGGCGGCCGCCGCGTTCGCGGAGGCGCGAACCCGCCGGGGGCTTCCACCCAAGCCCGCGTTCGTCCTCGTCACCGGGTCGGGCGCCGTCGATGCCACGGAGCCCGCCCTTCGCGACGCGATCGTGGCGACCACGGCGGCCGGGGCAGAACGGCTGCGAGCGCAACTACCCCCGACCACCCGGCTGCTCGTGCTCGACGCCTCGCCGATTCGCCTGACGGAGCTCGTCGCTCGACTGCACTCCGAAGGCCTGTACGTGCTGCTTACCGAAGGCGGTCCGTCGCTCGTCGCGGAGCTCGTCGCTGGAGCGCTTCTCGACGAACTCTTCCTGACCCTATCGCCTTCGCTGTTCGGGCGCTGGGAGGGCGATCGACGAAAGTCGCTCGCGAACGGGGTGGATCTGGCCGGCACGACGATGGACCTTCTCAGCGTGCGGCGGCACGGGTCGCACGCTTTTCTGAGGTACGCCGTCAGACCTCCGGCGCCCGTCGGTCCGCAAACCCACAACCTAGCGATCGCCTGCGAATAGTTCGACGACCCAGGCCTCGCCGCGGCCGTCGCGAACGACGCCGACGCCCAACCGATCGAACTGGCGGCGCAGCAGGTTGGCGCGATGGGACAGGCTCTTCCAGAGCGCGCGGTGGGCGAGCGCAATCGTGGCCGCGTGCGCGACGTTTTCCCCGGCATGGCGCGCTTCCAAACCCGCTTCTCGCAAACGGTCGAACGGATCGCCGTCGCCGACGTCGTGCGCCAGTTGCCCGGCGCGAGCCATGCGCGCGGCGTGCCCGCGGGCAACCGCGTCGAGCTGGGGGTCGCGCCGAAGGGGTGGAAGGGACCGGCTCTCGCGAGCTTCACGGACCATCCGGCCGAGCAGATTGTCGTCCGGGACCGCGCCTGCGCTCGCTTCTTCGCCGGGGGCGGGGGAGCTTTCGGATGGCCACGCCGGCTCCATCCCCGCAAAGACCGTGGCCTCGAGCACGGGGCGAGGCCCTCCTTCCACGTCGGCCATCACTTGGACCTGGAACTCTCCGGCGCGGTCCGGCGCAAAGCGCGCCCGCAGGACGGCCCCGTCGAACGACGCCGGCGCCGAGCGCGGAGGACCGTCCGGTCCCTGCACGATCACCTCGCCCCCGTTCGCCGGAACGCGCATGCGCGCTTCGACCGTCACCCATTCGCCCGGACGAACGCGTGTCGGAAGAGGCGCGAGGTCAGCCAAGGCATCGATCGCAACGACCACGAGGACCCGGCCGCCGCTTTTCTCGGCTCCACTCGCGACTCCGCATCGGCGCGCAGGCCCCTCCCGTGACGGTCCAAGCCACGAGTCGAGCTTGGCCATCGTCTCGGCGCTGCCGACGCCCACTCCGCTCGCGACCCACGCGCGCGCCCACGGATGTGGTTCGCCCGCGGCTCGTTGGGCTCGCGCGAGGTCGTCGAACTCGGGAATCTGCGAGCCGCGCAGCTTGCCGGCTAGGACCACGAGCGCTGTCGCCGCCAGCCCAGCGTCGGATCCGCCACACCGCGCCAGCGCCTCCTGTTCGAGCGGCGATAGCGTTGTCCGGTCGATGGCAACCGGGGAGGCGCTCCAAGCGGACCACGCGATCGGGCCGTCCGCGCCGAAAAGCGGCGACGTCGCAAAAAAGCCGGCGACCAGGAGCGGACTTGGCCACCCGAACTGCACTGCTCGATTGTAGAGGGCTCGGCGAGCCTGCCCAACTTACTGGAGTCTTCGGCGCCGCTCGGCTCGGTAGCCGATGCCAATGCCCGCGCGCAGCCCGAGGAGGAATGCGGCGAAGACCGCGAGGCTGACGAAGAGCGGCGACACGCTTGCGTTCAGTTGATCGAGAAGCTTTTGGTCACGGGGACCGGACTGCCACCGAACGGCGGTACGCGGGCCTGCCGGAAACGGGCTTCGACGCACTTGCCGGTCGGGGTTCCGTCGAACGGCGAACCCGCCATGAGTGCTGCCGATTGTACCCCTCCACCCGGCGCGAAGACGATCTCCACTTTCCCCGATCCCGTCGTGTCGGCCCGCTTGCACGATTGAAGGCCGCCCACGATGGCCGCCAATCGCGACCTCGCTTCGCCCAAATTGAACTCGGCGCCGGAAGCGGCGGGCGCTTCCTTCGGGGGGGCCGGCGGCCCCTTGTACTCCTTGTACTCCTTGACCTCCTTGCGCGGAGCCTCTTGGGCGACCGGCGCGGCGGCCGCGGGAGGAGGAGGTGGCGGCGCCGCGGCCGTGCTAGCCGCCTCGGGCGTTGCCGAGGTCGGCGCCATTGCCGGGGCCGAGTTCGAACCGACCGACGTCCCGGGGGTTGGAGTCGCCGCGCTACCGCTCGCGCTCGTCTTCGACTTGTCGCTGTCGTCCGACCCCGCGAAGCCCTTCCCTCGGACGAGGACGACGGCGATCGCGACCGCGGCGACCAGGAAGAATGTTCCTGCGCCGAGGGCCAGGAAGATGAGCGCCTTGCTCTTGACCTGGGACGCGCCCGGCCCGCGGAGCAGGCTTGGCGGCGGCTCCGAGTAGTGTTCGAGCGATGGCGCGGCGAGCACCGGCGCCGCGAGCGACGGACTGAACGCTCCGCCTCCGCCGAGATTCATGATGTCGTCCACGCGGCTCTTTTTCTTGTCGTCGCCGGTGGAGCGCATCTGCGCTCCGAGTTGCCGAATGTCGATCAGCCCCGAGGCCTCGTTCGTTGCGGTCATCGAGGGCGCCGGAGCCAGGCTTCCCTTTTTCGTGGTGGTTCCCGCGGGGGCACTCGTCAGCACTTCGTCCTCGCCTCCGGCCTGCGCAACGCTGCCGAACAAGTCCGCGACCGGCGCTCGACCGCCCGCTCGGCGCGCCGCCACGGCGCTCCCGGCCGGCGCTCCGACGACGGCGCCGTTGCCTTCTTTCTTGCCGGGACGGCTGACGAGCGAGGCGGCGCCTCGGCTCGGTCCCGCAGTCCCGTCGTTGCTGCTCGTCCCCACGTGATCCTCCTCGCGCGCTTGCCGTGTCGCCGTACAGGCGGCATGAAGCGACGAAACTTCGTGAATGGGTAGCCAGTCTTGCTGCCCCTCTTTCCAGCACAACGTATCGTCGGTGACGATGCCGGCTCGGTAGGCCGTGACGACCTCTTCTTCGCTCATCGTGCGCTGGTCACCGTCGGCCACGTTGACCATCCACGGGGACGCCGCGGTCCCCTGGGCGGCATAGTCGAACGCATTGGCCGTCTGCGGGGGCAGCGAGCCGCCGGACGTCGTGGCCTCACTTCCGTTGACGACGATCGTTGCGCCGCATTTCTTGCAGCGAATTTTGACTATCTTGCCGGCGACTTTTTCGTCGGCAATCGTGTACTTGGCCTGACACGCCTGGCACGTAATCTTCATCCCACAACCATTTCCCTCGGGTTCCGACGCGGCCGCTGCCCGGAGCAGAGATCGCGCGCGATCACGTGACCCTTACACCCTCTCGACGCGGCGAGCCCTGATGGTAGCGCGATGCGGGTCTCGCGTCCGCTCCAAGTGATACGGCTAGTTCAGCAGGACCAGTTGGGTCCCGTCTTTCGAGCAGAACGAAGAGGCGCCATCGAAGCGGCCTCCACATGTAGGACAGATTTTTCCGCGGGGCGGCGCCGAGGAGCCTGCCGGCCGAGCTTCGGCGATCACGGGTGGCACGAGCTCTTCGCCGTCGTGCGGACAAACCCGCACACCCGGATTGAACCCGCGCTTGCAAGTCGGACAGACGCCCCCAACCGGGCCCGCCAGCAAGTCCTCGTGCCCGGCGATCGCCACAAGGCGGTTCGAGTCGAACGGACAGAACGCAACCCCGCCGGGGAACTCGCGGCGACACGAAGGGCAGAACGACGGGCCGGACGCGATGCCGCGAGCCGCGGCGGCGGCAGCCTGCTGCTGGGCAATGGCCACGCTCTGGATGTGCGCGCGCAGCTGCTCGGCGTGTTGGTGCTCCCGAGCGCGCTTCTTGTGCTCGTAGTCGCGCATCTTTTCGTTGTGGCGCTCCTCGGCGAGACGGGCGGAACGAACGGCCGCGCGCGCGCGCCTCGCTCCGACGACCGCCACGATGCCGAGAAAGAGCGATAGTCCCCCCACGACGAGCATGAACGTCGTTCGCCTTCGCGACGCGCCGTCTTCCGTGTGCGCGCGCGATGCGCCGATGGAGCTCGTCGCGAGGATTGCGACCGACGGTTCGCTCTGCTCGCCGTTGGAGTCGAGCCCGGACTGCACGAGCAACGCTTCGAAGTTGGCCGGGGAAGTCGCTTGCACCGACGCATGAGCCGCGCGTCCGGCGGCCGCTGCAATCACGTCGAACGTGGCGTCGGCAAAGTCGTCCTCGGGCAACGTGAGTCGCCCCGACGAATCGACCGATGGCCGTCCCTCGTGCGTCCGGCCGTCGCTGAACGTCACGGGACCGATACTCCAGGCGATGGGCGCGGACGTCACACACCCGTTTGCATCGACGACGATGCCTTCGAAGGCGAAGGTCTCGCCCAGCCGCAAGAGCTTGCGCGACGGGCGAACCTCGAGGCGAGCCGGCTCGCCCGGAGGGCTGCAGTCCATCCGGCGCCCCGGAGTCACCGTCGCTCTTTCGGGAACAGGGAGCAAAGTCGGACCGGGCACGGACGCCGCCGCGGGGATCCGGGCGAGGGGCCACGATGCAATGGGCCAAGCGGAAGCCGCCGGGGCACCGACCCTCGTCAGCGATGCCCCTCTCTTGACGTCCGCGACGCAGCGTTCGCCGCTGATCGTGAACTCGTAGCGTCCCGTCTCCGCGACCGAAATCGAATCGTCGCCCGGGACCACGAAAAAAGCCGTATTCACGATTGCGTGTCGCGGGTCGCTGGGGGGGGTGGCGCACCGCGATCGCCAAGAGCGCGCGTCCCGGGAATGGGTCTCCGGCGTTATCGTGGGCATCGAGTCGAGGCACTGATCGGTGCGCAGTGTGCGGCGCGCCGCGACGAGCGCGAGCTCGCCCCCGCTGCGACGAATCGTGACGGGACCTCCCTCCATCATCGTGCCGGAGACCGGGGGGGGGCCACACGGCGGGCCCCAGCGCTGGACCACGAACGATTCGGTGACCGCGGTCATGCTCCAAGCGCCGTCCAAGGACGCGCCGTCGGCGCGGGCGGCAGGCGACGCGAGGCCGGCGCTCAGCACAAGGGCCGCCTGCACGAAGATGCGGGCGGCGCCACCGGGATGCAGCGGCTCTCCGTGGCCGGAGGGGCAACCGAAAGGGGTTCGCACTCGAAAGCGCATCGTGGGTTTGACACGAAAGGTACCAGTTCCTTCGTTTTGGGGCCGCCGAGTCAGGAGTCGTGTGTGTTAGCCTCGCTCACGTAGGAGAGATCCGTTGTACCTGACGACACTCGGAGTGCGGCCCGGTCCTGGCCAAATGGTCCAACGTCTTTTGCGGCTGGCGCCCGCGCTTTGCGCGACGTTCGTGGCGTCGCTCATCGGAGGGACGGCTCACGCGCAGTCCACTCCGAACGCGATTCCGACCGCCAACGGCGACGGCTTCGATACCCACTTGTTCCGTCCGGCAATGGACTCCAAGGGGCTCTTTTCCGTCAACGGCACCGACATTCTGGGTGCGAAGGAAGTGAGCTTCGGACTGATTCTCGACTACGGGCACACGCTCTTGCGCACCGCCATCAGCAGCCCGCTCATCGAGCACTCGTTTCAGGGGACGTTCCAGTTCAACTACGGGATAGCCAATCAAGTGGTCGTGGGCTTGTCCATGCCCGTCGACTTGATGTCTGGTCCGCAGACCCCGGACGCCAACGGCCAGCCGCTGTTCCCGAACCAATGGGGGCCCGGAAAGCTCGACTTTCAGGGGATCGGGGACGTCGCTGCACATGCCAAGTGGCGCGTTCTGAAGGTGGAGCACGGCTTTGGCTTGGCGCTGGGCGCGGAGGCCGGGTGGGGACTTCCAGGCGCCGCGTCCAACGCGGGGGCCGAACCGGGCTTCTGGTACTGGCCGTCGCTGGCGGCCGAGAAGCGATTCGGGCCTTCCGGGAGGATTCGCGTGGCGATCAACGCGGGCTATCGCGGGCACTCCGCGAGCAGCACGGTCCTCTCTCCGCTGAGCCACGGAAACTACGCCGATGGAAGCCTGCTGACCTACGGGGGGGGAGTCAGCTTCCGTGTGCTCGAGTCACTCGATTTGGTCGGCGAAACCTATGGCACCTATTTGATCGAGAGCGCCGCGACCGGCGCGGTTCCGACGAGCAACGAGGTCGTCGGCGGCATCAAGCTCTTCGTCGAGCGAAATTCCTACCTGATGCTCGGCGGCGGGACGCGCTACGGCCACGGCTTCGAAGCCGCGGACCAGCGGGCTTTCTTGGGATTCGTGTTCGAGCCGTCCATCGGCGATCGGGACGGGGACGGGATCAAGGACGACGTCGACCAATGTCCGGACGACCCCGAGGACTTCGACGGGTTCAAAGACGAGGACGGCTGCCCCGACCCCGACAACGACAACGACGGCATCCCCGACGTCGACGATCGGTGCATCAACGTTCCCGAAGACCGGGACGGAGACCACGACGAAGACGGGTGCCCGGAGGGGGGCGACGGCGATCGGGACGGAGACGGCATCCCCGACTCCAAGGACAAGTGCCCGGACGATCCGGAGGATCGCGACGGCTTCCAAGACGAAGACGGGTGCCCCGACCCCGACAACGACCAGGACGGAATCCCCGACAAGATGGACAAGTGTCCGAACGATCCCGAGGACAAAGACGGCTTCGAAGACGAAGACGGCTGCCCGGATCCGGACAACGATCAAGACGGGATTCCCGACGTGCGGGACAAATGTCCGAACGAGCCCGAGACCTATAACGGGTTCGAAGACGAAGACGGCTGCCCGGACAAGGGCAGCGTCATCATCCAGGACAACAACATCATCATTCTCGAGAAGATCAAGTTCATGACGGACAGCGCGGAGATCTTGCCGCAGTCCAACCCGATCCTCGACGCGGTCGCGACGACGTTCGCCCATCACCCGGAGTTCACACTCCTCGAGATCGCCGGGCACGCCGACGAGCGCGCCAGCGATGAGCACAACCTCAAGCTCACCCAGGACCGCGTGAACTCGGTCATGCGGGCTCTCATCGCGCGCGGCATCGCTCCCGGGCGGCTCAGAAGCAGGGGCTATGGGGAGTTCTGTCCCGAAGATCTCGGACACAACGAAGCCGCGTGGGAAAAGAATCGCCGCGTCGAGTTCAAGATCCTCAAGACGAAAGACGGCCCGACCGGTGTGGAACTGGGATGCGAGAACGCGGTCAAGCACGGCGTTGTCCCCGACGCCGTCCCCCAATAACCGGGTGACCCAGCGCATTTCCGCCATCGCGGCGGAAAATTCCAACACAGAGAGCCGAGCAAAGTAAGGGAACGGTACCGCCCCTATCTCACTTCGGATGCCACGCGCATCGTACGAAGGCGATAAGGAGCGAAAATGGTGGTGCGTTACGATCGAGTTTGGCTCTGCGCGACCCTGGCCTGTTTGGCCTGCAGTCCTCACACGGAGTCCTCGGTTTCGAACTCCGGCGGAGGGGTGGCCTCGGGCGGCGCCAATGCCGACGCGACCACGCCGGCCTCCACCGGCGGGGGGACAGGCCCCGCCCCGGCGGGAGGCTCGTCCGGTGGCCCGCAGGCGAGCGGTGGCTCGTCGGGGGGCTCACCGTCGGGCGGAAGCACGTCCGCGGATGCAGGCGCCTCGTCAGGAGGCGGAAGCTCGGGGGGTGCGTCTGGTGGGCCGGCCGTTGGCCCTTCCGACGCTGGACTCGGAGCGCCACGCGGCGACGCGGCCGTCTACGTAGAGCCGGACGGAAGCTTGGCTGGCACGACGCCCGGCCTCACCGCCCCGGGTGACGCTGGCGACGGCTACTACCAAATCACGACCTATCCCGTCGATCCCGTTCTCACCGCGGGAGCGAGCCCGGCGGGAAAGCGATTCAACTTCAATCTAACCGGCAGCAAACTCTACCCCGCGACCGCCTCGCGGGCGATCACGGTCTACGTGCCCAACCTGTACAAGGACGGGACGGCTGCGCCCGTAATGGTGGTGATGGACGGCGCAGGAAGCCAGTTCCTGCGGGTGCAGGCGGGGCTCGACAATCTCAGTCAGTCGACCGATCCGACCCGCCGGGTGCCCCCGTTCATTCTGGTGGCGGTAGCGTCCGGGCAGCGCAGCATCGAGCTCGACACGATGTCCGACCTCTGGGCGCGCTACATCGACGAGGAGGTCTTCCCGGCCGTGGTCTCCAATGCCGCCATCAAGGCAGCCTATCCAAATATCGCCATCACCAAAGATCCCGAGGGGCGCGGGGCCGTCGGCTGCAGCTCGGGCGGCTCTGCGGCGATCATCATGGCCTGGTTCCGGCCAGACCTCTTCCGTCGCGCAATCGGGTACGACGCCTCTCTCGTCAACCTGCAGTCGTCGACGATGTACCCGCTCGGCGCGTGGGACCTCCACTCGGATCTCGCGCTCATCCTGAACTCCCCGGTCGAGCCGATCCGGATCGTGGGCGACGACAACGAGATGGACAACGGCGCGGGAACCGGAGAAGCGGGGGCCAAAGATTGGCTGCTCGCCGGACAGCGCACGGCTGCCGATCTCTCGACCATGGGCTACCACTACCGATGGCTCGAGGGCATGGGGGCAATGCATTGTAGCGATGCTCGCGTCCAGCAGACCAGCATGGGCGATTCGCTCGTCTGGGTGTGGCGCGGCTACCCGAACTGAGTAGAGGTTCCAGCAAGAGGGTGTCCCGCAACCCCGGCACGTGGAGTTTCTCGTCCACTCTCTCGATCGGCGGAGTCGCGCTCCCGATCGCGTGCGTGTTCGACTTCACGGGGACCAAGCAGTAGCTGCGAAATATCCGTGGGCGAGGGGATATTGGGATAGGCGCTCAGGGCGCTTCTAACCGTGGTCTTCGGGATGCGCGTCCTGCGCTCCCGAATCGCCGGGAATGCACTCGCCCGCAGGGGTCGTGCCGGCATCCGCCGCCGCGTCGCCCCCGAGCTGGCATTGCCCACCGGAGACGCAGTCCGATGCGGACGTGCACAACTGAGTCTCGCCGATCGCGCACGTCAGCTCGCACAGTTGGCTCGTGACGCCGCCGCTCAGCAAACGACAGCACACCTGGCCGCCGGCGCAATTCGTCGGGCTCTCGCATTGCCGTATCGCCGTAGGGGACGCGCACGACGACGGTGTGGCTACGCAGGTGTTCACGGGGCCCGAAGACTTGGCTCCATCGAGCGAGACTTCGGCTTCACAGCAGAACGGATTCGACGCCGCACAGGAACTCGCGCCGCAAGCGACCGGGGTTGCCGAGCTCGCAAGTGCAGCCAGGTCGTTCGGATTCACCCCGCTACACGCTGGGCTGACCGTAAGCCCCAAGGATACGAACCCCACCGTTGCTCGTCGCATGGTCGCAACCTTCCTCCAAGCCAAGAAATGGGACGAAATGTCTGGCTTACCTACCACGCTCATGCGTTTGCCGGTTGCGTGGCTTTGCGGGTCCGGCGCGAGCGCGTCCGGGCCGTTTCCGTTTTGTCAGAACGCTCCGCGCACTCCTGCGACTCCGGGGCCGATCCACGGCGTTACCCTCGCGCCGAGCATCGGCGCCCGCGAGGCGGGGGTGACGCGCCGCGAGGAACCAGCGATGAAGGAAACCGTCGCTGCCCCGGCGCCGACCCCCGCCACGATGAGCGATACCGTTGAAATATTGGCCAGCAGATTCGCCGTGTCGAAGTCAGTGGAGGGGCGACCGGGCGGGCACACCCGTCTCGGGCATTCGCCCTGGAGCGACGACGTGTCTGACCACGACATCAGACCGGATACCACCCCTGCGACGAGGCCGGCGGCGGCGACTCCTATCGCGCCGTACGTGAACGCGCTCGGCGAATGCGATCGCCTCGGCGCGGCCTCGGGAGGTGGCTCGGGCTCGAGCGCGACTTGGGGAGATGGCCCGGGAATCGGCAGGGACAGACGCACCTCACGCCGCTCCCATTCGCCGACGTCGATCTCCTGCTTCACTTCGGCGGAAGCGGTCTTCGCTGCGATCACGTGATGGCCCGGATCGACGCTGCGTGGCAGGCCGATCGTGCCGGCCGGAACCAAGACCCCGTCGATCGACACCGTGGGCAGGTCGTGTTCGACCGTATCGACGAATATCGTGAGCCCCGGCACACGGCCCTCGAGCGAAACATCCAGGTCGTCGGCTTTTCGCCGGGCTTCGTTGAACGGCTCCGGGTCGGTCGGCTTTGCCGGGTTCTTGCGGATCGTGGCGATGGTGTCTCGCGCCTCGACGAGCATCCCGAGCGCCGCCTCGACCCGCGCCACTTCGAGTCCCGTAGTCGGGACGTGCATGATGTCGTCCGCTGCGCGAAAACGGGTCAGCGCGTCCGCGAGATCGCCGCGATCGCGCAAATCGCGCCCGTCCTGCATGAGGTTGCGCGCCGTTTCCCGGTCAGCCGAGGTTGGCTCCGCGTGAGCGGTGGCTGCCGCGAGCAGCATCGCGGAAATTGAGCCGGCGAACGCGCCACACCGTGTGCCTGCCACGATTGGTTTAGAACCCGTCATCGATCCTCGGCTTGTGCGGGCGGCTCTTTGCAGTGGTCGCAGGCGAAACGGCGGCGGCCCGCCCACCCGCCGGGGCAGGGATGGAACGAACGACGAGGGCCGCGTCTTGCGCGGGCGACGCCTCCGTCGCGCCCGGAGTGTCTTCCGGTTGGGCGGGTCGGCCGGGCGCCGATGGTTCCCCGCCCGCCGGGGCGCTCTGCGGGTACGTCGGACCGAGCGCCGTCCGAGGGGTGTCGCGGCCCGGGCCCGCTTTCGGCCCTGACGGGCGAAGCGCCAGCGTCGTGAGGACGGCGATGCCCAACAGAGCCGCGACGGCCGCCACTCGGACCGAAGTTCGGCTCCCCGGGCTTCGCCGGGGGAGCAGCCCAATCGCGGCCGATCCCAGCGACCCGGCCGTATCGCTCGATTCCGCCGCTTGCGCGGGAGCCGCAGCGGCGGCCGGTTTTCCCAAGTTCGCGGTCGCATTCCCGCTCGGGCTCGCGCTCATCGTCTGGATGCTGGAGCGAAGAAGAGACGCGTAGTTCTCTCGCTCGGCCGCAGCCTTGAGTCCGAGCAAGATCGTCTCTTTGCGCGTTCGCGCGCGGTCGGCCATGTGGTCGGACAGAAAGCTCGCCACGGCGGCGGTCCCCGTTCCCAGCTTGGTCGCCACCATCGCGTCCTCGATGGCTTGCTGCAGCTCGGCGGCGGTGGCGAAGCGGTTCGCCGGCGACGTCTCGAGTGCGCGATAGACCACGTTTGCGATCGGACGAGGGACGGTTCCAGGAAGCGGCGGCGGCGGCAAGCCGCTCGTCAGTGCCAGGATCGTTTGCACGTCGTTTTCGCCCACGTACGGGGGTCGGCCGGAGAGCAAGTCGTAGAGGACGGCCCCGATCGCCCAGATGTCGACGCGCCGATCGGAGCGGCCCCCCAGCGCCTGTTCGGGCGCCATGTACCGAACTTTGCCTTTGACCGTCCCCGTGTTCGTATCGCCACCGATCCGATCGCGCGCCTTGGCGATGCCGAAGTCGATGAGTTTCGCGTCGCCGTGCAGACTGACGAGAATGTTGTGTGGAGAAACGTCCCGGTGAACGACGCCGAGAAGCTGCCCCGCGTCGCCGCGAAGCTCGTGCGCCGAGTGAAGCCCTCCGCATACGTCCGCGACGATGCGGAGGAGCACGCCGCGAGGGGCGCTCGTGCCGTTTTTCTTCAGCGTTCGATGAATCGTCGAGAGAGCGTCCCCGTCGACGTACTCCATCACGAGATACGTCGTGCCGTGGTGTTCCCCGACGTCGAGGACTCGAACGACGTTGTTGTGTTCGATGCGAGAGGCAATACGTGCCTCGTCGAGAAACATGGTTTGAAAAGAGGAATCGTTGGCGTATTTCGGGAGGACGGTCTTTATTGCGACGAGTCGCTCGAAGCCGTGTTTACCCGTTTGCCGCGCGATCCACACGCTCGCCATTCCCCCTTGCGCAATAGGGCAAATTAGCTCGTATCGATCGAGCATGAGCCCGGGGGCGAGTGTCGACGGCGGATGGAGGCTCACTACAAAGGAATTATCGCGTACGCAGGCCCTTGGCGCGAGCTATTCCGCCGTGCCTTACATGCGTCCATACGAGAATACCGATTGGCTGATGGCCTACACTCGGCGAGGTAGAAGACAGATGCCAAGACACTTGGGCTGTCCCCCGTGTTGAAGTATCGTCGATTCGTGGGGTTACTCGCCCGAGTCGTCCGCGCAGCGGCTCTCGTCCCCATCATCGCGGGGTGCGCGACCGTTACGGGTCTCGATTCATACACGAAAGGCTCGTGCGGAGCGGCGTGCGACGGCGGCGGCTCTTCTCCCGACGACGGCGTACCGCCACTCGGCTTCGACGCGACCGTCGATTCCCCGACGGGTATCGACGTCGCCGTCGCCGCTGACGAACGTTCGGAGGCCGAAGGGGACGACGCGGGACACGGCGATGACGCGACGACCGACGGCAGTCACGGCGGGGACGGGGGCTTCACCGACTCCGCGAATGGAAGCACCTGCGAGGCCGGAGGCTGTCAGGACGCAGCTCCGTCGCGTTACTCATGTCGAACCGGAGGCTGCAACGCGGCCGGCGGGGTTTGTTCGGCGCCCGGCCAATCTTGCCATTGCTTCTCCGATTCCCAGTGCGGGAGCGGCAAGTGCGTCAGGACGCTCGGACAGAACGACGCTGCGTGCGGGAGCGGCGGCTGCACCGGCAGCGGCGCGGCCGACGGCTTTGGCTGCTTGCTCGCGAGCCCGGGCATCCCTGCCGTGAACCGGCCCGTGTTTGCCTACCCGCCCACCAACTTCGACCCGACGAAGTACCTCCCGCCCTCGACCGCCACGACGATCGATTGTGACACGACTTATGACAGCAGCGGCCACGCGTTCACCGGCTGGTGCACCGGGCAGACTTTGCCCACCGTCGTCGCGGGTGTGGCGCAGCTCACGAGCGGCGGCCCGCCGGTCGACGTCCTCGCGTTCGGTGGCCTGACGCTCGCGGCAGGGCACACGCTCACCATTACTTCGAGCGGCGGCGGCAACGCCGTCATCTTCGCGGTGTACGGGAGCGCCAACATCCTCGGTACTATCCACGCCGACGGCAAGCCTGGGGCGTCTTCCAGTACTGTTCCGGGAGCGTCCGGCCCCGGGGGGAATTTCAGCTGCGGGGCGAGCGCCGGGGCGAGCCAGCCCGCGGACGGTCGCTGCAGCGGGGGAGGTGGGGCCGGTGCAGCGTTCATAGGCGGCGCGGGGGCCGGGGGCGTAGGCGGCGGCCCGGCCTCGGGAGGGGTCGCGCGCACCAACGTTTCCTACGCTCCTCTGCTCGGAGGGTGTCCTGGTGGAACGAGCGGGAGTTGGGCTTGCCAAACCTCCGGCGGGGGAGGGGGAGGCGCATTTCAGGTGTCCGTCGCCGGGTTGCTGACCTTCTCCGGGACCATCACCGCCAACGGTGGAAGCGGCGGGACGAGCGCGTGTTTCATGTCCGGGTGCGGCCTCTACGGGTACGGCGGAGGCGGCGGCGGAGCCGGATCCGGAGGGACCGTGCTGCTCGAGAGCCAGAGTTACACGGACCTCGGCGCAGCCATCTACGTCAACGGCGGCACCGGCGGGGCACCGAACACGGGAGGCGGCGGCGGGGCCGGAACCGGAGGATTGGGAGGCGCTGGGGGCACCTTACTGTCGACCGCCGGCGCTTCCGGAACGGGTTCGAGCGCATTCGCGTGTGGTCCGTACAACCAATGCGGAGGCGGCGGTGGCGGTGGGTACGGTCATTTCTTGACGAAGAAAGTCGACCCTACGCCGTGCACGACGACGCTGGCCCCGGCGCCCGTGCTCAGCGCGGCCGGTACGGCTTGCCTGTGCGTCGATGATTCGAATTGCTCGAGCGGCAAGTGCGTCGGAACGGGGCAGTGCACCGGATCGTGCACGGGCGCGGGCGCCGCGGACCTCAGCAATTGTCAGCTGGAGACATCCGGCCCGAGCGGCGGCGAGCCCTAAAGCAGCAGGCACGCGTACCCAGCAAAGCCGGGTCCCATTCGAGTGGCGCGTTTTACTCAGGGCCCTCGCTGCGCCTGGATCGCACGCGCCTCTTGCACGCACGGCTTGTCACCGAGGTCTTTGCACGTGCTGATGAGAAGCCGGATCTCCGTATCCGTCGCCTTCCCGCTGTAGACCCGCTGCTCAAGCTGTTGTTTGAGGAGAATTTTGGCGTCGGGTGTCCCCTGCAAAGCGAGCTGACGCTCTCGGTCGTCCACGCTGGCTCCCGGAGGCCGCGGCGACGTGGTCACCGGCAAAGTCGGGGGCGGTGGCACCGGCGGAGGGACGAACATCGGAGGTGCGGCTGCCGGCTCGAGGGCGACGGTGCGCCTCGCCGTTTCGATGCGAGCGCCCTGACTCCCCCCCGCATCGGCCGACGCCGACACGGTCGATGGAACTTGGGCGCGGTTGGCGGCGGCCGTGCTCGCAACGGCGTCGAGCTCCTGCAGTTTGTCGGCACTTGTCTTGCGACGAGAAGGCTCGACCGTCATCGCCTGAGCCACGCGCTGGTAGAGGGCACGCTTCACGGCGACGTCGCTCTCGGCGTCGGCGTGTTCGAGAAGGTTGTCCGCCCACCGATTCTCGACGTCCCTGAAGTCAGAACTGTTGCGCAGCGCGGACGTGTTCGAAATTGCCGCCAAGGCCTTGTGCCCACCCTCCAGATCACCGCTGTTCGAGAGCTTCTTGGCGCGATCGAGCGCCGACCGGTCCGGTGACGCTGCAGCGAGCGCGACTGAAGGCGCCCGTTCGACCCGAGGGCGGGTGTACGTCCAGGCCCCTGCAGCGCCTGCGATCACGACGACCAAGAAGGCCGCAATCGGGACCGCATTACCTCGCGAACGGCGCGCAAGGTCTCTGGGGCTCCGCTCGGGCGGAGGGACCTCGGTCGCGAGGAAAATCTGGCCCGCCCCCACGAATTTGAACTTCGCATCCCCGAGCTCGATGATGTCGGCCGGCTCGATGATCCCGCGCCGCAGGTCGGCGCCATTGACCCGCACGCCGTTGCTCGATCCCTTGTCGATGATCTCGAAGCGCCCGTCGCCGAGCGCGTGCACTTCGCAGTGCAATCGAGAGACTGAGTTGTGATTGACCGAGATTCCGGCGTCTTCGGCGCGTCCGATCGTCAGCCGCTCCCGATCGAGCGGGAACTCGGCGCCGACCGCCGGCCCTGCAATCATGACGAGGCGGTTGGGTCGGTCTAGAAGGGCGGCCGCCCGGGCGCTCGGAGCGCTCGGGATGGTCTGTTTTCCTTCGGTGCTGGCCGTGTCCGCGGCCTCGGCGAGCCGCTCGTCTTGGATGACGACGCGATAGTCCCCGATCTGAACGAGGTCGCCGTGCGCCAGCTCTTGCTCCTCGGCGACGCGGATGCCGTTGACGAAGACGCCGTTATAGCTCGTCAGGTCTTCAAGAGCGAACGTCGTCGATTGACCGGGACCGACAGGGTCCCTCTTGTGGAGACGCGCGTGCGCTCGCGAGATGTTCCGCTCCGTGAGGCGGATGGTGTTCCCCTCTTGGCGACCGATGGAATACTCGTCCCGCGTGAGCGGAACGACCGTCCGCTTTCCTTCATCGTCCTCAATGACAAGCTTCCACATGGGCCGTCCCCTTCCCCGCTCGCCTTTCGGATCATCGCAAGGAAGCCGAATTAGAACGCGCGGCCAGGGGCGCAAGCCCAAGTGTAGCTAGCGCTCTCGCTTCATTGCAACGCCTTGCCCCATCCGCCCCGGGGTGCACCCGGACGAGCGCTCTCCCCGGGGGGCCATCGCCTCCTGGCGACTCCGGGGTCCCACATCGATTGGCTCAGTCCGTGCTTTGTGGTTCGCCCGCGGGCAGTAGGTTTATGAAAGCATCGCGGGCGGCGAGGACGCGGGCTTCGTCGCGGCCGTCGAAAGTTAGCCTCGTCTTGTAACTTGCCTCGTGCCACTTCGGATAAGACCCGATCGATACGTCGGGGAAAGAGGTCACGACTCGATCCAGGGTCGGCTTGAGCTCGCCCTCGTCCATGCGCACGTAAACGCTGCGGCTCAGAAAAGCCGGCCCCGTGCGCCCGATGCGAGCAACAACGACCGGGAGCTTCATGCGGAAGACCTCCGGGATCCCGGGCAGCAGCCATGTATTCCCAAGGCGGATGGTTGGCCATGTGACCTGAGGCGTCACTTCGAGCTCGGCGCCCTCGGGCATGAGAGCCATCCGCAGGTGCCCTTCCGTGCATCGCTCCTTGTAATGGGCCCTCAGCATTGCCTCCATTTCCGGAGAGGACACGACTCGCCGGCCGAAAGCCTTCGCCACGGCTTCGATGGTCAGGTCGTCGTGGGTCGGTCCCACGCCGCCGCTCGTGAAGAGCCAGTCGTGAGTCGACGACAGATCGCGAACCTCTCGGGCGATGGTGTCGATGTCGTCCATCACGACGACGACGCGCCGAAGTAGAATTCCGAGCGCCCTCAGCGTGCGTGCGAGCGCCCCCGCGTTGGCCTCGTCGACCTTACCGGAGAGGATCTCGTCGCCGATTATCAGCGCTGCCGCGGTCGGTGCATCCGTTGGGGAGTTCATTGATGAAGGCGTGTTCGCACGGGGGTCTCGGGTGTAGGCGAAATGAGGTGGGAGGGCGCAGTGCGAACGCCGAGCAAGTTTTGGCGTGGTTCGGGCCCGCTGGTATTAGAGTACCCTTTGTAGGATCAGCGGGGATCATGCGCAGGATCTTGGTGGTCGAAGATTCGGTCTCAGCTCGCGCTTTCGTGCGCGCGGTGCTCGAATCTCCCGATTTCGCGAACCGCCAAGGCGGCTGCGAAGTGATTGAGGCGAGCAGCGGCTTCGAGGCGTTGCGGCTCCTGCCGCGAGGCCCATACGACCTCATCGTCACGGACATAAACATGGCGGACATCAACGGGCTGGAAGTCGTCCGCTTCATTCGGTCGTCCGCTCACCATCGGGCAACCCCACTTCTCATCATCTCGACCTTGCGTGGAAAGCACGACGTCGAACGCGGCCTGGCCCTCGGTGCGAACGCGTACCTGCCGAAGCCGTTCACACCGCAGCAGCTCGACGAGACGTGTACGCGCCTTCTCAGTGTGGAAAGAGTTCGAGTGGGGCCGAATGAGCCCCCCCCGGGCGGGCCGTAGACCATGGCGGAAGGCGGCGGCGGGAGAGGGGAAACCAGCGACAAAGCTCGCGAGGAGTTCTTCAGCGAAGCTCAGGAGCTCGTCGATGGGCTTGGTCGTGACTTGCTCGGCCTCGACGAGGGCGTGAAGGCCGGGCGAGTCGATCCGGAGCTCATCAACGACGTCTTCCGCGGTGTTCACACGCTGAAGGGACTCTCCGGCCTCTTCGGCGCCACTCGAATGGCGGGGCTGTCGCACGAGCTCGAAGACGTGCTCGACGACCTGCGCCTCGGGCGAATCGACGTCACGCCCGCGGTGCTCGATCTGCTCTTTCAAGCGGTACGCTCTACGCGCAGCTCTTGGCGGCCCAGAGCGGCGAAGCGCCGGAGCCCGAGCGTGAAGTCGAGGATCTGCTTCTGGCGATCGGTCAGCTGTCGCAGCGTCGAAGTGGGGGCGGGGCTGGGGTTGTCGCTCATTACGAGCTCGATCCAGGTCTCCTGGGCGTCCTCACCGAATACGAAGAGCATCGGCTCCGCGCCAACATTCAACAGGGGCTCGCCCTATACCGAATCCGCGCTCGTTTCTCGCTCACCACGATCGACAGTTCGCTCGACGAGATCAAGCGGCAAGCTCGCCCGCTTGGCGAGATCGTCACGTACCTACCCACGGGATCCGGAGCGGACGCCGACACGATCGATCTCGAGATCTTGATGGCGAGCCGCGCATCGCTCCAAACCCTCCAGCAGGCAATCGTCGGCCCGGACCTTGTCATCGAGGATGTCGCACGCCGTGTCGATCCGAGCGTGCGTCCGGCTCGAGCTTCCGCCGCCGCTCGCGTGGCCAGCGCGGAAACGGCGGTCGTACCTGCGGAAGCCGGGGCGACGTCCGCGGCACCGCCGCCCGACAACGGAAGTGTGCGGTCGTTCGTCGAGCCTCCCGCAGGGCCAAAAAAAGACTCCCTTGCCGCAACGCCCGGGCCCCCGGCCGCCGCGGGGTCGCTGCGCGGCCCCGGTCTTACTCGTGAGCTCTCGCTTCGCTCCGCGAGCCAGACGGTGCGAGTCGACATCCGGAAGCTGGACCGGCTGATGACCATCGTCGGTGAACTCGCGATCGTGAAAACCGCAATCGCGAGGTTGACCGACCGCGTACGCCGGCGAGCGGCCGATCCGCGCGAGCTCTCCATCGAACTCGCGCGCCTCAACCGAACCTTCGAGAGACATCTCGCCCAGATGCAGAGCGGCATCCTCGAAGTGCGCATGGTGCCGCTCGGGCAAGCGTTCGACAAGCTCGCGCGCATCGTCCGGCAGATCTCGCGCGAGCACGACAAAGAGGTGCACTTGGTGGTCACCGGTGCCGACACCGAGCTCGACAAGCTTATCGTCGAGGAGCTCAGCGACCCGCTCATGCACATGATCCGAAACGCGATCGATCACGGCATCGAGCCGCGCGACGAGCGGCTGCGGGTCGGCAAGCCGCCGGTTGGTACCATCGCCCTCAACGCATTTCAGAAAGGCAACCACGTCGTCATCGAGGTGGAGGACGACGGGCGTGGCATGGACCACGGCGCTCTCGTCGCGGCTGCGGTGCGCCGGGGGATGGTCAGCACGGACGAGGCCAAGGAGCTGACCCAAGGGGAGATGCTCGCCCTCGTTTTCATGCCCGGGTTCACCACCAAGGAGGTGGCCACGGACTTGAGCGGCCGGGGCGTCGGGCTCGACGTCGCGAAGACGAACATCGGGAAGCTCGGCGGCGTAGTCGATATCACGAGCGACGTCGGCATCGGCACGAAGATGACCATCACGCTGCCGATCACGCTCGCCATCATTCACGTCCTGTTGGTGGAGATCGGTGCGCACCTCTTCGCCGTTCCGCTCGCCAGCGTCGAGGAGGCCATCGTGCTGCACGAAGATCAGGTTCGGACGGTTGAGGCGCGTGAGCTCCTCACCGTGCGGGGTACATCCCTTCCCATCTGCCGCCTGGCGCGCCTCTTCGGGCTTCCCCCGGCGGACCGGGATCGGCACGGTCCGTTCGTCGTCATCGCTCGAGTGGGAGCGCGGCGGCTCGGGTTCGTCGTCGACGAGCTCGTCGGTCAACAAGACATCGTCATCAAGCCGCTCGGTAAGTCCCTCAAGGGGGTACGCGGCTTCGCGGGCGCGACCGAACTCGGCGATCAGCGTATTGCGCTCGTCATCGACGTCGCAGCCCTCATCGAAGAAGTGCTCATGCCCGGCGAAGTCCGCTTCCTTGCCGCAGCCGACGATTCCGGTCGGACCTCCGTCGCTCTCGACGCCCGTCGCCGCATCGGGAGGGCGTGAGCCATGGCCGCGCTCATGAGGGCACGAAGCGAAAAACGGGCTGCGCGCCGCGCGGGGGAAACTGGGCGACGCGTCGAGTATCTCGCGTTCGGCCTGGCGGGAGAGACATACGCCGTGCAGATCGCGCACGTTGCCGAGATCCTTCGCTTTCCCCCGATCACCACGGTTCCGCGGGCGCCGGAAACGGTGCTCGGAGTGATCAGCGTGCGCGGCAAACTCGTGACCGTGGTCGATCTGCGGCGGCGGTTCGCGCTGCCGCCAGCCGTGGTCGATCGAAAGAGCCGTATTCTCCTGTGCGACGTCGGAACGGGCGAGCAGATCGGGCTTCTGGTCGACGACGTCCAGCAGGTATGGCGTCTGGCGAGCGAGGAGATCGAGCCCGCGCACGTCCTAGGGGGCGAGCAGGCGTCGCATGTCGCAGGCATCGGCCGGCCGACGGCCAGCGAAGGAGCTCTGCTCATCCTTCTCGATCTGCGTCCGATCCTGGAGTCGCCCTGAGGGAAGGGCAAACGAGACCATGCAGCGCTATCGCCACGACCCTTCGAAAAACCTTGTTGGATTCGTCGTCGGGGACGTCGAATATGCGGTCGCCATCGCGCGAGTGAAGGAGATCGCGAACCCGCTCCCAGTCGTGCCGCTGCCCCACGCCCCCCGCTCGGTCATCGGAGTCGCGCACTATCGTGGCGAGGTGGTGTCGGTGGTCGATCTTCGTGTGCGCTTCGGGCTGGCGGCGGCACCGGCTACGCGCAAGACGAAATGGATCATCGTGGACGTCGGGTCTGACAGGGACGAGGAAGCGGCGGCAGCGGCAACCGGTCTTTCGAGGGCACCGGGGGCCATTCCCGCGGCTGCGTACATGGTGGCGCTGGTCGTCGATGCCGTAACGGATGTCTTCGGAACGGGCAACACCGAGCTTCGGCCCGCCCCTGCCCTGGGAGGGGGCGACGATGTGCGCGGAATTGCCGGAGTGACCACGCACGGCGAGGGGCTGGTCTTCGTTCTCGAGGCGAGTCGACTTCGCCAGCTCACCCATCCGCTCACGAAATCCTCGGGCTTCGAGCTGGGGACACCGTCCGATGGCGGTAGTGGTCCCGGTGAGGGATCGGGCGGGGCCGCGCCGAGTCTTCCTGCGAGGGCGGCGACATGAGCGACGCCGCGACCGCAGTTCGCTGGCTGCTCCAGCAGGCCGAGCCCGAGGCGCGGCGCGTTGCCGTGCTCCAGATCGCAAAGGTGAGCGGCCATGAGGCCGCGGAGCTACTGGTGCGCGCCCTTGGCGACGAGGACTGGCGAGTGCGCAAGGAAGCGGCGGCGATCAGCCCTTCGCTCGATCGACGCGACGAGATCGTGGCGGCGCTCGTTACCGCCCTGGAGGAGACCGTGAACATCGGCCTCCGCAACGCGGCCGTGGAGGCGCTCGTGGCGATCGGTCCCGACACGATTTCCGCCACGGTGGAAGCGCTCCCGAGGCTCGACGCCGACGCGAGGAAGCTTGCCATCGAGGTGCTCGGCGGCGTGGCGGACCAGCGATGTATCGAGGCGCTCTCGCGCGCCCTTGGCGACGAAGACGTCAACGTACAGGTCGCAGCGGCGGAGGCGCTGGGGAGCGCCGGACTCGCTGGCGAAGAGGCGCGTAACCTCGCGACCCAGTCGCTCGTCAAGTCGCTCTCGACACGCGGCGCCATTCTCAAGATCGCGGCGCTCGAGTCGCTCGCGCGGCTTGAAGCACGTCTGCCCTGGAGTGTTTTCAGGCCGCACGTCACCGACCCGCTCCTCCGGCGCTATGCGATCGCCGCCGCATGCGGGTCCCCGGAGCCCGATGCAGTACGCGCTCTCGCGCTGGCCACCGGGGATCCGTCACCGACGATAGCGCGCGAAGCCATCGTCGCACTCGGCGAGCTCGTTGCTTCTGCACCAAAGGAAACGTCGTTGCTCGGCGTGGCGCGCGCAGCGCTCCGGCAGGTGCCGGTAGGTCGCGTCAACGTGCGCCGCGCGGCGCGTAACGTGGACGACGCGCCCGCTCGAAGCAGCGCCCTCGCCTTGCTGGGACTCACCGGGGACACGTCCGACATCGCGTTGCTCGTGGACGCCCTGGGCGAGGAAGCCGCCGAGCGTGCCGACCTGGCGCTGCGCATCTTCGGCTCGGACGCTGTCGTACCCCTGCTGGCCGCTGCTCGCACGGCGCGGCCCTCGGTCCGCGCCGCCGCACTCGAGCTCGTAGCGTCGCTCGACAGTGGGCCGGACGGATCGGCGATTCTCGATGCCTTGCGGGCCGGCGTCGAGGACCCTTCACCGGAGGTCGTCGTGAGCGCCCTCGACAGCCTCGGATCTCACGGAACCGCAGACGATTTGGTGCGAATCTCATCGATGGTCGGCGACTCCGAACAGCGGATCGCCGCAGCGGCTGCCAATGCAGTGTGGGGACTGGCTTCGCGGCACGTGGAAACGGCGCGAGCGCTTCTGAACGACGCGGCGCGCTCGGGAGGCGACCCTCTTGCCCTGGGATGCATTCTTCTCGGCGCGATCGCCTCGACCCACAAACTCTTCGACGATGACGTGCGGGTTCTCGAGCGGGCGCTCGCTCACGACCGACCCGAAGTTCGTCGCGCGGCGATCGACGCGCTCGCCCAAGCGGGCGGGGAAGCGGCCGCCGATGCCGTAGTTTTCGCTTTGGCCGATGAGGACCACGAGGTGCAGCTCGCTGCGGTGCGCGCCCTCGGCCGGCTCGGACGCGCCGAACCGCTCGTCGGCGTGGCCCGGATCCCCGAGTTGACGGGGGGCGCGCTCCGGGCGCTGGGCGACGCGGACCCCGCGCGCGCGGTGGAAGCGGCCAGCCCGCTCGTGAAACACCCAGATGTGGCGATTGCTTGTGCGGCCGTCGAGGCGATGGGCCGCCTCGGCGAAGCAGGCTTGCCTGGGAACGTCGATCGAGCGTGCGAAGACGGGCTCTTCTCTGCGCTCGATCACCCGGACCCAGAGGTGGTGAAGCTGGCACTTTCGCTCGTTGGCGCTCGACCGGGGGAAAGAGCGCTCGCGCGACTCGGCCTTTGCCTGGACCATGCGTCTTCGGACGTGCGCCGCGTCGCGGCCGAGCTGCTCGGCCACGAGGGGGGACCTTCAGCCCAAGCGCTGCTGCGCGCTCGCTACGAACGCGAGAGAGATCCCACGATTCGCGACGCCATTGCCGCGGCCGCGAGCCCTCGTCCGGCAGGTCAGAACGACGGGTCTCGCGGGCCGTCCTCTTCACGGCGACCGAGGAACGGGGAGTAGGTGGCGCGCGTGTCGTTCTCGGGGGACCCCATCACGCTCAAGCCGGATGAGTTCCGCGTTCTCAGGGACCTGTTCGCGGCTAGGACCGGCTTGCACTTCGGTCCCGAGTCGCGCTTCACGCTGGAGCGGAGATTGCGCGAGCGACTCCTGGTGCTCAAGCTATCGACATTCGCCGAGTACCATCACTACTTGCGCTTCGCCGGTCGCGCGCCCGAAGAGTGGGACGAGGCGATCGATGCCCTTACCACGAACGAGACGTACTTCTTCCGCGAGCAGCGGCAGCTCCGCGCGTTTCAGTGTGAGCTCTTGCCGATGCTGGCCGCCCAGGCCAAAACCAAACTCCGGCTTTCCATCTGGAGCGCCGGATGTTCTACGGGAGAGGAGGCGTATACGATCGCGATTCTCATCCACGCCTCGCGACTCTTCCCGCGCGAGGCGACGAATACCGCCCGCTGGGACGTTCGCATCCATGGCTCGGACATTTCCCGCCGATGTGTGGCCGCGGCGCGCCGGGGCGTGTACACAGAAAATAGCTTCCGAGTGACGACCAGCGAAATGCGCCGAGCGTACTTTCACGAGCGTCCGGACGGATGGCACGTGGCGGAGTTCATCCGTCAGATGTGCCACTTCGCACAGATGAGCCTTCTCGACAAGGACCGCTCCCGCGTCCTCGGCAAGGCCGACGTCATCTTCTGCCGGAACGTGCTCATTTACCTCGAGCCGAGGGCCCGAAAAGCGGCCATCGAAGTGCTTTACGACCGGCTGAACCCGGGGGGAGTGCTCCTTCTCGGCCACTCCGAGTCACTGCTGAACGTCTCGACGGCGTTCGAGCTGTTACACTTGAAGGACGACCTCGTGTATCGAAAGCCAGTGTCGACTCGCGAAGCGCCCCCGGACCCACTCACGTGACCTCATCAGCGGCTCGGCCCATCAGGCTCCTCGTCGTCGACGATTCCGCGTACAACCGCCGGAACATCGCCGACGTATTCGCGGATCATCCCGAAGTAGAGGTGGTGGGCAAGGCGGCCGACGGTGAAGAGGCTCTCCAGCTCGTCACCATTCTCAAGCCCGACGTCATCACTCTGGACCTCGAGATGCCGCGGATGGACGGCTTCACGTTCCTCCGGATCTTGATGTCCAAGGCGCCAACGCCGGTCATCGTTGTCAGCAGCTACGCCCAGCGAGAAAACGTGTTCAAGGCGCTCGAGCTCGGGGCCCTCGACTTCGTGCCGAAGCCAGACCGGCTCGGACCGGACGCGGCCGACGTGCGGCAAGAAATCCTCCAGAAGGTGTCCCTCGTTCGCTCGCTGCGCCCGTCCTTCGTGCCTGGGCCTCTCATCCGTCGGCAAACGAGTGGGGCGTTCGCGCAGGACGGGCGACCTGCACTCTTCGACGAACCGGCGACCCGCGCGCGCCCGTACCGCGCTCCCAAGATCGTCGTGGCCATCGCGAGCTCCACCGGCGGCCCGAGCGCCCTCATGCATCTTTTCGGAAGGATTCCGCCGACGACGACCGCAGCGTTCGTGGTCGCTCAGCACATGCCGGACAAGTTCACACGCACGTTCGCCGAGCGACTCGACAAGCGCGGCCCGGTGCGAACGATGGAAGCGAGCGACAACGACCTCGTGGGGCTGGCCACAGGCTTCGTTTGCCCTGGGCGCAAGTGCATGGATCTCGTCCGCGGACAAGGCGCGGAGCTCCGGATACGCGTCGGTCCGGCGGTTGCGGCCGACCGCTACGTTCCGAGCGCAGACCGTCTCTTCAAGAGCGTCGCCGCGCTGGGTCCCCGCTGCGTGGGTCTGATTTTGACGGGGATGGGCGACGACGGCGTGGAGGGGGCTCGCGCGATCCGCGCGGCCGGAGGCACGATCATCGCCGAATCGCAGGACACGGCGGTCGTCAACGGGATGCCCGGCGCCGCGGTGCGTGCCGGCGTGGTGACCCAAGTGCTCGGGCTCCCGCTCATCGGCGACTATCTCGCCAAACTGGGGGCCTGAGGCCGTGGCCAAGCGCCCGGCTTTGGGGCAGGAGGTCGCGACGCAGGCTGGGCCGCGGGCTCTCGATGCGTCGGTTCGCGGCGACGATGCGCAATTCGACCGCACTCTCCGCCCGAAAACGTTTGCCGACTACATCGGGCAAACGAAGCACAAAGACAATTTGCGTGTCTTCGTCGAAGCCGCGCGGCGCAGGGGAGAACCGCTCGACCACATTCTCTTGTGCGGCCCGCCGGGGCTCGGAAAAACCACGCTGGCGCACATCCTCGCGAACGAGATGGGCGTACAAGTGGTTGCCACGAGTGGCCCCGTCATCGAGCACAAGGGAGCCCTTGCTGCCCTCTTGACGACGAAGCTCATGAAGAACGATGTCCTCTTCGTCGACGAGATCCACCGGCTCAACCCCATTGTGGAAGAGAGCCTTTATCCTGCGCTCGATGACCTCATCATCGACATCATGACGGGCGAGGGGGCATTCGCGAGTGCGGTACAAATCCCGCTGCAGCCGTTCACGCTGATTGGGGCGACCACGCGCACGGGCCTGCTCACGGCTCCCTTCTTCGCGCGCTTCGGCCACGTCGTACGCCTGGACTTCTATTCCGCGGAAGACCTGGCTCGGATCGTCCTTCGAAGTGCCGACCTCCTCGGCGTGGGGGTCGACCTCGACGCAGCCCATGAGATCGCACGTCGCTCGCGGGGCACCCCGCGCGTCGCGAATCGGCTTCTGCGGCGCATCCGCGACTTCGCAGAGGTGCTCGGAACGGGCAAGGTGGACCTAGACCGCGTGCGCCAAGCCTGTCAGCGGCTCGAGGTCGACGAGGCGGGGCTGGACGAAATGGACCGGCGCTACCTGAGCGTCGTCATCGACCACTACGATGGCGGCCCGGTGGGCGTAGAAGCTCTGGCCGCCGCCCTCGCCGAACCGCGCGACACCCTCGAGGACGTGATCGAGCCATTCCTCATCCAGCAAGGATACGTCGGACGAACGCCGCGCGGCCGAACCGCGAACCGTAAGGCCTACGAGGCGCTCGGCAGAAAGCCGAAGAGCGGCGGCACCGGGGAGAACGGCGAGACCGGAGACCTGTTCGGAGGGTAAGACGGCGAAATCCAAGCAACTTGTCGGCTCCAGTTGCCACGGGTAGAGTTTTTTACGTGCCTGGCGGACCCGTTCTCGTGGTCGACGACGACACCGTCAGTCGGCACGTCCTGATTCAGGCCCTCGCCAACGCGGAGCTGCCGCACGTCGCAGTCGGCTCAGGCGCCGAGGCATTGCAGCACATCGACAGCCTCAACCCATCGCTCGTTCTTCTCGATCTGGTGATGCCGGCTCCCGACGGCTACCAGGTATTGCGCACGCTGCGGTCGCGAGCCGTGACGCGCGATTTGCCCATTGTAGTCCTCACCGCGCTCGAAGCCGATCAAGAGATTGCGAAGGCCTTCGCTGCGGGCGCCGACGATTTCGTCCGCAAGCCGTTCAAGCCCGTGGAGCTGGTCGCTCGCATCCGGGGGCAATTGCGCCTGCGCGGCGTCCTCGACGCCCTGGCTCGCAAGGAACAAGACGCGCGCGTCGTACTCGAACTCACGCAAGCGCTTGCCTCGAACCTCGACTTTCGCGGAATCCTGTTCACGGTCGTGCAGCGCATCGCGCAGGTCGCGAAGGTCGACCGTGTGAGCATCGTCCTCGTGCGCGAGGCCGCTGAAGTGGGGTACGTCGTGGCGGCGAGCGACGACGAGCAGCTTCGCGATTTGCCTATCGTGCTCACGAAATACCCCGAGATCCAACGGGTGCTTTCGAGCCGCGAGCCCCTGCTGATCCCCGACATTGCCACTCACCCCCTCCTCGAGATCGTGCGTCACGAAGGGCACAAGAGCGCGTTCAGCTCTCTCGCCATCCTGCCGATCCTCTACGAGGGGCGCCCGATGGGCGTGCTCTTCTTGCGGGCGCGGCACGCCTTCATCTTCGGAGATCGCGAACTCGACCTCTGCAAGACCGTGTCGAACGCGATGGCGATCGCGCTTCGCAACGCGCGGGTCATGCAGTCGCTGCGCGATCAGACGCAGCAAGTCACGGTGGCCCGCTTCGAGGCCGAGCGGCGCCTGCGCACCCTCCAGCGCTACGCAGACTTCTTCGAGAGCGCGGCCGATGGCATCGTGGTCATCGACGCGGACGGGCACCTCCTCTTTTCCAATCCCCGGGCGCGCGTCATCAGCGGATACAGCGAGGCCGATCTACACGGGCGTCCGGTCGGAGACCTGTTTGCCCCCGAAGATGCACACCTCGCCCATGAGCTGCGACTCGGCTTCGCGCAGGGACGTTACCCGCAAAACGTCGACGTCCGGATCAAGAGGAGCCGCGGAGACATCGGCATCCTCAGCATGAACTTCAATTCGGTGCTGCGGGAGGAGGGGGTCGTCCTTTGCACGTTCCGCGACGTCACGGCGGAGCGCGAGGTGGAGCACGAGCTCCACAAGACGAAGGACTTTCTCCAGCGGATCATCGACTCGTCCGTCGACGCCATCGTCACGGCCGATCTCCGTGGGCACATTCTGCTGGCCAACCCGGCGGCCGAGCGGGTCTACGGCCTGACGGTCGCACAGCTACTCGGTCGAGACATTCGCACCCTTTACCCTTCCGGATTCGCCGCCGGCGTGATGCGCCTCATCAAGGCCGGCGAGGGGCGCGTTCAAGGACTTCGCACGGAAGTCCTGGACGCCCGAGGCGAGCGAATTCCCGTATCGCTGTCGGCAGCGATGCTCCACGAGGACGGTGTGCCCGTCGGCACAGTCGGGATCTTCACCGACCTCCGGGAAAAAATGCAGATGGAGCAGCGCCTCGCTCAAGCGCAAGAACAGATCCTCGCCCAGGAGCGTCAGGCGATCGTCGCGGAGCTCGCCGGGGCGGCCGCGCACGAGCTCAACCAGCCCCTGACGAGCGTCATGGCCTACGCCGAGCTTCTCAAACGAAGGCTCGAGCCGGAGACCGCCCCGTACTCCGCGGCCGAGGTCATCTTCAACGAAGCCGAGAGAATGGCGGAAATCGTCCGAAAGATCGGGAGGATCACGAAGTACGAGACGAAGTCGTACGTCGGCCGCGCGCGCATCCTCGACTTGGATCGGTCCGCGCCCTCGTCCACCCCGGAATTGGAAGAAGCCGGCAATGACAAGGACACCTCGTCCGGGACCCTACCGGCGGCAGCCAAGCGGCGGAAATAGGCGCCCATGCGCAAGCTACCGATACGCAGCAAGAAGAGACACGGGGCGAACGCGCTTGCATCGGTCTTGAATCCCCACACGGCGACGGCGCCCCCGCAAGAATCGTCGGCTCGCGCGCGAATGTCCGAGTTCGTGCCGGTGGCCTGGCTGGATCGGCTGCTCGTGGCCGCGGTCGACCTCCCCGTCTTGCACGGCGAAGTCGCAGTCATCGAAGCGATGGTGGACGCCGTGTTTGCGATCGTACCCGCCTGCGCCGTGGGCGTATGCTTCGTACCCTCGCCCGGGTCGATGGCGCCCGAAAGAACGGTTGTCCGTCGGTTCCCCCATACGGCGCCCGACGACGCTGCGGGCGTAAATCCGACCCGCCTCTTCCCTGGCCTGACCAGCGAGTACGTCTCCGCCATCGCCGCAAGCCCCGGCTCGACGCTCCACGTCGCCTCCGACGACGATGACCTCGATCCCGACACTTCCGCGATTGTCCATCTCGTCGATCGTGCCGCAATGGCGCTCGGGCGCGCACTCTCTCACGCTCACGCCGTCGCATCCCTCGAAGGCGATCGACGTGACGCCACCGCGCTCGAGCAGCGCATGCTTCAAGCCGACAAACTGGCCAACTTCGGGCAAATCGCCGCCGGCGTCGTCCACGAACTCAACAACCCGCTGACGTCGATCGTCGCGTACTCCGACTATCTCATCCGGCGGTCGCTCACGGGCGGCGTCGCGCGCGACACCGACGACGTCGAGCGCCTGCGCCGCATCAGCGAGTCTGCGACGCGAATGTTGCGGTTCACGCGCGATCTCGTGAGCTACGCCCATCCGTCGGGGAGCGTTGCGGGCCCGGTCCTCCTGCACGCCGTCATCGACCAAGCGATCGCTTTCTGCGAACACGTTCTCACGTCGAGCGGGGTGCGCGTGGAACGCCGTCTCGAAGGCGACGTCGTCACGGTGCGTGCCGTCGGGGAACAGCTGGTCCAGGTATTCGTCAACCTGCTGACGAACGCTTCGCAGGCGGCTCCCACTCGCGACGGATGGGTCGCCGTGACCACGGAGCTCGAGCGCGATGCGAAGCTGGTCAAGGTCGTCGTGGCGGACAATGGGGCGGGCATCGCGGCCGATCACATCCCGCACGTCTTCGTGCCGTTCTTCACGACGAGGCGCGACCGTCAGGGGACGGGGCTCGGGCTTTCGATTGTGAAGACGGTCGTCGAGAATCATGGCGGCGCCGTTCGAGTCGAGAGCGAGCTTGGTCGTGGGACGCGGTTCATCATCAGCCTGCCGGTTTGTTGACGCGCACTTGACCACCTCGACGGCGTGCGCACGTTCTTGTCGATGCCATCGCTCGCCTTCGTCCTCGATCACTCCGACCCGTCCGATAGTTCCGATGGTTCGGTCCGTCCCGCGAACGATCAGACCCCAACCGTCGTCGACGACAGCATCGTCGACGAGAAAGACGCCCTCGACGCCTACTCGCGCGCCGTCGTGCGCGTCGTCGAGCGAGTCGGCCCAGCGGTCGTGAGCATCGCGCGCGCGTCGCGTCGAGGACCCCCAGGATCGGGTTCCGGCGTCGTGTTCGCTCCGGACGGCTACGTTCTCACGAATGCGCACGTCGTCGAAGCGGCGGTCGAGCTCGAGCTCCGCTTCACCGATGGAACGACCAGCGGCGCGTCGGTCGTCGGCTTTGACCATGCCACCGACCTCGCCGTCGTGCGTACGGCCGGGGGCGTCCCCAGCCACGCTGACTTCGGCAGCTCGTCTCGGCTGCGTGTCGGGCAGCTCGTCGTCGCGATCGGCACTCCGCTGGGCTTCAGCTCGACCGTGTCGGCTGGAGTGGTGAGCGCGCTCGGGCGAACCATGCGCGCTCGCGACGGCCGCCCGATGGAAGGAATCATTCAGAGTGACGTTGCGCTCAACCCGGGGAATTCCGGCGGTCCCCTCGTCGATTCGACGGGCCGGGTCGTGGGGATCAACACCGCGATCATTCTCGGGGCCCAGGGGATCAGCTTCAGCGTGCCGGTCGATACGGCCAAGTGGGTCTTGGGCGAGCTCATGACGAGCGGGCGCGTGCGCCGCGGTTGGCTCGGCATCGCCGGGCAAAACCGGCCCTTCGGCCGAGAGCTGGCACGGCGCTTGGGGCTCCGGCAGGCGAGCGGGGTGGAGGTCAGCGGGTTCGACGAGCGCGGCCCTGCGATGCGAGCTGGGATGCGGTTGGGCGACATCGTCGTCGGACTCGACGACGCTACCATCGCAAGCGTCGACGACATCCACCGCGCCCTCCAGAAATGGCCGATCCTCGCCCCGGTGCGGGTGCGCTCCGTTCGTGACGGCAAATTGGTCGACTTCGAGGTGATGCCGGCCGAAGCGCCGGGGTGATCGGTCTCCGCGACCGAAAGGCGTTTACAGGGGCTTTCGCCGTCGGGTACCGTCTGCCTCGGACGCTCAAATGCCGGACGCGAAGCGCAGGTCGTTCGCGCGTCGCCCGACGCGCATATCCTCTCACGTCATCATGGTCGCATTGGTGCTTGCGAGCGGGGCCCTGCGCGCAGGCCCGCCGCCCGCAACGGTCAAGGGCAGGGTGGTCGGCTGGGAGAAGGTCTCGCCGCAGGTTTACACCGAAGCGGCGAAGAGCGACGCCCGCCGTTACACATGGCGCGAGCCGTCGCCAACCGTGAAGCAAGAGTTTCGGAGGCTTTCCGCGAACGTCTCGCGCGACTTCTGCGTTGCTGCGTTCAGTAGTACGCCGCCGCAGGCGCATGAGCCGCTCGCGATTAAGGTCACCGGCGGACGCATGACGCCGGCAACGGTCGTGCTTTCACCCGGCTCGCGCCTGAGTTTCCGGAACCTCGACCCATTCCCGCACGTGTTCTTCGAGGCGGGTAACGACAAGTGGGCTCCCAACCCGACCGGCCCTGGCTCGACGCGAGAGTGGGCGGCGAGTGCTGTGGGCCTCCATGAGATTCGTGATCAGCTCTTCCCTAGCGTCATCATGTACGTCGTCGTCGATCCCGCAGTCGTCGAGTTCGCGTTCCCAGACCGCGACGGCAGCTTCTCTATGCCGCTGCCGCAGGGGGAATACACGTTCAGGGCGTTCTTCGACGGCAAGCAAGTTGGAAGAGAGTCCTCTGCCACGAAGGTCGGCGAGCGCGGTTTCGTCGAATTGAGGGAGCCGCTCCTCGTAGGAGGCGACTCGAAGTGATGGTCCTCTCGCGCGTCTGGTATGTGCTCTTGGCTGTCGCCGTTGCGGTGGCCCTCTACGTCGTTTACGTCGCCGTCGGCGAGTACGACCGTCGAGAAACGCATGCGCTCAAAGAGGGGCTGGCTTCGGATAGCCAGACCGTCGAGTGGGCGTTGAAAATCGACGCACGCCGTCGACTCGACGCCCTCCTGGCCGGCAGCGTAGACGCGACGCTCCAACAAGCGCTGGTCGCTGCTGACGCCGGAAAGGAACCAAAGATTTCCGAGAAATCCAAGGCCGATGCAAAGAGAGCGCTCGCCGCCATTCGCGACGCTATCCCCGTTGAGTTGCGCCCCGACGCCTTTTTCGCCGTCGATCGCGACGGTCGCGTGGTCGCGCAATCGGGCTACGACGTGGCAGCAGGCAACGAAGACTTCGAGATGGGGGGATACCCCGCCGTCAACGACGCTCTGCACGGGTGGCTGCGCGACGACATCTGGGTGCTGGGAAGTAAGATGTACGTCGTCGGAGCCCGTCCCGTCGAATACGATACTGCCCAGCGCCCGGCTGGGGCCATCGTCGGCATCAAAGAAATAAACGCCAAGTTTGCCCAAGACCTCGCGAATCGTACGCGCACGAGCGTTGCGATCTATGCGAGCGGACAGAAGATGGCCGGCGGCGCCGCGAAGGGCCTCGAACCGGCGAAGCTCGACGCCATCGGCAACGACCTTAAGAACATCGACGACAAGGCCTACAACGATGACATCCGCACCGAGGTCCGGATGCTCAACGGGGACCTCGGGGTCCTTTACGCTCGATTGCCGGGTGACGCGTGGGCGCTCGGCGGCGGCTTCGCGGTTCTCCGCTCGATGACGCCTCTCGGCGGACCCATGGCGTTCCTCAGCGGCGCCGACGATCAAGACAAGGCGAACGTGCCCCTCGGACTGCTCGCTTTGGTCGTGCTCGTCGCCTCGGTCGTGGGCGTCGGCTTCACGGTCATCGAGCATAGCCTCCCGCTGCACGAGCTCCTGGTGCAGACCACTCGGTTCAAAGCGGGCGCGATGGACGGACTGAACGTAGCGGGCTTCCGCGGCGCCTATCGCCTCGCCGCGCAGGGCATCAACGAAGGCATCGAGCGGGCCATCGAGAAGGCGGGAGGCGTCACGCGCAAGCCCGCCGATCTCGAGTCGATCCTGGGGCCGGCGCCTGCGCAGCCTGCGATGAGCGCGTTCTCATTCCCTACCGCGGAGGAGAGTGCCCTGTCGCCCGGGCCCCCTCCCGTGCTCGCTCCCGTTCCGCCGCCGACGGTCGCTGCGCAGCCAGCTTTCAGTCCATTCGATCCTCCTCCGTCTGCCGGGTCCTCGGCGTCGCCGAGCTCTGCTCGTCAGGCCCCGCCGCTCCCCGCGTTGGCCGCGCCACCTCCCTCGGCCCCCAAGCCGCCTCCAGTGCCGGCTGCCGGACGTACGGCAGCGGCTCCGAGGGACGCAACGGCGCTCGGGGGCCCGTCCGCCTTCGGACGGGGAGCCCCGCCGCCGATTCCGGTGGCCCATTCTTACCAAGGCCTCGAGGACGAGGACGCAACGACGATTGCGACCGTGCCCGCGGACGTCATGGCTCAGGCATCCGGCAGCGCGCTCGAAGAAAGTGCGGAGTGGCGTGCCGCTTACCAAGATTTCATCCGCATCAAGAAGCAATGCGGTGAGCCCACCGACGGACTCACGTTCGAGAAGTTCTCGGTCATCCTGCGAAAGAATCGCGATCAGCTGGCCGAGAAGCATGGTGTCAAACGCGTCAAATTCAGCGTCTACGTGAAGGAGGGTCGCGCGTCGCTGAAAGCAACGCCCGTCAAGGATTGAGGAAGGGCGCGATGGCCGAAGTGCGCAACGTCATCGTCCTCGGATCGGGGCCCGCCGGACATGCAGCCGCGATTTACGCAGCCCGAGCGAACCTCGAGCCGCTGATGTTCGAGGGGCTGGTACGTGGGGGGATTCCCGGCGGCCAGCTGATGATCACGAACCGCGTCGAGAACTACCCGGGCTTCCCCGATGGAATTGCCGGCCCCGAGTTGATGAATGCGTTTCGCGCGCAGACCCTCGCGCAGGGCACCGAGGTCGTCACAGACGACGTCCAGAAGGTGGACCTCAGCGCTCGTCCGTTTCGCGTCTGGTCCAGCGACGAGAGCGCACCACGCGAAGCCCGCGCCCTCATCATCGCCACGGGTGCGCAAACCAAGTGGCTCGGGCTCGAGAGCGAATCCGCACTTCAAGGCCGGGGCGTGAGCGCGTGCGCGGTGTCCGACGGGTCCGTCTTCCGAGGTCAGGACGTGGTCATCGTCGGCGGGGGCGACACGGCGGTGGAGGAGGCGATGTACCTCTCCGGGCCGTGCAAGAGCGTGACGCTTGTGCATGGCGGGAAGGCCCTCCGCGCGAGCCACACGTTGCGAGAGCGCGTATTCAAGAACCCCAAGATCCATGTCCTCGACGACACCCTCGTCGAGGAGGTGCTCGAAGTGAGCCGCAGCGAGGTCACGGGTGCCCGCTTGCACAATCTCGGGACCAACGAGAGAACCGTCGTGGCCTGCGCGGGTTTTTTCGTGGCCATCGGACACACTCCCAATACGGACCTCTTCCGCGGGCAGCTCGAGCTTCACGATAGCGGCTACATCAAGACCAAACCCGGTAGCACGTACACGAGCGTTCCGGGCGTGTTCGCCTGCGGCGACGCCCAAGACGCGATCTACCGTCAAGCCGTGACCGCCGCCGGCAGCGGCTGCATGGCCGCGCTCGACGCGGAGCGATGGCTCGGAGAACGCTGACTTCATGGCGTACCGGTGCAGATGCACGGTTTCTCAACGTTGCGCTGATTTCGTCGTACTCTCGTATGGCCGTGTTCGCATCTCAGACCGCCCCGATGCCGACGACCGAGCGCGAGGCGCAGCTCGCCCGCGTTCCCTTCTTCGAGGGCCTCACACGGACCGCGCTCTCGCTCATCGCGCGTGTGACCGCGGAGGAGTCCCATGCGACCGGGACCAAGCTCTTTCAATACGGGGATCCGGGCGACAAGCTGTTCATCATTCTCGAGGGCAAGGTCCGAATCTCGCGGGAGGTGGCCGGAATCGGCGAAGAAGCTCTGGCCGTCCTCGGACCGAACGAAGTGTTCGGCGAGATGTCGCTCTTCGACGAGTCGCCCCGGTCGGCCGACGCGCGCGTTCACGAGCCCTGCCGCGCGCTGGTCATCACGAAGGAGGCGTTCGACGACCTCCTTTTCTTGCACAAGGATCTCGCCTACGAGGTGCTTTGGAACTGCGTCCGAATTCTCAGCGTCCGGCTGAGAGAGACCAACGAAAAGCTGACGTTCTTGACGTCGAGCGGGAAGTTCTGACCATGGCTTCCAGCGTGCTCGTCGGCCAATAAAGAGACCATTTGTTGACGATAGAACGTCCGTTCAGGTAACGTTTTCGCACGATGCAAGGGCTCACGCAGCGCCAGCAGATGGTTCTCGACTTCATCCGTCAGTCGATCCACGACCGCGGCTATCCTCCGACGCTGCGCGAAATCGGCGCGCGCATGGGGATCCGGTCGACCAACGGTGTGAACGACCACCTGCGCGCTCTCGAGCGCAAGGGCTACCTGACGCGGGAAGACATGAAGTCCCGTGCGCTACGCCCGACGACGTTGGCCACGCAGACGCTGGGAAGCGCGGGCGTCTCTGCCGAGCCTGCCGCGAACGACGTCGACTTCGTGCAGGTCCCCGTGCTCGGACGAGTCGCGGCCGGCCTCCCCCTGCTCGCCGAGGAGCACGTAATCGACACGGTCCACATCGACCGTACCCTCGTGAAAGGAGGGCGCGAGGTATTCGGCCTGAAGGTCCACGGCGACTCGATGATCGAAGCCGGAATCTTGAACGGCGACTACATCTTCGTGAAGAAACAACTCACCGCGAACCGAGGCGACATCGTGGTCGCGCTGATCGGCGACGAAGCGACGGTCAAGTATTACTATCCCGAAAAGGACCACGTTCGCTTCCAGCCGGCAAACAAGAACATGGCGCCCATCTACGTGCGTGCTGCGGACTTCAAACCAACGATGCTCCTCGGCGTCGTCGTCGGCGTGTATCGAAGGGTCTAGAGCACCGAACGGTTTGACTCCCGTCGGCTTTGCCGCGATTTTCTTCGC
>CAZVPE010000020.1:5592-41034 GCA_964628155.1 uncultured Polyangiaceae bacterium | reverse complement strand
TGACCCCCAGTCAAGTGCGCTAACCAGGCTGCGCTACGCCCCGAACCGCCCGTGCTGCTTTTTCCCGCGGGCAGGGGCGCAACGTAGTCGAGCCGTGCCCAAGCGCAAGGCGCATCTCGCTTTGCCGCATCGTTCACCCGGAGCTCCAGGTCCGAACGCTCGCGCGTCAGCGGCCGAGCGACCGCCCGTCTCCGTTCGCGTCGACCCAGATCGCACCGGTCATCGCCCACGGAAGGATCTCGCGGTCGTCGCCCTCGAGCACTGGTGTGAGCGGCTTCGTTCCGCTGGCGACGACGAAGAAGGCGTCGTCGCGCTCGAAGCGCAGCGGGAACGTCACGTCGGCTCCGTGGGCGCCGCTCGCGAGCGGGACCAGCGTGACGGACTTCGACTGCTGCGGCTCGGGCCCGGCAGGCGTCTCGCTCGCGCGCACGACGTGCACCGTGTCCACGTCGACCCAGGGGGCGCACTCGACGTGAACGCTGAGTGCGACCGACCGGCCCCGAGCGACGCCACCGATGGGCACCCCGCCGGCCGAGACGCGGAGCATTGGCCCGTTGGTGAGGACCACGTCGCGAAGTCCCTTGATGCCCCGCACGAGGTCCGCCGTACGCGCAGCGTCCCACGCCGCGAAATGGCCGTCGTCGGCGACGCGAACGTAAGTCCGAGGATAGCCCGCCTCTTGTCCGACGACGCCGTGCGTGTCCGTGTCGGCTGTCGCGGTCACGGCGTGACCGGCGCGAAGGAGAGCGCGAAAGTCGTCGATCACGTTGGCGCGCGCCTCGACGTTGCGGCCGTTCCAGACCTCGAGCGCGTCGAAGTCCGCTCCGTACCGGGCGTCCGTTCCAACGCCGCGCGCGCGGTCGAAGCCGAGCTGGTTGAAGTAGCCGTTCGCCCCAGCACGCGGGTGATTGATTTGAACGACCAGGTCACCCGGTGCCTGTCCGCGCAGTTGCGCGAAGACGTCGGTCGGGCTTCGGTCGCGGATGCGCGGAGCGCCGCCGGACGGCTGCGAGGAGTCCACGACAAGAGGAAATACGTTCGCGTGTCCCCACGGGTGACGGCTGGCGTCGCTCGTCAGCTCGTCTCCAGAGATTTCGACGAGGTGGTCTTCGAGGTGCCCCTCTCGCACGATGGCCTCGAGGTTGGCGACGACGTTGTGTTCGCTGGCCACCGCGACCTCGACTGCCTCCGCGGCATTGGCGATGATGCGGTCGCGCGCATTGGCTGGAGCGTCCGCGCTGTAACTGGAGTGCTGATGAAAATCGCACGCAACGTACCCTCGCGTGTCGACCACCCGGGAGATGGAGAGGCTCTCGGCGCGCCGGTCACCCGGCGCGAGATCGACCGTGACCGTGGCAAGCCCATACTCCGGGCCGCGTGAGGCCGTGATGCGGTACCTTCCCGCGGCGAGGAACACGTTCGACATCCCGTCGGCCGTCGTGACTTGATGGCGCGCCGGCCCCGCCGCATGGGCGATGCCGAAGTCGGGGGTGGTCGTCGGGCCGATGCCCTCGAAGGTCAGTTTGCACGCGACGGGCGACCCCGACGCTTCGACGCAGCGAACTTCGAGCGCGGCGGCGGACTCGAGCGGAAAGTCGACGGTGGTCCTACGCCCCGCTTCGACTTCGACGGGTGGCGGCGGCTCGCCGCCGGAACGTCCGCCTGCCGTCGCGATTCGATATGCTCAGCCCGCGGGGTTCGGGCGCAGCGCCAAGAAGCGCGCGAGCGCCTGCGCCTTGGGAACCAGCGACGCGCGCTCGATCTGTTCGTCGATCGTGTGAAAGCCCGACCCCCTCGGCCCAAGCCCGTCGATCGCGGGAATTCCGAGCGCGGCGGCCGTGCTCGCGTCGCTGCCTCCGCCGATGAGCGGCGCCTCGTCGCCGCCGAGACCGGACGCGCGCGCGCACGCCGCGTACTCCTCCAAGAGCGCGGCGCTCGCTGCGGTGCGTTCGAGAGGCAGGCGCGAAATACCGCCGCTCACCTCGAACCTTGTGCCGGGAACCGAAGCCGCCGCTTCTTCCGCCGCACGCCGCAGGGCGATTGTCAGCTGATCGCCATCGTCTCGCGTCTCGAAACGCATATCGAGCTGTGCCTCGGCGCGGTCGGGCACCGTGTTCTTGCTTTGTCCGCCTGTGACGCGTCCGACGTTGACGGTGACGCCGCGCGCGTAGTCCGTCAGACGCTGCGCCGAGTCGATCCAGCGGGCGATCGCCCAAATGGCGTTCGCGCCCTGCTGGTGGGCATTGCCCGCGTGGGCGGCGCGTCCGTGCGCGACGGCCGTCATCGACCCGGTTCCTTTCCGCCGCGTGATGATCGCGTCGCGCTGCCGGCCCGCCTCGAAAACCAAGCACGCGCTCGACCCGGTGATGGCCGCGGCGATGATCCCCTGCCCCTCCGGCGAGCCGACTTCTTCGTCGCTCACGACGACCACTCGGAGCGGTGCGACCGAGTCGAGGCCGCCGGTCGCCGCGAGTGCCTTGAGCGCGAACGCGACGACGACGAGCCCACCCTTCATGTCGAGGACGCCGGGGCCGCGCGCCAAAGGCCCGTCGGTGCGGAACCCCTCGAAGGAGCCCGGGGGGAAAACGGTGTCCAGGTGCCCTACGATCGCCACCGCACCTTTGTTCGCTCGACGGGGGTGGGTGCGAAAAAGGAGGTGATCGCCGAAGCGCTCGCTCGGATGCGCGGTCGCGTCGACCCCGTCGATTGCGAGCATCTCGCGAACGAGGACGCCGACTTGTCGCGCGCCTTCCGGATTCTCCGTATACGAGTTCAAGTCGACCAACGGAGCGAGTGCTTGCTCCATGGCCTCCTGCTTGTCCGACAGCCAAGCCGCCGCGTGGTCGGCGAGCGTCTTCATCGGAGGCGCAGCGTAGCACCGCCGGGTTCCGCCGACGCGGGGGCCAGTCGCGCCGACTCCAAGTGCGCCGATTACGATCTTGTAGCGTCAGCCGTCGTAAACGGTAGCCTGGAACGGAATATGGCCAAGAAACGCTTCAAGGCCGCCGTCATCGGCGGAAGCGGGTACGGCGGGGCCGAACTCATTCGTCGCCTCCTCCGCCACCCCGACGTCGAGCTCGTACGGGTCGCGTCGATCGACTTCATCGGCGAGCCTCTCTCGAACGTCCACGCCAACCTCGAAGGCCAAACTAGCCTGACCTTCGAGGGGCTCGCGCCCGCTGCGGCCGCGCAAGGCATGGACGTCGTTCTCCTCGGCCTGCCCCATAAGGTGAGCGCGACGCGCATGCCCGAACTGATTCAAACGGGGGTGCGGGTCGTGGATCTTTCGGGGGATTTTCGGCTGCGGGATCCCGCCGCCTACGAGCAGTACTACGGAGCCAAGCACCCGTGTCCCGACGAGCTGACGAAGGGAACATTCGTCTACGGGCTCCCCGAGCTTTTTCGCGAAGAGATCCGCGCGGCCAAGTACGTGGCATCGCCCGGTTGCTTCGCGACGACGATCGAGCTTGCCCTGCTGCCCCTCGCGAGAAGCGGCCTGCTTTCGGGGTCGGTCGAAATCGTGGGCATCACCGGGTCCAGCGGAAGCGGCGTCGCTCCGAGTGCAGGCACGCATCACCCGGTGCGGGCGAACAATCTGCGGACCTACAAGCCGCTCGAGCACCAGCATGTCCCCGAGATCGTGCAAACGCTGTCTTTGGCGGGCGCCAAGGACCTCACGATGCAGTTCGTACCGATAAGCGCGCCTCTGTCGCGCGGCATCTTCGCGACCTGCTTCGCACACGTCGACGCGGCCATCCCGGGAGCGGCCATCCTCAGGACTTATGCCGAAGCCTACGCGCGCGAGCCGTTCGTGCGGGTACCGGCCAAGCGCCTTCCGGAGGTCGTGGCCGTGAAGGGAACGAACTACGCGGAAGTCGGCGTTCAGCCGGGGGAGGTCCGCGGCGGAAGGCGTACGATCGCGTGTTTCGCGGCGACCGACAATCTCGTGAAGGGCGGAGCCGGCCAAGCGATCCAGTCGATGAACCTCATGCTCGGCTTGGACGAGCGGACGACGCTGGAAGATCCCGGGGGGTGGCCGTGATCGACTGCGTCGTCATCAAGGTCGGCGGCGAGGTCGTCGCGTCGCCGGCGATGGCGACGATCGCCGACGGCATCGGCGAGATGCAGCGGCGCGGCGATCGGGTCTTGCTCGTACACGGAGGGGGACCGCAAGCGACGGAGCTTCAAGAGAGACTCGGACAGACCCCGAACATCGTCGCCGGCCGCCGGATCACCGACGCCCAGAGCTTGGAGGTCATCAAGATGGCGGTGGCGGGAAAGGTCAACGTCGATGCGTGCGCGGCGCTCGTGGCGGCTGGGCTCCGGCCAGTTGGGCTGCACGGGGCGAGTTCGCTGGCGGTGCGCGCGACCCGGAGGCCGCCGCGTGTGGTGAGCGGAGGTGGGCCCGATCCGATCGACTTCGGGCACGTCGGTGACGTGACCGGGATCAACCAGGGCCTGTTCGCGCTTCTGATCGATGCGGGCTACGTGCCGGTCGTGGCGTGCCTCGGCGCCGACGAACGAGGGCGCTGCTACAACATCAACGCCGACGCCGTGGCCAATCACTTGGCGGTGGCCCTCGAGGCGAAGTCGCTCGTGCTCGTCAGCGACGTCCCGGGAGTCCTGCGGGACGTGAACGACCCCTCGTCACGTATCGCGCGAATGACCATCGAAGACGGGCGCAAGGCGATCGCCGACGGCGTCGTGACCAAAGGGATGATCCCGAAGCTGGACGAATCCTTCGCGGCGATTGCGCAAGGGGTTCGCTCCGTCCACATCGTGGGCCGACTCGGCCCGGGACAGCTCGCTCGGGAAGTCGCCGACCCTGGGAGCGTGGGCACCGTCCTGGTCGCGTAGGCCGTACGCCGGAGCCCCTCCAAGTCCCCGCGCGGCGCGGCTCATCATTCGTCACATCGCGCTCGGCCTTCCAGAAAGGCCCACGCCAGGGCGCCCTCTCCTTGCCTCGCGGCCCCGGAGAACCTCACCCCCGGCCCCCCCCGGGGGGGTGAGGTTTAATCCGCTGGACCAGCCGGTTCGCAATACGATGTGACGAATGCTCAGGCGGCGCGGGGGGATGTTGCACGAGGAGGACGCTGGGGTGTCTCAGCCCGCCTTGGCGCTACCGCTGGCGCTCGCTTGGACGCTCACGGAAACGTTCACGCTGGCCTTCACGCTCGTGACCGCGTCGAGCGCGCCCTTGAAGGGCTTCTCCACGCACGCGGTCAGCCGACCGACCGTCACCGGATCGCCGGCGGCCTGAAGGCCGCCTTCAACGCCTTCGATGACCACTTTCATGTTGTCGGCGAGTTCGACCGCGCCCTTGCCCGTACCGACGGCCACCCTGATGACCGGGCCAAGGTCCTTCTCGATCACCGTTCGGAACTTCGCCTCCGCCTGCGCGTCGGCGCCCCCGACGATTCGGACGACCACGTGCGGCGGTGTGCACTCCGCCTTCGCTTGCAGACTCGCGTCGCACTTGGCTTTGCACTCCGCGCTCATCTGCGGAGGCTCGACCTTTCCCGTGCACTTGGGCGACTGCATCTGCGCCGAGCAGCTACCCGTGCAAGTGCCTTTGCATTCGGCCGACCCGCTGAGTTTGCACTCGCCCCCGCACTTGCCTTTGCACTCTCCCTTGACCTCGGCGTCGCACTTTCCTTCGCACGTGCCTCCGCAGCTGCCGTTGGCCTTCGCGTCGAGGACCTTGCCGTCACACTTGCCCGTGCATTTGCCGGAACAGCTCCCCTTGATGTCCGCGTCGCACGACCCGTGACATTCACCCGTGCACTGCGCGGCGGCACTCGCCTCGCATTCACCCGAGCACTTCGCCGAGCATTGCCCCTGGAGCTTGCCTGGCTCGCACTTGACCTCCGCCGCGCCGGGCTTCACCGTCGCGTCGCAATGGCCGGCGCAGTCGGCATAGGCGTTCATCTCCACTCCACAGTGGGGCTCGCTCGCGTCGATCCGGACTTCGGCTTTCGGGCCAAGCTTCGCCTTGGCGTCTCCGATGGCTTTGCTGGCGGCCTTGCAGGCTTCCTGTCCGTCTTTGAAATCGCCTTGCGCCCCGAGGTCGTGAGCCAGGGTGCCGCACGCGACTTTGAGGTCGCCGTCGATCTTGTCCGACAGCGCTTTCATCTCGGCTGCCGCCTCGACGCCGGCTTTGATTTTGACGGCCACGTCGGCCTTCAGCTTGAACTCTTTCTCGAAATCGAAGGATTCGATCGCCTCGATCTTCGCCATGTCGGGGCAGTTGCCGGCGCCGGGAAGACCGCCGAGCGGCCCTCCACCGCCTGCGGGAACGGACGGCATCGCACCGCCGCAGTTCGCCACGAACGGCGCCATCGCCGCCGCGACCACAATCGGACAAGAAACCTGTCGCCAGAATTTACGAGACATCGTCATTCTCCCTCCTTGAACCTTTCGCCCACCCCACATCGGGTTATGTCCCTCGCTCGCGGTCGTCCCGCGGACGGACGCGTGCGGCTCGGGGCCGAGTGACACCGCGTGGTGTCGAGCGCAACATCGCGCCGGACGCCGCGCGCGCAGACCGTCGAGCGTCGGAGTACCACGGTTGAGCCCCGGGAATCCAGGACGCTTTTTTCGGAAGCGCGTCGGTTCTGTGTCCGGCACGCCGCGCCGTGGTATGGGGGCACCTGTGCGCATCGTCGTGTGCGACGTCGGGCTCGGCAACCTACGCAGCGTGGAGCGCGCGCTGACGGAGGCTTCGCGCGAGGGCGGTTCACAAATCGAGGTCACCGGCGATCCCGGCCGCGTCCGCGCCGCCGACAAGCTGGTCATGCCGGGCCAAAGCGCCTTCGGCGACTATGCGCGCGCCCTCTCCGGCGAGATCGGTCAGGCGGTGCGCGAGCACATACGTGCCGGGCGCCCGTACCTGGGCATCTGCATGGGACTGCAGGTTCTCTTCGACGCGAGCGAAGAAGCTCCCGGTTGCCCAGGGCTGGGCATATTCGAGGGGAACGTGGTGAAGCTCGAAGCGGGAATCGACCCTGCGACCGACACCCCGCGCAAAGTGCCGCACGTCGGCTGGAACGAGGCGGAGACGACCGGGAACCGCGCGCTCCTGGCCGGCGGGCCGCCGCTGCATTTTTACTTCGTGCATAGCTTCGTAGTGGCGCCACGCGACCAGCGGATCGTCGCGTCCACCACCGATTATGGAGAGCGATTCGTGAGTGCCATCGCGTTCGAAAACGTTTTCGCGTGCCAGTTTCACCCGGAGAAGAGCCAGCGCGCCGGGATCGCGCTGCTGGAGAGGTTCGTCGCGTCGTGATTGTCATTCCCGCGATCGACTTGCTCGGAGGAAAGGCGGTTCGCCTGCTCCAGGGGCGCTACGACGCCGTGACGGTCTTCGACGACAGTCCGCCCGCTCGTGCCCGCGGCTGGAGTGGGAAAGTCCCTTGGCTGCACGTCGTCGACCTCGAAGGAGCGCGCGCTGGGGAACCGCTCCAGCGCGAAGCGGTGCGGAACATCGTCGAGGCGTTCGGCACCGGCGTTCAAGTCGGGGGGGGTGTGAGGAGCCGCGAAAGCTTCGTCGCTTACAAAGACCTCGGGGCTTCCCGCGTCGTGCTCGGCTCGGCCGCGGTCAGCGACGGCGCGATGGTGCGGGCGATTGCTTCCGAGTACCCGGGCCAGGTCGTCCTCGCCGTCGACGCGCGCGACGGCTTGGTCGCGGTGGACGGCTGGACGCGCGCAACGCGAATCTCGGCGACCGAGCTCGTACACTCGTTCCGCGACGTCGCACTCGCAGGCGTGCTCTATACCGATGTCGCGCGCGACGGAATGCGAAGCGGCCCGAATGTAGAAGCTACGGCGGAGATCGCCGCCTGCACCCGAGTGCCTGTCATTGCATCCGGAGGCGTCGGATCACTCGACGACCTCCGTGCGTTGTCGGCCGCCGGAATCACCGCGTGCATCGTTGGACGCGCACTCTACGAGGGCGTCTTCACACTCGATGAAGCCGTCGCCGCGGCCAAGTGACCGCAGCGACGCTCGACCGAGCCAGCCTACGGCTTCTGAATCGTCGCCGCGGTCGCGTCGACCTTGGCCCGCTTGCGCCGCCTCCGAGCCGCCTCTGCCTGCTTCTTGCGGCGCTTGATGCTCGGCTTCATGTAATGGCGTCGCATCTTCAGCTCGCGAAGCACGCCTTCGGACGCGAGCTTCCGCTTGAGCATCTTGATTGCACGCTCAATTCCGCGGTCGCTGACCACGACTTCGAGAGGCTTGCACTGAATGGCTTCGCTGGGCATCGAGGCGGCTGAAGTTACAAGGATTTCGCCACCCCGGCAAGTCAGGTCAGGCAAGAACGACGATTTTTCGTGCATGAAGCCGAGACGTGGGGAAACCTCTTCGAGGCGACGCAACGACTTTGGGGCGACGGAACGCCGGCAATTGCAAATAGGTCCCCCGCTTTCGTGCTAGACGGTGCCCCGGTCCGGGCCGAAGTGGCGGAATGGCAGACGCAGCGGATTCAAAATCCGCCATCCGAAAGGGTGTGAGGGTTCGAGTCCCTCCTTCGGTACGAGAAACGCCTTGGTTTCGGCCTTGGGCCGAAGAAGGCGTTTTCCTCGGGATTCCATGGGGTCAATCGTCGTCGTCTCGGCCGAGGAGAGCCGACACGGAAATCTCGACCGCATCGAACGGTTCGGCGCGTACGCGTTCGCCAGCGCCGGCATCGAGGATGCGCAGATACGCCGGCTCGCTGTGGCGAAGGACGGTGAGCGTCGCGTGCTCGGGGTCGAGGATCCAGTAGTGGGCCACGCCGTGGCCATGGAGCGTGCGCTGCTTCTGGACGATGTCGTAGCGGGCCGTGGACGGCGAGAGGATCTCGCATACCCAGTCGGGGCACGCGCGCACCGGAGTCTCCGACGGACACGACGCGTGCCGATCGCGCCGGAACCCGAGGACGTCGTGCCGGAACACTTCGTGCGACTTCTCGTAGAGCACTTCGACTTCCGTCATCAGCCACCACCCGCCCGGGCCGTGCGGACCCCCGGTGCGCCGGTTGTAGCCGCCTAGCGCTTCCCCGAAGCGGAGCTCCGCACGGCCGTGAGCCGGTGTCGGCGCGGCCTTCTCGACGATTTCGCCAGCGACGAGTTCGACGGCTCGGCCGTCGTCGCGCAACCGGACAAGGTCGTCGAAGGTCGCGGGGGCGCGCTTGGCGGACATCGGCATCGATGAATTCTACGCGCTGCGCAACCGGCCGCACGGCTCAGCGGAACAAAACGACCAAAGCGACGACGGCCGCAACGATCACGCCGGCAGCGACCATCCGCAGCGCTCCTCCACGCTGGCGTGACCCGAGCGACTCGTCGGCTCGGGTCGACCCGGTGAAGGCGCTCGACGTCGAACACGGCAGATCGATTCCCTCGACTTCCTTTTGCGCTGTGTGGCCAAGCGCACGATTCGCGCCTCTCCACGCTCCCGCGCACCAGGGGGTCGGACTCGCGAGCTGGTGCATGAAAAGCTCAGCCATCGTTCGGGCGACGGCGCTTCGGTCGACGCATCTCCCCCGGCTCTTCGCGAAAGCGTCGAGTTCTCGCGCGAGTTCTGCGGCGTCGTCGTATCGACGGCCCCGGTCGCGCGCCAGCGCCCGACCGAGCACGCGCCACAAGTCGACGGGAAACCCATCCACGAGGTGCGTGGGATCCGGTACTTCCGCGGCATGAACGCGCCTGAGCGTCTCGGCCTGATCGGCGTGCTTGAACAGGCGCCTGTCGCAACCGAGCTCCCAAAGCGTCGCCCCCAACGCGAAGATGTCGGTGCGACGGTCGACGTGGGCCCCGACGACTTGCTCCGGGGACATGTACGCGACTTTCCCCTTGATGATTCTCCCGGAGGTCTTCGACGCGCGGTTGGTGGCCTTCGCCAAGCCGAAATCGATGATTTTCACTTCGCCTTCGTACGTCACGAAAATATTGGCGGCGTTCACGTCGCGGTGCACGATCTCGAGCTTCGAACCGTCTTCGTCCTCGAGTTCGTGGGCGTAGTGCAGCCCATCGGCAACGCGCGCGCCAAGCCAGGCGATGGTCTCGAAGTCGAGTCGCTTTCCGCGCGCGCGACAGGCCTCCCAGACGGCCCACAGCGACTGGCCGGAGAGAAATTCCATGGCGATGTAAAGATGGCCGGCCTCATTCCCGAATTCCTCCGAACGAACGATGTTCGGATGGGACAGACGCGAAACGATGCGCGCCTCGTCGAGGAACATGGTCGCGAATTCGCGGCTCGACGCGAACTCCTCACGGATCATCTTGATGGCGAAGAGCTTCGCGGTTTGTTCCGCCCCGGCGACGCGTGCCGCGAAGACGGAAGCCATACCGCCCTCGGCGATTTTCGCGAGTAGCTCGTAGCGGCCGAGCCGGAGTGACGAAGCAAGCCGGTCCGGATGGGACCGGTTTTCCGTGGCGTCTGCGCGGCCGCTCGGTAGAAAGTCGGCCGGAGCGCAATCGCTGGCGGGGTCTCCGCTCGTAGGCACCAGTCGGCGCGGCGCCCTCAACCGTCGTACCATGGCCGCAAGATGCCGAAGCCCCTCACCGAAGTCCCCCGTGCGCTCGCCGCCGCTTTCGTCGTGTGCACGCTTTCCTCGAGCTGCAAGGACCAGGCGAAGGAGAGTGCCGCCCGGGCCGCACACGACGTCGCGGACCTCGTCGCGCTCGTCGACAAAGACGTGGCCGAGGTCGAGCGCGGCTTGCCCGACGGGGCGAAAAGGCTCGCTCCGCTCGTCGCCAATGGCGCCGATCCGAGGCAGGACGTATCCGGCGTACGGAGGTCGCTTCTGCGAATGCGTCGCGACGTCATCGACCTGAACATCGCGAAGTCGACTTTTTTTGCGCTGACCGACACCAGCGGCATGGCCATTCGCAACGACTTGGAGGAGGACGTCATGGCGGGACAGAACCTCGTGACTCTGTTTCCCGCGCTCGCGAAGGCGAAAGACGGATACGTGACGACGACGGGCAGCTTTCCGAACGGGTCGACGAAAAATGGCCCTGACAAGGACTGGGTCGCGGCCTTGCCCGTCCAGCACGCGGACGGGTCTGCCGGCGCACTCCTCGTGACGGGCTGGACATACCGCTACTTCGCCCGTCATCTGCAGGAGTCGCTCAAGGACCGCCTCGCCGAGCAGGCCAAGGCGAGTGGCGAAGAGGGCAAGATGCCCGTTTTCTACGTCGCGTTGTTCGACAAGTCGGGCGTGTACTCGGCCCCCCTCACGCCGCCGATCGACGAAACGGCGCTCCAAGGCGAAGACCTCGTCGCGAAGACCGCCGGCGGCGCCTGCCAGGCGACGCTCACGATCACCGATCGGGCCTTTGGCTACGCCGCACAGAGGACCCCAAAGCTCGCGCCCGACACCGGAGTCGTCGTCCTTCGAAGCGAGCTATAGCGCCGCGTCAACGGGTCTCGCGCCCGAAGCGGTGAACGCCCCAGCCGAGAAGCGTCCAGCCCGCGAGAACCATCATGCCGCCGAATTGCTGCTGCGATCGAGCTCGATCCGAGCCCCCGGACAAACCGCCTTCCGCAGTTGCCGCAACGGCGAGACCGACGACGGTGCAGGCCGCTCCGATCGCCAGCAAGCGCCGCGGGGTCGGGCGGATCATGGCCAGCTCTCCGAGGCGGCGCGGCGCAGAATGTCCCGCGTCGCGAGCTCGAGCTTGCTCTCGGCCGCGACGCTGGTTGCCGTGTGCGCCTCGCCCGACAAGTCGTCTTGCATGTAGTCCGCCGCAAAGATGAGTGCCGCGTGGACGTCGTCGTCGTCGCCGTTGCCACGGACGACCACGATGGCGCCCCGGTCTTGGCGCTTGGGCAGATCTTCCCCGAGTTTGTCGGCGTCCTGCCAGGTGATGTAGGCGATCCCGAAGCGGCGCGAGCGTGCGGCGACGTCGAGGCGGAGGTCGGCCTGGTTGGGGCCGAACTTGATGACCCGGTTGCGCACGGGTTCTATGCCGAACTCTCGGAAAACACGGGCCATGACGGCCACCGCGTGCGGTTCGTCGATCGGCCGGAGGATCGTCGCTGCGTTCTGCGGTTCCCCCCGGCAGGAGACGGTGGACATCGCGAACAGCATGGCAGCGGCGACAATCAGCAGGGCGGCTGGACCGGACACCGCCCCAAACGCTAGCCGATGGGGCATGCTTGCCGCTAGCTTCAGCTCATGCCGCGCTTCGCCGCCATCGACGTGGGCTCGAACGCCCTGCGCCTGCGCATCGTCGAGGCATCCGCGCCGTCGCACGGGCCCAAGGCCCAGCTCCCGCTCCTCCCCGACGGCGCGGGCGGCCCATGGCGCGATCTGGCCACGCTGCGGGCGCCGGTGCGCCTCGGCGCGGAAGTCTTCTTGTCGGGTCGGCTCGCACCGGCGTCGATCGGCCAAGCCTGCGACGCTCTGCGCGAATTCAGGGCGGAGATGGACCGCGCGAAGGTCGACGCGTACCGCGCGATCGCCACGAGCGCGGTCCGCGAAGCGAAGAACGGTGCGACGCTGGTCGAGCGTGCGCGGCGCGAGGCTGGGATCGAGCTCGAGACGATCGAGGGGATTGAAGAGGCGCGTCTCATCCAGCTGGCCGTAACGCGACGCATCGCGGTTGGAGACCGGCGCGCCCTGCTCGTGGACGTGGGAGGTGGCTCGACCGAGCTCACGTTGCTCGACCACGGCGAGACTGCCTTCACGATGTCGCTGCCGCTCGGCACCGTGCGGATGCTCGAGGCCTATCTGAAGGGAGCAAAGACCATTGACCGAGCCCGCGAGCGTCTGCTCGAAGAGGCGATCGACCGCGCTCTCGGCGAGGCGGTGCCAAGGCTGGGCGGTGTCGACCAGCTCGTCGGCACCGGCGGCAACGTCGAGACGCTTTTCGATCTCTGTCCCGCCCGAGGCGCGCAGCGCGCGATCGACGTGGCGGCGGCGCGCACTCTCTTCAAGAAGATGTGCGCCATGTCGAACGGCGAGCGGCGCGATACCTGGCAGCTTCGCCCCGACCGCGCCGATACACTGGTTCCCGCCACCGCCATTTTCCTGCGAATCGCGAGCGCGCTCAAGCGGACGACGATTCTCGCTCCTGGCGTCGGCCTAGCCGCCGGGATTCTCGAAGAGCTCGTCGACAAATTCTTCCATGTCTGGGACGCAGCCGGCGAGGCCGAGCACATTCTCGAGGCGTGCGTCCGTATCGGACGACACTATCATTTCGACGAGGCTCACGCGCAGTGCGTGTGCCGTTTCGCGACCCAACTCTTCGACGACCTTCTGGCCGTGCACGCGTTCGACGACCGCGAGCGCTTGCTGCTGCGCGCTGCCGCAATCCTGCACGACATCGGCGACTTCGTTCACTACAGCGGCCATCACAAGCACAGCTATTACTTGATTCAGCACGCGGACATCATGGGCGTGACACCCGAGGAGCGGGCGATCATCGCCAATATCGCGCGGTATCACCGCAAGGGACCCCCCGATGCGGCCCACGCGAACTTCAGCGCACTGTCGAAAGAAGCCCGCGGCAAAGTGCGCGGTCTGGCCGCCATCCTGCGCATTGCAGACGCGCTCGATCGCGAACACAAGGGGAAGATCGAGAGCGTGCGCGCCGCGGTCGACAGGAGCGCGGGGCGCGTGACGCTCTTTCTCAGCGGCGGCAAAGATCGCGAGCTCGAGGAGTGGACGGTCGGAGGAAAGGCGTCGCTCTGGCGCGACGAATACGACCTCGACGTCGGAATTGCCAAAGCCGAGGTCGGCGCTTGAAGGGAGCGTGCCCGACGCGAGCAAGGAAGGAATGGAACCCGTCCTTTCACCCTTGCAGGCCGCGCCGGGTGATCTCGTTGTTCCTTCTTCTTTCCCCCGCTTGCGCGCATTCGCGCGTGCCCGATCCGCGCACGGCCGCGCGCGCCTACGCGGACGCGGCGGTCCGCGGCGATGCCCGCGTACTCTTCGAGATGATGACCCGCGCGTCCCGCCAAGGCCTCAGCTGGGAGGAGACGAGGAAGCTCGTCGACGACGAGCGCGTGGAACTGGCCGATCAGGGGCGAGAGCTCGAGAGTCCCCAAGCTCGGGTGGAGGCGACCGCACGGCTCCGGTTCGCCGACGGAGAAGAAGCGGCGCTCGAGCTACGCGACGGACGCTACTGGGTGACGGCCGCCGGAGCGCTGCCGGGCGGCGCCCGCACGCCCGAAGAGGCGCTCGAGCAACTGAGGCGGGTCCTTGCCCGGCGGAGCTATGCAGCGCTGATGCGCGTTCTCTCGCCTGCGACGAGAGCCGCCGTAGAAAATGACGTTCGCACGCTGGTGGACGGACTGAGTGCTCCCGGAACTCTGCCCGTCGAAGTGCTCGGCGACGGGGCGGTCGTGCCTGTGCCCGGAGGTCATCGGGTAAAGCTGAAACGCGAAGCTGGGGTATGGAGGGTCGAGGACTTCGATTGATGCCGCCCGCCCGAAGATCACCACCGCCGCGCGAAGCCGGCAAGGAATTGTCCCCGTTCGCAATCTTGTCGATCGCGATCGCGGTCGCGGGCGGCCTCGTTTTGGCACTGCCGCGGCCCGCGCACGCCTTCGGGGACGCCGGGGCATTCGACCCGCGCGTGCTTCTCACCGGCAATCAGACCGGACCCGCCCACGAGTCTGCGCCGGCCCAGTGGTCGTGGGAGCTCGTGCAGCGCACGAGCGCCCCGGCGCGCCTCCATCCCACCGTCGTGCACGCCGACGAGCCGTCGGTCGTCGGCGCCCCGTTTCTCTTCTGGAGCGGAGCGGTCGAGCTCGAGCCATTGACGGGCGCCGAGATTGGCGGGCTCCGTCGCTTCTTTTCTCTCGGTGGAGTGCTCCTCGTCGACGACGCGGCTCCCGGAGAGCACGGGGAAGTAGGCGCATTCGGCCGAAGTGCTCGGCGGGAAATCGCCCGCGTTCTCCCGGATGCAACCCCGATCGCGCTCGACCTGGAGCACGTGGTCTACAAGAGCTTTTACTTCGTACGGCGGGCGGTCGGGCGCGTCGAAGGCCCGCCTTCGCTCGATGCGATCGTGCGCGGCGGACAGGCGCAAGTTCTCTTCAGCGAGCACGATCTCGGCGGCGCCTTGGCACGCGGGGCCTCGGGGATCTGGGAACGACCGGTCGTGCCCGGGGGCGACTTCCAGCGAGAACGCGCCATTCGCCTGGCGGTGAACATCGCGATGTACGTCCTTTGCTCCAACTACAAGGACGACCAGGTCCACGCCCCGTACCTCATGCGCCGGCGCGCGCTGCCGACCCCGTGATGGATCGCACCACCCACCTCGGCCCGAGCGGCGATCTCTCGTCCGGTGCCGTCCTATGTGCCTGCGCGCTCGCGCTGGCGGCCTTCGTGATGTTGCTCCTGGAGATGCGGCGCCGCGAGCGCGGCGGCTTGCTCATCGCCGGCACGGGGTTGATCGCGGTGTCCGCCCTCCTGGCTGCCGTCCTTCGGCCCGCACGGGTATCCGCTCGCGAGACCGTGGTCGGAGCGCGGGTCTTGGTGCTCGCCGACCAGTCGCGGTCGATGGCCCTCGCGGGAGACGGCGGTCGCACGCGGCGCGAGTCTCGCGACGAGGCGATCTCCAAACTTCAACGGTCCGGTCCAAGCGCGCGGCTCGTGGTGCTCGGCTTCGGCGATGGGCCGCCCGCTCCGTTGCAGCAGGCAGGCCTCGACGGCGCCGCGTCTGCGCAAGCGCCGCGCAGCGACCTCGGCGCGGCGTTTCGCGCGCTCGCGGGGTCCGCCGAAGAGCGTCCGGCTGCCGTCGTCGTCGTCAGCGATGGACGGCTGGACGACCCGCCCGAAGGAGCCTCCGAGGAGACCCTGCGCGCACTCGGCGCTCTCCTCCACGTTCCCGTCGCGACCATTGCCACGGCGCGCGAGAGTCCTCCCGACGCGAGCGTGCGCCGCGTCAGCGCGGCCGGCGCCGCCGTGGCCCACGTACCGCTGCCCGTGCGCGTCGAGGTAGGGTGCGCAGGCGGCCTCGCCTGCGAGGAGGTCACCGTGACCGCGCGAGAGCTGCGCGACGACGGCCCTCCGGCGGTCCTGGCATCCGGGGTCGCTCACGTCAAAGACGGCAAGGCGGCGCTCGATCTCACGATGGTCCTCGACCGCGCCGGAGCGCGCATCGTCGAAGTCTCCGTATCGCCACAGCCGGGGGACACGATCCCGGAGAACGACCGCCGATTCGTCACGTTCAACGTCACCCGGGACCGCGTGCGGCTGCTTCACGTCGCCGGAAGGCCGACCAACGACGTGAGAGCGCTACGGCAGTGGATCAAGAGCGACGCCTCGGTCGACGTGGTGGCCTTCTTCATCTTGCGGACCCAGCGCAACGACGTCCGCGCCACGCAAAACGACCTCGCGCTCATCCCCTTCCCGGTCGACGAGCTTTTCCAGGAGCATCTCCCGAGCTTCGACGCGATCGTCCTACAAGACTTCGACGCCCAGCCTTATGGCCTCGAGAAGTACCTGGAAAACATCCGGCGATACGTCCGGCGGGGCGGCGGCCTGGTCATGGTGGGCGGGGAAAACTCGTTCGTGGCCGGAGGGTACGCCGGAACGCCCCTGGCGGATGTTCTTCCGGTTGCGCTCGATGGATCGGCGGCCGCGTCGAGCGCCGACCGTGCGCCGTTCGTGCCCGAATGGACGCCCGAAGGACTCGCGTCACCGCTTCTGACTCCTCTGCGTACGGTCGTGGCCGACGAGTTACCGCAGATGCCCGGGGCAAACGTCCTCGGCGATCTCAAACCCGGTGGCGTCGCACTCTGGTCCCATCCGACGCGTTTGACGAAAAGCGGCGGCAAGATGCCCGTCCTGGCCGTAGGCGACGAGGGCGACGGGCGCTCGATCGCGCTCGGCGTGGACGGGACGTGGGAGCTCGAGTTCTCCGGGCTCGGCGCGCGCACCGCCGGACGGGGTCATGGCGCGCTTTGGGACGGCCTGCTCGGCTGGCTCATGCGCGATCCGCGCTTCGAGCCGGCTCAGATGGAGGTCGTCGGCGGGTGCACGACGGGCCGACCGTCGGCATTGCGCGCCCGGATGCTCCCCTCCGGCAAGAGCGGCGCGCGAACGGTCGCGGTCGAGATCGCGCGCATCGACCAGCCGCAGGCCGCGATCCGCATCGAGCGCCCGTACCCAGCCGAGGCGCAGTTTATCGACCTTCCGCTCCCCCCCCTCGAAACGGGCGGTTATACGGCTCGGCTCCGGGTCGCGGACGGCTCGATGACGCGGTACGATTTCGCATGCGAGGCGGGCGGTGACGAGTGGGCCGACTCGCGGCCGGATCCCGGTCGCCTCGAAGCGATCGCCAAGGCGACCGGCGGAGCGTTTGCGTTCGCGTCCGACGCGGGCTCCCTGCGCCTTCCGAGTCCGACCGTCGTGAGCGCCGAACGCCACGTGACCCCTCTGGCCCCGCCGTGGGCGTGGACGACGGCGGCAGCAGTCCTTCTCGGGATCCACTGGATCACGCGCAGACGCGGCGGCCTGCCGTGAGAGGAACGACCGTCATCGTCTTGTCCGGCTTCTTGGCGATCGCACCGTCGCGAGCGGGGGCCATCGTGTGGCCGGACGTAACCGAACGTGTCGAGCGCGACTTGTCTGCCGCAGACCCCGCCACGCGTCGCGCTGCGGCTCGAGAACTGGCCTCGCTCGGACCCGTCCGGGGTGGCCCACTCGCCACGGCGGCTCTCGGAGACGCAGACGACGACGTGCGACTCGCGGCGGCCGACGCCGCGATCCGGCTCCGCGCGGCGGGGGCTGCGGATGCGGTCGCAGGGTGGCTCAACGCGCCCGACGTGCGGCTCCGGCGCAAAGCCTGCGAAGTGGCTCGTGCCCTTCCGAGTGCGCGTGCCGTGACCCCCCTGGCGCGCACGCTGAGCGATCCGGACGCGGAGGTGCGGGCCGCGGCGGCCGAAGCGCTCGGCCATCAATCGTCGGGCGAGCCGGTGCCGCCCCTCCTCGGGCGACTCGACGATCCGACGCCAGCGGTCCGCTTGCAGATCGTTGCAGCGCTCGCGCGCCTGGGGGACGTACGCGCGGTCGTGCCCCTCACGGGCAAAGTACAGGACTCGTCGCCGGAGGTCCGGCAGGCCGTCGCCCGCGCGCTCGGCGATCTCGGCGACCCGCGCGGTTCGCCCGCGCTCATTCTTGCACTGCGCGATCAGAACGACGAGGTGAGGCACGACGCGCTCTCCGCGCTCGGTCGCATGCGCGCGGCGGACGCTGTGGACGCCATCGCACCGTTCACGACTGACCGGGCGCCGACCCTCCGTGCGGCGGCATTCGGCGCGCTCGGACGAATCGGGTCGACGGACGCCGTCCGCGTGCTCATCGGGACAATGGGCGCCGCCGACAACGACGCGGACTCACTCGAGCGGACGCCGGTCCGCGAAGCCCTGGTGTCGGCTGGTGCCGATGCGGTGCCGCAGCTGCACGCCCTCCTGGCCGCTTCGCCGTCGCCCCAGGAAGCCGCCGGTGCGGCCTGGGTGTTCGGGGAGCTTCATGCCACCGCGGAGGCCGCGACGATCGTAGCCGCGCTTCGCCGCGGAACACTGCCGACCGCAGTCGCCCTACACGCGCTCGCGCAGGCAGGAAGCCCGGGGGACGTTCCCGTGGTCCTCGAGTTTCTGGCGGACCCGAACCCCATCGTACGCCTCGAGGCCCTCGGCACGGCGACAGCGCTCCTCGATCCTCACCACCCGGACGGGCGCGCGGTGGAACCGTTGGCAGCGGTGCTCCGTAACACGACACCGTCGACTCAGGAACGTGCTCGTATCGCGACCTTGCTCGGCCGCACGGGGGCCCCCCGAGCGGCTCCTCTCCTGGTCGATCTCGAGCACGCGGCCGACGGGCCCCTGCGGCTTGCGGCGATCGACGCTCTGGGGATGCTCGGCCCCGCAAGCGGCGATGCGGCACTCCTCGATGCGCTCGGGTCCGCGGACGCGACGGTGCGCGTGCACGCCGCAATCGCGATTTCGGAGGCGGGAGGAGCGCGGACGCGCGATGCGCTTCTCGCGCAGCTCGACGGGGGCGACGAGGTGGACCGCGCTGCCGTGCTCACGGCCCTGGGCGGCGTCCTCTCGCGCGCACCCACCGATGCAGCTGTCGCCCGGTTGGTCGGCGCGTTGGAGATGGCCGCAGGGGCGGAGCGAGACGCCATCGTCGAGGCGCTCGGACGCGCGCCGCTCCCTTCCGCGGTACGGGCGCTCGCGGCGGTGGCGCACTCGCTGGAGCCGGCCGACCGGCAGGCCGCCGCGCTGCTGTCCGCGGCGCATCCGGGCGACCCGACCGCCTTGGCGACGGCGCGGAAGCTACTCGCCGATGTCGACCCGGGGGTACGGGCCCAGGCCGCTTGGTCGCTCGGATCCATCGGTGACGCCGCCGACATTGGACCGATCGAGGCGATCGCGGGCGGATCGGACGCGAACAGCTCCGTCGACGCGGCCGCCGCCGCGGGGCGCATCGCGGCGCGCGCGCACGCCCCGGCGCTCGCCTCTCGCGCCTTGTGTCCGCTCGAGCACGACCCCCGCCCGCTCGTCCGCGCCAATGCTCTGGCGGGCCTCGCGTTGGCGGGCGCCCGTTGCGGCGACGGGTCGAGCGAGCGCGCGATGCTCGCGGACGACGCCAGCGAAGACGCGCGCGCGGCCGCGGCGCTGGCGATTGCCCGAGCTCCCGGCGCGGACGACGTGCGGGCTCTCGAGCGCTGCGCACGCCGCGACGCTTCCGGCGCCGTTGCCGAGCGATGTCGCCGGCGCCCGGCGCCTCCGGGCCGAACGCACCCTGCGCTGATCTACGTCGTCGCCGAGGGGCTGTCGGTGCCGCGCGCCGGGGCCACGTATGCCGTCCTCCTTGCGGACGGAACCGTCCACGCGGGAACGACCGACCGGCGTGGGGCGACCTTCGACCCAGTCGCTCCCGAAGGACAAATCACGCTGAGGCCCGCGGAACTGCTGTCCGCGCGGAAATGGTAGAACGTACGTCCGAGAAACGGAGCCCGACGTGATCGTCCGAAAATCCGCGCCAAGCGGGCGAGACTGGCCGTGAAACGATCGCGCCCGTCGATGGCGTCGCCGGAACCGCTCGGGGCCATTCTCTCTCGCTCCGGGGAGAATCGGTTTGCCCGAGTAAGGCCACCGGTTTCGGCGCAGGTCTGGCGGGACGCGGTTGGACCTCGCATCGCCGACCGCGCGCGACCCGTTTGGCTCCACGACGGGATGCTCGTCTTGCGCGTCCCGAGCAGCGTTTGGGCGCACGAGCTTTCCCTGCTGGCAGAAGAAGTATGCGGCCGCCTTCGTCAGCGCGGTGTGGACGCGCGGACCCTGCGCTTCCGCGTGGGTCCGCTCCCGCCGATCGAGCGCCCCGTAGAACGCCGCGTCGCGCGCACCGTCCCCACCGAGCGCGTGATTCCGCCCGAGGTCGCGCGCGCTCTCCTCGCCGTCGAAGACGAAGGACTTCGCGCCGCCATCGGTCGCGCCGCCGCCGCGAACCTTGCGTGGCAGTCGCTCGTGCGGGCTGCGCCCGAAGGGAGCGTTACCGAAGCGCGGCGAGGCGCTCGAGCCCCTCGATCCTCAGAAAAAGAAACTTCTCCGCCGGACCGAGGGACGCCTGCCGCTCGCGAAGGCGCGCCACATACCCTCGGAGGCGCGGCAAATCGACCGCGTTGACCTTTCGCAGCGCGCCGTAAAGCTCATCGATGACCACCGCGGGGCAGAGCCGCCCCTGCGCATCGTAGAGCTCGATGACGTAGTCGGCCCAGACCCCCTTCGATGTGGCCGTGGCGAGCTTCGCCGCGAAACGGGCGGCTGTATCGACCAGCGACGCGGACGGGTGCTTTCCCGCGCGGCTCGTTTCGACGACTTCGAGGAGCGCAGTCGCGAGCAGCCTCTCCGCCTCTTCGGCTCGACCCAAGGCGAGCGCCTTGTCGGCGACGCCGGCCAGCAAGCGGAATGCCTTGGCCCTTCGTTCCGAGCTCGGATCGCCGGACTCGCTCGGAGGAGACTCCTGCGGCCCACCCGAGGGTCGTGTCGGGCGATCGCTCGTTACCGGCTGCGCTGCAGCCATGTTCGGAAGCGTGAGTCGCCCGCGCTGGAGCGCGCTCGAGGCATCGTGCGCGCCGCCCTCGGTGCTGAGTTGCAGCGTCAGCTCCTGCGAACCGATCAGGATCTTGTCGCCCGCCCGAAGCGAAACCTTTCCGACGAGGCGCTGGCCGTTGATCGAGATCCCATTGCGGCTATTGAGGTCCTCGAGCGTCACGCCGTCCTTCGCGACGATGAGAATCGCGTGACGGCGGGACACCAGCGGATCGTCGAGGGAGAGCTGGCAGTCGGCGCTGCGGCCAAGCGCAAACTCCCCTTCGCTCAGTTCGAGGTCGTGATGCAGGTAGCGAAGACGGAAGCGCATCGCGCTTGCTCACGCCGCCGGGGGCTTGGCGCGCGCCAGCCAAGGGCTCGTCACGAAAGACCCAATACCCCCGGCGTCGAACAGGCGTCTTCCCATGCTGGATCGCGTTGAAGCTTTACTTTCCCCCGTGAGCCCAAGCAAGCCTAGGCACAAGCGTCACGTCACACCGGGCCGTTCACTACGGCTCCCTACCCGGCCCCGCGCCGCCTGTCCCTCCATCTGTCGCCGAGTTCGCTGCAGCCGGGCCAGCCCCTCGAGATCATGGTCTTTGGGCGATCCGGAAAGGATCGAGGACTCCAAGGATTCGAGGAGTTCGCCGAGCGGCCCGCCCAGCACCGCGCCATGCCTTGGCCCGGCCACAGCCAGCTTGTCGAGGATCTCCACGGAGGGCACCGACGCGATTCGCCGATGTAGGTCGATTACCCAGAGAAGCCACTTCGGGTCGTCCGTCGCGAGGGTCATCGACGCCACTTTCGAGGCCACGGTTCCCAGCGTCTCACGGTCGAGGGTCGCGCCGCACAGAAGAAGCTCGTCGAGCTTGCCGATCGCGCGCTTGGCGATCCGCTCCGCGTCCGGCGCCCGCCCGAGACCGAGCGCACGCTCGAGCGTTTCCACGATGAGCTGCATATTCCATGCGATACGGTAGTCCTCCGAGTCGGTCGTGAGGGTACCCTCGTCGGTTTGCTCGGTCGCCTCGCAATGGGGGCACGCAAGGATCTCCCGGGCGTACGGAAGCCGGCATTGTGCGCAGAGGCGAAGGACCCCGGTCGTTCTCGAGTGGGCCTTTCCGCTGGCTTCGACGCGGCAAAAGACGAGATCCTGCGTCCCGATGCGAACGCGATCGCCGTCGCGCAAGAGGGTCGGCTGACGAACGAGGAGGCCGTTCACGCGAACGCCATTTCGGCTCTTGAGATCCTCGACACGCGGACCATCATCGTCGATGATGATCTTGGCATGCTCGCGCGAGACGAGGGGGTCTTCGATCGTCAGGTTACAATCGAGGCTCCTCCCCACGATCGTGGTGCCGCGCGGTAGATCGAATTCCTGCAGCAAGAATCTGAGCCGGTACCGCAATACGTACTCCTCGCCCCCAATGAAATGTATAGCTCAACCTCGAGGAGGGGTAACCCTCGCGGGCGCTTTCGCGAGCCCCCATGTAAGCATAGGAGCGCAGGTCGCTCCGTGAACGAGAGCGAAAAAGAGCAGATCTCCAAGATTTGCCGGGAGATCCTGGCGCCCCTCGTCCGTTCGGACGGCGGGGAAATGTATTTCGTCGGCTACGAAGGGGACGATCTCCATATCCACCTCTCGGGCACGTGTGCCGGCTGCCCCGGCGTCTCCATCACCGGTGACAAGGTGATCCTCCCCGCCCTTCGCACGGCGGCGCCCAAGCTCCGCCTCGTGGTGACCAGCGGAGTCAACGTGCCACCGGGCGCCGAGCAATTCTAGAACCCTGGTGATTTTCGTCGAGAGCGAGCGAGCCTGGCGGCGAGCGCGCGGAGCCTACTTCTGTAGGCGAGCACGCTCGACGCCGGGATCGCGAAGCTATCGGCGAAAAGCGCCAGGGTTCTACTTCGCTTTCTTGCCCTTGCCGGCGCCGGCGTCACCGGCTTTCGCGTCTCGACCGGCGTTGGGATCCGAGATCCCCTGCTTGGTGATGGCCGCGATCGAAGGGTCGATCGCAAAGGGATCGACCGCCTTCGTAGACCGCAGGGAGGCGATGTTCGCGAGCGTGTTGCGGTCTTCGAGCACGAGGCCGAGGAGGTGTTCGTTCGAGCGATCGAGCGCGCGCACGTGCGTCGTCCGGTCCTGCCAATCGGCCGTCGTGCGGTCCAGGCCCTGCGAGGAATCCACGGGTCGGATCCGGGCGGGCACGACCATCGCCGCGTTGAGCTTGGCCACCGCGTCCTGGAAGGTCGCGCCGAGAGGCCCCTCGGCTTTGAGCGGAACTTCTTCGTAGATCTTCCAGAGCTTGTCCTTGATGTAAAAGAGGTAGCGCTGCCTTCCGTCCTTGAAGAGCTTTTGAAGCGCCTCGTCGTTTCGATAAGTGTACTCGTTCTTGAGCGGAGTCGTGTCGTACCCGGTCGGCGTGTCTCCGAAGCGGGTGTAGCTCCGCTCGAGGTTCACCTTTCGGTTGTCTCGGTCAGCCTCGAGCTGTTGCTGCTCGTAGCCGGGTTGCACGTGCATGAGCTGGGGGGCGTATTCCTGATCGAAGAGCCCGCCCGTCTTGTTGTACGCATCGGTGACCTCGTCGTGCGTCAGGCCCCACCGCAGGCCTTTCATCGTCTTTTCGAGGCCGCCCAGGTTCTGAACCACAGGAGCCTCGCTGGCCACCGCGTGCGACCCCCCTTTCGCAGACTGGCTCGGAGGCGCAGCGACCACCGAGGCGGCGAGCGCGGCCCCCGCGGTAAGTACCGAAATGGCGACGACAGCGCGTTTCATGTTTGGTGCCTCCTCCGAGCGCGGGAATGCGGGCCCGAGCGGGCGCAACCTATCATAAGAACTTCGCCAATCGCACGCCGTCGGTGCGCTCGGGAAGCAAGGTTCCCGATTTGCGCGCGGCCGGCTTCGGAGTACAGCGTCCAGGATGTTCCGCTTCATCGGGTTCTCCCTCCCGCCGATTGCGCTGGCGGTCGCCGCATGCGCCAGCAGCGCAATTGGTTCGCGCGAGCCGGGCAAGACACCTCCGTCCTATGCCGCCCATGCGACCGAACTGTTCGACGACGCAATCGAGCCGTCGGCGGTCGGATACGAGCTCGACCTGGCGCCCACCCCGACGACCCCACGCAATAGCAACCTGCTGCGCGAGCGGGCCCAGGTGGGCGACGCCGTCGTGCGCGCGCACGTGACGACGGTCACGTCGAAAGAAGAAGACAAGGGACGAAGCTGGCAAATCGGCCTCCACACGGTAGAGAGGCTGGCCGGCTCGAATTCGTTCCCTGCCGACTTCACGGTCGAAGTCCTTCCGACGGGTCCCTCCGCCGGGATTCTGCGGGCTTTCGAAGCGCGCCTCATCGGCAAGACCTTCGTCGCGTTCGTGCGGGAATTCGCTCGACCGGGGCTGAGCGGGGACGCCGAGCTTCACTTCCACTTGGCGCCCGATGCCCGGCCCGATATCGCCGCTGTGCTGGCCGCATCGACGATCGATCCCGTGCGCTGAGCGCCTTGCGATGCTACCGATAGGGCGGTCGAGGGTACGCCGTGGCGATTGAGATAAAGAGCCCGAAAGAGATCGTGGCGATGCGCACAGTCTGCCGGCTCGCGGCGGAAACGCTGCTGGTCGTCGGCGACAAGATCCGCATCGGAATGACTACCCTGGATATCGACCGGATCGTACACGAGCACACGCTCTCCCAAGGAGCGCGGCCGGCGCCGCTCCATTACAAGGGGTTTCCCAAGAGCGTTTGCACCAGTGTCAACGAGATCGTCTGTCACGGCATCCCGGACGGCTACGCCCTTCGCAACGGCGACATCGTGAACGTCGACGTGACCCACGTCTACGACGGGTTCCACGGGGACACGAGCGCGACGTTCTACGTCGGAACGCCTACGGCCGAGGCGCGCCACGTCGTGGAGGTCGCCCGCCGCGCCCTGGACGTCGGCGTCGAACAAGTGCGCGACGGAGCCCGGCTCGGGGACATCGGCGGTGCGATCCAAGAGTATGTCGAGGCGCAGGGGTGCAGCGTCGTCCGCGACTTCGTCGGCCACGGGATTGGCCGCAAGTTCCACGACGCGCCACAGGTGAAGCACTACGGCAAGCGCGGGACGGGCGAGCGGCTGCGCACCGGGATGACCTTCACGATCGAGCCGATGGTCAATCTCGGCGGTTGGGAAGTGAAGGTCGACCCGGACGACAAGTGGACGGTCCGCACCGCCGACGGCAGCCTGAGCGCCCAGTTCGAACACACGATGCTCGTTACCCGGGACGGGTACGAGGTGATGACCGTCCGCGACCGTACGCTCCGGAGCAGCGAGAACATCGCCGCGCTCTTCGTCGCGTAGCCCGAACGGGCCCTAAGGCGCCTTGGGGACTCGCCCGGCGAGAAGCTCGGCTGCCGCGTGGCGTGCGGCGTCGCCAACCTTGATGCCACCGATCATGCGGGCGATCTCGTCGACGCGCTCGGAGGACGACAGCCGCCGCACGGTCGTGTGCGTACGTCCACGCGTCTCGCTCTTGTCCACGACGAAGTGGGCGTCGGCCAAGGCGGCGATCTGGGGCAGGTGCGTGATGCAAACTACTTGGCGGTGCCTCGCGATGTCGGCAATGGCGCGTCCGATGACCTCAGCAACCGCTCCGCCGACCCCCGCATCGACTTCGTCGAACACGTAGGTCCCGGCTGGTCCCTCGCTCGCGAGCACGCGCTTGAGGGCGAGTAGCGCGCGCGACAGCTCGCCACCGCTGGCAATCTTGCGAAGTGGGCGGGGCTCTTCTCCGCGGTTGGGAGCGATCAGGAACTCGACACGATCCATCCCCGACCGGGTCAACCGCGCGCCGTCCACGGTCAACGAATCGCCCATCGCGGCCGTGGGCGTCACCTCCACCACCACCCGCGCACGCCCCATCCCGAGCTGGGCCAGCTCCCGACCGATTGCGTCAGCCAGCTTCTCCGCAGCGTCGCGCCGCTTGCGGGACAGCGCGCGCGCAGCCGCTGCGACTTGGGTGACCCGCCTGGATTTGTCGAGCTCCAGCTCCGCGACTCGTTCGGAGGCGCTGGCGAGGGACCCGAGCTCCCGCGCGAGGGCGGAGCGGTGGGCAATCAGGTCGGCGGTCGTCGGCCCGTGCTTGCGCAGCAGCTTTTGCAATCGAGACGAACGCTCTTCGACTTCTTGGAGCCGTTCGGGACTCGCCTCGACCGAATCTGCGTACCGCGCGAGCGCCCTCGCCGCGTCGGCGAGCTCCGCCCGAGCCGACTCGATCGTCCGCGCGAAGAGGGCGAGCGCACCGTCGATCGCAGCGGCCTGATCGAGCTCCGCCGAGACGCGCGCCAACTCGTCGCACGCCGCGCTCTCGCCCTCGTAGAGTCGTTCCGCGGCGCCTCGAGTCGCGGCCTGGAGCTTGTCCGCGTGGCGCAGGCGCGCGAGCTCGCTGGCCAGCTCCGTTTCCTCTCCCTCTCGGGGCTCGACCTCGTCGATTTCACGGATCTGCCAATTGAGGAAGTCTTCGCGCTCGGCCCTCCCGCGCTCCTGCGCGCTCACCGCGTCGAGCTCACGTACCACGGTCGCGAGCGAATCCACCTGCTCGGTCATGCGCGCGCGATCTGCCTCGAGGCGGCCGAATGCGTCGAGGTACTCGATGTGCGTCGACGGATCGGTCAGCGCGACACTCTCGTGCTGCGACGCGATGTCGCAGAGGTCGGCCGCGAGATCCGCGAGCTGCGAAGCCGTGCAAATGCGGCCGTTGATGTACGCGCGGCTTCGACCTTCCGCCTGCACCACGCGACGCACGACCAGTTCGCGTTCTCCCGGGATTCCCCCCGCGTCGAGCTTCGCGGCGACGCGCGAACTCGGCGAGAGCTCGAACAGCGCCTCCACTTCCGCTTCCTCGGCGCCGCTGCGGACCAGCTCGGGTCGGGCACGGCCGCCTAGGACGAGGGACAGCGCATCGACCACCATGGACTTGCCCGCCCCCGTTTCGCCGGTGACTGCATTGAAGCCGGGGGTGAGCTCGAGCACGAGTCGCTCGATGAGCACGACGTTGCGGATCGATAGCTGGAGCAGCACGGGGGGCGATTGTAGAGGTGTTCCCTGACGCGTGCCCGTGCCCGCTTTGCAACACACGAAATCCCGTTGCAAAGAAGCTTCACGAAGGCCGGCGCTGGACCGTCGTCACCGTGGCTCGTTCAGCCGTTTCTCGATCGAGTCTCGAAGTTTGGCATATCCCGCGGTGAGTGAGACCGTCTTCGCGAAGTCGAGCGCCGCGCGCAGGGCCTCGCGGGCCGCAGGCCCGTTTCCCATCGCCTCGTAGGCGTCGGCTTCGAGCGACCATAGGCGCAGCTTGCGCGGCCCGTATGCCTTCTCGAGCGCGCGTTTCACTGCAGCGAGGGCCTCGTCGTTCCGCTTCATCGCCAGGTACGTGGAGGCCAAGCGCGCGGGCGGGTTGTAGTCGGCGGGAAAGTCTCGCTCGCTCTCCTCGAGCATCGGCACGGAGCGTTGCGGTTCGCCAAGCGCCTTGTAGGCGAGCACCCGATGCGCGTCGAACACGGCCCGGGCCGCCGGGCTTTGGGCCCGCCCGGCCTGCTCCTCGAGAAACGCGGCCCACTCCGCCGCGATGCCTTTCACCTCGTCGTCCTGGCCGAGCTCTCGATACGCGCCGATGACGAAGTCGTAGAGGTCGGACCGGTCGTCGGCCAGAATCGGCTGCGTACGGTCGGAAGCGGCGTGATGACCGAGCGCCGCGAGATCGCCGAGCCGCCCCCTCCCGGGAGCTCCTGCCGGAAGCTCCTCGGCGCACCCGATCGCCGCTCGCAGCACGTCGGCGAGCGCGGTTCCCGCGGGCATCTTCGGCGCCTCTTCGAGCCCCGTCTCCACACAGGCGCCGAGCTGGCGGTCGTCCGCCAGTTGGGCGACGAGTGCGTCCACCGATTGGGGCCGCCTGGGCCAATCGGGCGGTGCGGCCGCGAGCGCCTGCCTATAGGCGGCGATCGCCTCCTTCGCCATTCCCCCGGCGCTCGCCCGGTATCCCCGCAAGAGGGCGGAAGACGCAGCGCCTCCTTCATCGCCCTGGCGGACCGATGCAGCCGAGTCTTCGAGGAGCACCGCGAGCTCGTTCGCCGTCAGCGACCCCGGCCACGCGAGTATCGGCTTTTCGTTCGTGGGTTCGATCACATAAAGCGTGGGAAGGGCTCGAACTCCCAACTTCGAGACCACCCCGGCGTTGCCTTCGCGCTCGGTGTCGATGGCGAGCCAGACGAACTGCTCGCGAAGGGGCCGGAGCGCAGCGTCGGAGAGCACGTAGCTCCGCATGCTGAGGCAGGTGTGACACCAGGGTGCCCATGCGTCGACGAAGAGAGGCAATCGGCGCGCGCGCGCGATCGCGAGCGCCCCTGCATAGTCGTCTTCGATGAACCGAATTGGCTTGTCCTCCGGCGCGCCCACGACGCCGGCGCGCGGCGCCGGGAGCGTCGGCGCGACGCATCCGGAGATCGAGAGACACCACCACGCTGCGTGAGCGGCTCGGCAAACGCCGCCCCTTCGTGCCTTCGGCGCGGCTTTCGTGGCCATCCTGGTGTGCGGCTCCTGGTTGCCACCGAGTATAGGGAGCCGCCGCTCCCGACTCTACCCGCAGGCGTCGCTACAGTCCCCGAGGTCGGACGCCCAAGAAGGCGGCGTACCGCCTGAACGCGATCGCGATGGACTTGACATCCGTCCCGTCCGACGCGTCGAGGAGGGTCGGCGAAAAGATCACCTCGCCTCGAACAAAGCGGCGCTTCCACGTCCCGACGATCTGCCCATCGACGACGATGGTCGGATTGAGAATGCCGCCACCGGCGTTTACGCGCGTCGCGTGGTGGCCTCCGAGGACCGCGCTCCGATCGGCAAAACCCACGAGAAACTCGTCGAACGCCGGCAAGAGATGCGCGCGTGGACGCGAGGCCGCCGAGAGCGCCGCGGCGCCGACGAGCCAGTAGCGCTTTCCTCCGATGGACTCCTCGTCGAGTCGCCCGCCGGCGAGGTGAACGGCGTTCCTCGCTTCGGCAATCGCGAGACCGGACCACCAGGCGAAATCCTGTACGGTCGCGGGGCCGTGCCCTTGGAAATACCGGCATGCGAGGCGGGCGAGGGCCTCGTCGCGGGCCACGCGCCTCGTCGGTGGCAGCCATTCGTCGGCCAGCACGAACGTGTGTTGCTTGCCTTCTCGGGGGCCAAAACAGAGAACGATCTCGTGTGCAAGACGCCAGAGAATGTGGATGCCGCGCTGTCCAGCCACGGAGATCTTCGCGCGCTCGAGCATTTCATAGGCGACCGGCCGGGTCACGCGCCTTCCCCCCTCGAGGCCCTTTACCAAGACACCGCGTGCGCGCGCAAAGGTCGCCTCGTCTAGACCGAGAGCGCGAAACCGACCCGCCGCTCGCGCGACGACCCGCTGCCCGAGCAGCTCGAGCATCCAACGCGCATCGGAGGCCGCGACGAAATGCAGCGTGCCGCGAAGCGGCCAGGTGCGCACGATGCTTCTCTCTGCAAGGGCGCGCTCGACATCCGGCTCGGACGCCCCGACGAGCCGGAGCCCGACGGCCCATAAAGCGCCCAAGTAATCCTGCGCTTGTACGGCCCCGAGCCAGCTCACGATTTCGCTCGGCCGCGTGAATTCGGTCACCGAGATGCGCTGGGCCTCGAGCCGCAGCCTTGCGACATCTGCCGGGCCATTCGGCGAGCACACCGTACCGCGAGGCAAATGCCGCCCCGGCCGGGAAGGTCAGACCGTGGGAGGGCGCGACGAACGCCGGTCCGCCCGAGTCGCATCGCCGGCGTCGTATTGATCGAGGAGCTTCTCGATCGACGCCAGGCTGTTCTCGATCGCATCTTGCACGATCGCCAACATGGTCGAGCTCGAGCCTTTCAGCGCCTCGTAGTACCGCTGCCGCTCGGTCGAATGGATGATCGCCGGAGGGCACCCGCTGCGCAGAAGCAAGAGATTCATGAAGAGCCGCGCGACCTTCCCGCTATCGCTCGCGAAGGGAAAAATGCGGAGGAGGTCATAATGCGCTCTCGCGGCAAGTCGGACCGGCGGGCGCGTTCTACGGGTTTCCGGGTCGTTCACCCAATCGACGACCTGGCGCAGCTTGTATGCGATCTTGTCGGGAGGCGTGTACTCGTGGAAGTAGAGGCGGTGCTGGGGGATGTCTTTGCGGTATTTCACCGTTTTGACGTCCCCCTCTTCGGGATGGAGCACGCAATAGATGCTCTTGACCACGTCCACGGTGACAGGCTGCCGCCGCTTGACCGCGAGTTCGCGAACGAAGTTGAGCGCCTCCCGGTGACGGCGAATCTCTTCGACGACGGGCTGCGCCGTGGCGTCGAAGGCAACGCTCGCGTCGGATGAGCCGATCGCCGTACGAAGCTCCGTGAGCGTGTAGACCACCCCTTCGAGCGCGCTGTCGTGCGCGACCCAGCTGATGTCCAAATCGGTGCGGTATTTCGCCTGGACCTCGGCGGGAGCGGCCTTCAGCCGCTCCTCGAGGAACGCCGTACGCTCCTCCACGGAAGGCGCCTTTTTCGGGGGCGCGGGAGCGGCGACCGGGGCCTTCTTTTTTGCGGACGTTCGGGGCGGCATCGCGCCAGGGTGGGCCATGGAAGAGGCAGGCGGCAGAGCTTGAATGAGCAGACCGGAGAAAGCCGGGCGGTACTTCCGCGAAAAGGCTCGCTTTTTACGGCGAATGCGGAGCGAGGCCCGCGTAGGCTAATGAAGTACGGACAAGCACGTCAAGGTAGTCTTCTCCACGAGGCGCTGCTCCGCCCCCCGGCGTGTCCTTCGGTTCCAATCCATTTGGGCTTCGCTCGGCGGCTCCCTCGCGCCGGGTGGGCCCCGCAGTTTTCTTTCCGAGGTCCCCCGCTCCCCGCGGCTTTACGAAGCCTATTGCGACGGGGTAAGCCTCTCCACGATGCTCGCGAAGCGGGTGATCCCGTGCCTGGATGTGCAAGGGGGGCGGGTGGTAAAGGGCGTGCGGTTCGTCGGGCTGCGCGACGCCGGGGACCCCGTCGAGCAGGCCGCGCGGTACGACTTCGAGGGGGCGGACGAAGTGGCGCTGCTCGACATCGGCGCCTCGCACGAAGGCCGTGGAACGCTCCTCGACGTCGTCGCCCGCACGGCGGACGCGGTCTTCGTTCCCTTCACCGTCGGTGGAGGCGTCCGCACCCAAGACGACGTACGCAGTCTTCTCGCCGCCGGGGCCGACAAAGTGAGCATCAATACGGCCGCGGTCAAAACCCCACTCCTGCTCCGGCACTGCAGCGACGCGTGGGGGGCGCAGGCGATCGTCGTCGCCATCGACGCGAAGAAGCGAGAAAACGGGAGGGGCTGGGGCGTGTTCGTGCACGGCGGCCGAACCGACTCGGGGCTCGACGCGGTGAAGTGGGCGGAGGAGGCCGTCGCGCTCGGGGCGGGTGAAATTCTCCTGACCAGTATGGACCGCGATGGAACGCTCTCGGGTTACGACATCGAGCTGACACGGGCCGTGTCCGATGCCGTGCCGGTCCCGGTCATCGCCAGCGGCGGTGTTGGAACGCTCGATCACCTTCGCGGCGGCCTCGTCGAGGGACGCGCGAGCGCTGTCCTCGCGGCGAGCATCTTTCATGGTGGGACGTGCTCGATCGGCGAAGCCAAGCGCTTTCTCGCGCGCGCCGGCGTGCTCGTGCGACCGGTCGCCGAATCGGAGCCGCCCGAATGAGCGGCGGCGCGCTCGATGCCTCGGTCACGCTCGACGAAGTGCTCGCGGTCGTGGAAGCCAAGCGCGTCCCCCTCGCGCCCGAGCTGGCTGGGTATTTGGTCCTCGAGATTGCCGAGCAGGCCGACCCAATAGGCGGCAACATCGATCCCAAGAGCGTATTCGTCGGCGAAGAGGGCACGGTGGCTCTGGTCAAACCGAAGCGAGATCGCAGGAGCGGCGACGCCGAGGCATCGATTCGTGAAGTCCTCGGCCGCCTGCTCGACGCGAGCGGGTCCCAGACGCCGGCGCTCGCCGCCGCGAGCAAGCGCAAGAACGGCGCGGGGTTGCCGGCCCTCGCCGAGGAGCTCGACGCGGCCCTCATCCCCGTCAATCGCGCGGCGGGACGGCGCGCCCTTGCCCGCTTGGCCCGGGAGGTCAAGCGGGTCACGCTGGGCGTCGGCCGCCATACCCTTCCCTCCATTGCGGCGCCTCAGTCCCCGCGAAGGGCGCCGGCGTCGGCGTTCTCCGCGGAAGAAGAACCAACGGTCGCGCGCGCGCCGAAGCACCCCACCCCGGCCAACGCGACCGAATTGCCGACTACGGAGTTCGTCCCTGACCGCGGAGGACTGCCGTATTCGGAGGCCGATGTCGACTCGCTGATCGCTCAATTTGGGGTGTCCGGCGGCGGCGAGCAGCAGCATGCGCGCGCGCTGAGGGCCATTGCCGAGCTCGAACCCACACCGGCGCCCCCTCCTCGCTTCGTGGACCGCCCGGAACCCAACGAATCGGCCGTCGAGGAGCTACTGGCCATACGCAGCGACCCCCCGTCCGTCGCAGCGCCCGCTCCTCCGACCAAGCGCGTGCCGCTCGCCACGCGCGAGTTCGAGCGGCAGCTCCCGACGCAGCCCTCTCACCTGAAGAAGGGTCGCGCAACCTCGGCGAGCGCGCCCCACCTCGACCCGAGGCGCGGGTGGTGGTCGGCCGCTGGATTGGCCGTTGCGGCCGTCGCCGCAGGATCGTACGCGGTGGGATGGCTGCGTTCCGACGCGGTCGTGCGGCGCGAGCCCACCGACGCGGCTCCGATTCCGCCGTCGTCTCCCAAGCATGACGTACCGCCCGCTTGCGTCGGGGCGCTCCTCGTCACCGATGTGCCCGTCCACACGGAAGTGCTCCTGCGTGAGGGGCAGGCCCCGGTCGACATCCCCCGAATGCCCGTGGGCGCCCGGCTGGAGTTCATCGCGACGGCGGAAGGCTATGCACCCAAACGCGTGGTCGTCCCCCCGGGTTCCGCTGGCTGGGATCCGGGGCCCGACGGCAAGCCACGCTTCGAAGCGGCCGTGCAGCTCGACCCGTCCCACCCCCGGGCCGGAGCGGGCGACCCATGGCCCCCGGGCGAGCCCGGGAGCGCGGTCGGCGGTGAAGGACCGCCGGGCACGGTGCGCGTCGTCGCGACCCCGCGAGGCGCCGAAGTCTGGATGCTCGCGGGGATTGGACCGGAGGCGCAGATCGAGCACCTCGGCTGCGATCAGGACATCGAGCTACTCTTGGCGGGGCCGGCCACGTACCGAAAACGGCTCCGTGTTCGGGCAGCCGATTTCCTTGCCGCGGATCCTGTCCCCCCGGGCGAATCGGGAAAGCCGCGCGTAGCGCGGATCAGCGCCAAGTGAAATCGGGCCTCGGGCGTCCTGACTATTTGACCCGCACCCGTGCGCTCTCGCGCACCGGGATCCACTCGATCTCTTTGAGCAAGGCCGTCGGACTGAACGGCTTCGTATAGTAGGCGGTCGCGCCGGCATCGAGCGCGCGCTGCTTGGACGTGTCGTCCGCCAGCGCACTGATGACGATGATAGGCACGGCTCGCGTGGGCCCCTCCTTGCGTAGCCTCCTGCAGACCTCGAAACCGTCGAAGGTCCCGGGCAGGTGCAGATCGAGCAGGATTGCGTCGGGCGGCTGCGTGAGCGCGCTGTCGATGCCCTTGGCGCCGCTGGATACGGCTTCGACCTCGTGCCCGCGGGCCCGCACCAACGCCTCGATCATATGCCGGATCGAGTCCGAGTCTTCGATGACGAGAATGCGCATCGCCCTTGTCCGCGAATCGCGAGGAGCATCGCACACGAGGCTCAGCGAGGGAAGGTGACGATGACCCTTACCCCGCCGCCGGTCCCCCGCCCGCCGCCGCTTGCCGGGCTGCGTGCGCCCGCGGACGTTTCTGGAAGAGCGTCGGAAAGTTCGAGGAGCGCTCCTTGAGCCGCGGCCATTTCGGCCGCGATGAAGAGGGGCACACTGCTCGGGCGCCCGAATGTCCCTGGCTCGACCTCCAGCGCGAGGATGGCGCGACGCGCGGACGCCGGGAGGATCGTTCCCGCGTCGTCGACGACGATTCGCGGGCCGAGCGCCTGATCGTCGTTGCGCGCACCACTTGCGACCACCGTGGCGACGACGCCGGAACCGCGTGGGGTGGCCGAAATACCGTACGCGATAAGCTCCCGGGCCAATACCGCGGCCAGGCGGGGGGCAACGCGCGAGGGAACCCGCGCGCTGGGCTCGTCCGGGACCGTCCGCACCCGAAGCTCGACCCCCGCTCGCAGGGCCCGCGCCTCGAGGTTTCTCACTTCTCCTCGCACCAGTTCGACAAGGTCGACTTCGCGCGACGGCTCGAGGGAGTCGCTTTCGCCTACGGCCGCGAGCTCAGCGACGAACTCTTGCACCGAGAGCAGCCGGCGGCGAATGACTTCGAGGCGTTCGTCGACTTCTCCACGTGCCGCCATTTCAAGATCCGGCGAGCTTTTCCGCGGTCCAGGGTACGCCCGCAGTTCGGCGAGCTCCCGGGCCGCGGGCGAGAGCATCGCCCTCAGGGACGCCGCGATGGCGCCGGCGAGTCGCGCGATGGTGCCCACCCGGTCCGTGACCGGCGACGAGGCGGGGGGATAGGTCGACGGCGCCATCGGCTCATCACCCGCCGCCCACACGGCCGCCAGCTCCCGAGCATAGGCCTCCCCTTGCTTTCTCGCCTCGTCGAGCTCCTTGCGCAGCTTCGCGAGGTCGTCGCGCGCCTCGACGCCTTCGGCCGGCAAAGCCAAGACTTCCATGCTTCCGTCGAGTTCGTAGCGACCGCCATAACGCAGCGACATGCGCGCGAGCCACGCGCGTTCGGTCTCGGAGGTCGCAGAGCTGTCCGGGCCGAGCATGACGCCGACGACGACTTCGTCGCCGTCGCCACGGATGGTGACCGCGCTGCCGCTGCTGCTCCCGTGCCCGAGCATGACGTGAAGCATTCGCCGCAGTTCGGCTTCGTCGCCGAAGACTTCGGTACCGCCGCCGGGCTCGATCGAGACCCGCGCTTCGGGCGCGACTTCCCAGAGAAGCGAAGCCAGATCGATCCGCCCCCGGCGCCCACGGAGCCCGACGGGCCGCGCGTGCAGACTCGAGAGCATCTTCATCGTGTCGTCGAGGACCGAGAGTGTGGCGTCGACACCGCTGGCATCCGCACCGGGCGGCGGGGGCGCCTGCGTGAGCGCCGTGACGCCCTTTCGCAGGCGCTCGGCGGCGCCTTGGGCCTCTTGCGTCAGCAACCAGCCGAGCTCTTGGCGGGTGAGCTTCCCTTTTGACACGTTGGGGAAGGATGCCAGAAGCAGGGGCTCGGGTCTATCCCCGACCCCCGCCCCTCCCCGCCCCGCGCTGACCGATCAACGCTCGACGCTCGACGCT